>JARRLH010000267.1:0-7875 GCA_037387205.1 Desulfofustis sp.
TACTCACCAGCAGCACCAGGGCTGCCCCGGCAGCCATCGCTGGGATGGTGCCACGCCGCTCGACAGCCATCTCCCGGACCAGCCGGTATTTGTCTTCTCCCCAGGCTCGCAGACGTGACCAGTAAAGCTTGATCAAGTGCACCGGCGGACGACGCAGCAGCACCGATGTCTTGTCCTCTTCTGCTCCCTCTCCAGAAGAACGGTGATCCCTGACGATGGCTATATCGGTTTTGCCGTACCCAGCTCCAGGTTCGTCGTCTATTCTGAGTACCTCGGCAACCTTTTTGTGCTCGTTGCCAAACTCCAGCGCGAAGAGCTTCCGAATCGTTCCCTTCAGCAGCTGGTGGCCGCCACGCTCCTGCATCTGAAAAAGAAGATCGTCGATAGCGGACTGCATCTCGGCGCAGCTTTGGTATCTGCGGTCGACTTCCACTGCCAGTGCCTGGTCGAGAATACGGTAGACGGCAGGCTCAAGGTCCGGCAAAATAGTTTTGAGATTGTCATATTCTGCGGTGAGAGACTTTCTGATCAACTCGGCGGTGTCGCCGTGGTACATCCTTTTCCGGCTGATCATCTCATAGAGCAGGATACCGATGGAAAAGATATCTGAACGGGCATCAACATTCTCGCCGGAGAGCCGTTCGGGGGACATGTAGGAAATCTTTCCCTTTACCACCCCTTCCCTGGTTTTGTTATCGAACAGCTCGGCCTTGGCGACCCCGAAGTCGAGGATTTTCACCTTGCCGTCATAGGTGATAAAAATATTGTGCGGGGTCAGGTCCCGGTGGACGATATTGAGCGGTTTATGCTGCAGATCGGTCAGGTTATGGGCATACTCCATGCCTTCACAGATCTTGGAGCCGATTACCAGGGCTTCACTGAGTCCAAAGAGTTCTGGGTGTTCTCTGGCACGAACCATCACCGAGTGCAGGTTCTTGCCGAACAGATACTCCATGGCCAGGAAATACTCGCCGTCTATCTCGCCAAAGTCGTAGGTCGCAGCAATGTTTTCGTGCTGGAGAAGGGCAGCCAGACGGGCTTCCCTGATAAAGATATCGACCATTTCCCGGTCGCTGTTGTGCTCGGCCAGGAGTTTCTTGATGACGATCAGTTTCTCGAACCCCTTGTCCCGGGTCAGTTTGCCGCGAAACACTTCGGCCACGCCGCCAGACCCGATTTGGTCGAGCAGGAGGTATTTATCACCGAACTGCATCGGCTTTACCAGCCCCATCAACTGCCCCGCAGAAGATAAAATGGAGGTACACGCTTACCCAGGCCGGTTATGGTCGCCTGGGTAAAACCACTCATAAAATGATTGCCCGGGTAATCCATTTTGATTATCATTTCGCCGATATTAGCAACGTTTCCAATCCAATACACTTAAATTTCGGATTACACCATACGCCCCGCTGATCCGACACCCCGCCCGGACGATGAAACCATCCTTGCAAATCAGCGCCTGTTGTGAGAGTGACCGGGGGTTAGTACGTTCTTATAATGAGGACGTCTGTCTTGTCAACAATGAAGATGGCTACTTCCTGGTAGCCGACGGCATGGGGGGCGAAGCCGCCGGCGAGCTGGCCAGCGCCTTTTTCCGCGATACGGTGGTCGAACTGTTCGGGTCCACCCCCAAGCGCCACCGGACAGACGATGCGTTGCCTGAACTGATCGTGGAATGTTTTCAGTCAGCCCATGAGCGGATTCTCGCCCATGTCGATCAGGAACCTTCCCATAAGGGGATGGGCTGCACCGCGGAACTTCTGGTTTTTCAGAACGACCGCATCGTCATCGGCCATGTCGGCGACAGCAGAACCTACCGGCTGCGCAACTCCGAACTCGTGCAACTCACCACCGATCACTCCTTCGTCCAGGAACAGGCGGATCTCGGAATAATCAGCCAGGAGCAGGTCGACAATCATGCCCTGAAGAACCTGATTCTCAGGGTTGTCGGCAGCAGTGAGACACTGGAAGTCGATATGATCGGCAGTGACGTGCAGCCGGGCGATGTGTTCCTGCTCTGCACCGACGGGCTCTCATCCATGGTGGCAAAGGAGCAGATGGCGGAAATCTTGTCCTATGACCTGGTACCCGAAATCAAGGCCACCATGCTTATTGACCAGGCCAATCACAATGGGGGCAGCGACAACATCACCGCCCTGCTTCTCGAGTTCGACACCCCTTAAGTCTGCAGCTGCGCAGGCCTCCGCAGAGGTCCTCCGGGGAACCAAAATTTTTGCACAAAGCCGCGGCGCCGGCAGTGGTTGTCAAAGTCATATCATCAGGTGTAATTGCTCAACTCAAGGAGATTATCATCAGGATCACGTATATAGACTGAGCGTATCGGTCCCCTGGCGCCGGTGCGATCCACCGGCCCCGTCTCAATCACGATATCACACTGCTTGAAATGCTCGATAACCGTTTCGATCGGCGTGTCGGTAACAAAACAGAGATCCGCCGACCCGGCAGTCGGTCGCCCGGCACATGGCTGGAACTCGGCGCCCGCCCGGTGCAGATTTATTTTCTGATCTCCGAATCTCAGACTTTTTCGATTGCCGTCAAAGGTGATGACTTCAAATCCGAGAACCCGGTGATAGAATTCACAGGTGGCAGCAATATCTTCAACCGTCAGCACCAGATGATCAAGTGTTGTTATCTGCATAGTGTCAATCACCCTTTTTCACTCGGCGCAGTACCTTTTTAGTTTACCGCCCACCATATCAACCAGCCAGCCCGACGCCTGGCGGGGGCTCGGTGATTGACAGGTGCTCTGCGATTAAGTAGGAACCTGGATAGAGTTTCTCATATACCATATCGCAGCACCACATAACAGAGGATAAAGACCGCTATGAGAGCCGTAGTGCAGAGGGTTTCACAGGCTTCCGTCTCGATTCGGGGCGCAAGGGTCGGATCGATTGGCCCGGGCCTCGTCGTGCTTCTCGGTATCCATAAAGAGGATACCGAGAAGGAGATACAGTGGATGACCGACAAAATTGTCCACTTGAGAATCTTTGAGGACGAGAGGGGTAAAATGAACCGATCCCTGGTCGATATCGGTAAAGAGATGCTTATTGTCTCCCAATTCACTTTGTATGGGGACTGCAGAAAAGGCAGGCGGCCCGGGTACTCCTCGGCGGCGCCACCCGAAAAAGCTGAGCCCATGTACCGGAAATTCATTGAGCTGGTGAAAAAGCACAAGATCCAGACAGCGACCGGTCAATTCCAGGAGATGATGGAAGTCAGCATCACCAACAGCGGTCCGGTTACCCTGCTGCACGATTAGGAAAAAACAATTTGACGCCCAATAAATCAACCACTGAGAAGACCTGTATGCAGACCAATTCAGCCACCACCGACGCCGGTTTTACCCTGAAACGCCGATATCCTTGAACACTCGGTCCTGATGGGGTCGCGGAAATATCCGGTAAAAGACGTATTTGGGGAGATGAACAAAGGAGGGCTGATGACTTTTCTCAACGCCATGACCGGGGCTGACATCACTTACTATCCTTTTGCCACCCGCAATCTGAAGGAATACTTCAACCTGATGGATGTCTATTGCGACGTGGTCTTCAATCCGCTGCTCGAGCCTGAAACCTTCGAGCAGGAGGGCTGGCACTACCATAAAGAAAGCCTGCAGAGCCCTTTGCAGCTGCAGGGCGTGGTGTTCAACGAAATGAAGGGAGCCTTCTCGGATCCGATCAGGCTCATATTCCATCACATATTTGGCGGCCTGATGCCCGGCTCCACCTATGCCCATGAGTCCGGCGGAGACCCGAAGGTCATCCCCGATCTGAGTTACGATCAGTTCTGCGATTTTCACCGGAAACACTACCACCCGAGTAACTGTACCCTGTTTGTCTACGGCGACGCACCACTGGAACAGGAACTGGAATTTCTCGACGACCGCTTTCTCAGCAGGTTTGAGACCCGAGAAACTCGCTCCCAGGTCGATCTGGGTTCGATGATCACCAGCCCGGTGACCATTTGCGACCACTATGGCGTGGAGGCGGCCGATCTCGAAGAACGCACCTATCTGGCCGTCGGGACTCATGTCGGGACCGTGGCCGAGCGGGAGCGGAACGGCGCCTTTCAGGTGATCGCCAACATCCTCTTCAACTCGGATGGGTCACCCCTTAAGAATAAAATTTTGTCCACAGGAATCTGTAAAGATTTCGGCGGACTCTACCTGTCGTCCTCATGTTTCAACACGGTGATGATCACCTATCTGGTGGGCAGTGAAAAAAAGCACCTCCCTACCTTCGCCAAAGTCTATCAGCAAGCCCTTGAAGAGATTGTACACGGTGGCCTGGCCAAAGATCTGTTGGTGGCTGAACTAAACAAATATGAATTCGGGGTCCGCGAGGACGCGAGTAAGGCCCAGCGGGGCCTCGATCTTCTCAGCAAAGCCCTTGCCGCGTTCAAATACGGGACCGATCCATTCGCCGCACTGCAGACCGAGGAGGTACTCAAGTCTATCCGGGCCAAGGCGCTGAACGAAGGCTATTTCGAAGAATTGATCAAAACATCTCTGGTTGATAACCCGGCGACCGTCACCGTGGTACTGGAACCAGACCCTGACAAAATCAGACGGACGGCTGAAGAGGAGCAGGAGCGTATTAACCGCTACGAGAGCCAGTTGGATTCGCAGGCCTTGACTTCACTGGTGGCCCGTACCGAAGAGCTTGTAGCCCGGCAGCAAAAGGCCAACGACGATGCGACCCTGGCCAAACTCCCTCAGCTTGAATTAACGGATCTTCCCGATCGCGCCGACTTTCATGTCGTCAGTCCCGAGCAGTTTTTCGGCCGGCAGACCCTGATCAGTGAGCTGCCGACGAATCGCATTTCCTATCTTGACATTGGCTTCGATCTCTCCACCCTGCCCCGCGAGTATTATCCCCTGCTCGATCTTTTTGGGACGATCATCACCGAGATCGGTACCAGCAAGCTCGATTACATGCAATTTGCCAAGGAGGTCGCCACCTGCACCGGGGGCCTGAATCATTCAATCAACACCTATACGACTTTTGGCACCCCTGACTCTGTGCAACCAATCTTATGGGTGAATGCCAAAATGTTGCCCGAGTACCTGGAAAAAGGCATCGACCTGCTCAGTGATATATTTGCAGATCTGTCCCTGAATGATCGCGGCCGCATTGGTGAAATTGTCCGCCGTGAATTCGCCTGGGCCGAGCACAGCACCCAGAGCGAAGGCTACGGGCTGGCCTCGACTCGGGTTTTTTCTCATCTCGGTTCGGCAGGGAGGTATCAGGAACTGTATAGCGGTGTGACCGCCTACCGCAGTCTTAAAAAGCTGGCCCTCGACTACCAAAGCCGGGAAGAATCATTTCTGGCAATGCTGGAGCAGATGGCGGGGAGGATTCTCAACCGCACCAATATGGTTATCTCTTTTACCGGTGAAAATCAGGAGATCGAACGTTTCAAAACCTTCGGTCAGCGATTTGTCGATGCGCTTCCAGAGCACCCCGCCGTGGAGCCAATAAGTCCCCCGGCATTTGATTTTGTGCGCAACGAGGCGTTCATAACCGCCGCCGAAGTTGTCTTTGCCGTCCAGGGAGGCAACCTGTTTGCCTCGGGCAGCGGCTACAAAGGTTCTTTCGAGGTATTGAAAACCTACCTTTCCCGCGATTATCTGTGGAATAGCATCCGCCAGATCGGCGGCGCCTACGGCTGTTTCATCCAGTTCAGCTCGATCACCGGCAACCTGGCAATGATCAGCTATCGCGATCCCCAGGTCAGGAAGACCTATGCTGCCTACGATCGGCTGCCAGACGTGGTCGCTGGAATTGACCTGTCCCCTCAGGTACTTGAACAATTGGTTATCGGCACCTATGGGAATTTCGATCCCCATCAAAGTGCCGCCGCCAAAGGTGTGACCGCGCGCAACGAGTATCTCTGCAAGATCACCGCCGAACACAAGAGACAGCGGCTCCAGGAGATCACCAGCACTACTGTGGAAGACTTGCGGTCATTCGCCGAACGGATCGACACAATGACCGAGAACCGCTACCGGGCGATTATTGGCAATCGGGCGAAGATAGAGGCTGACAGCGAGCTGTTCGAATCGATTTCGGAACTCTGAGCCGGGTCAGCAGCCGCACACACAGTGGGCGCAGTGCTCCTGCGCTGGTCATTTCAGGACGGAACTGCAGGGCAAGGGTCCTGTCTCCCAGAACAAACCCCTGCTTCCTGCAGGCGGAACTGGAGCCGAGCAGGACGGCGGATTCGGGAAGTGCGAAGGCATTCCCCTGCCAGTGAATATGCGGATCAATTGACTGCAGGGCCATAGTGGAGCCCGCCACGGCTCCACAGCTGATTGAGGTTACGCTCCATCATGAAGGGTGAATTGCGGCCCAGGTTACGCTCGAAAATTTCACCGTAATTACCGACCTGGCCGATGACTTGAGCGACCCAGTCGTCGGTCAGCCCAAGCCCTTTTCCCTTGATGCCTTCGAGCCCGAGCAGTTTCCTGACAGCCGGATCGGTGGTCGCATTCATGGCCTCCAGGTTGACAGAGTTCAGTCCTTCATCCTCGGCAATTTTGAGGATAAACAGAACCCACCGGACAACATTGAACCACCCGTCATCGCCCTGCCGCACGGCCGGACCCAGTGGTCTTCTGGAAATGGTTTCCGGGAGGATTTGATAGGATTCCGGCTGAGAGAAGCCCAGCCGCAGCATCGGCAAGCGTGACAGGTTGGCGCTGATTACTTCGCACTGATCGGACTGGATCGCCTGGAAGAAACTTTCCACACCGTCGAAATCGACATTCCGGTACGCCATATTATGACTGGCAAAGAAATTTTCGAGCTCTGCCTGGACTGGTTCTCGCGGATCGATGCAGATGGAGCTGTCGCCCAACTCCAGTGCACTGGCGACCCCGGCCTTTACCGGCACCATGAACCCGAGGCCATCAAAAAAGCTGACCCCGCAGAAATTGATGCCCACGGAGGTGTCATAGCTCAGGTTCCACTCCTTATTCATCGACAATAGATCCACTTCGCCGGACAGCAGGGCCGTAATCGAGTCGTTGTCATTGAGCGGTACAAACCTTACCTTGCCGCCGTCGCCCAGGGTAGCCGCGGCAACAGCCCTGCAGATATCGACATTGAGGCCGTGCCAGGTTCCCTCGGGGTCGGCTTTGGAAAAACCGGGAAGATCCGACGCCACACCGCAAAGAAGTTCATCACGGAGCCGCACCTGATCCAAGGTGAAGGCCGAGGCCGCAGCCGCTGCCAGCAGCGGCATGAGAAATGCCGCAATGATCAGCCGTCCCACCCGGCCGAGGTGTCCCATCCTCGTCATCTGTCCGTTTCTCCTGTCGGTGACTCGTTATCGTCGAGAAATTACCTTAACAGTAAGGAAGTCGGCTGTCCAGCAGCTGGCGTCATTTTCTCACCGCGCTTGTTCATGTCGCTCGCCCTCTTTTCCGATGATGATTATACTGAGACACCAGCAGGGTGAGGGTCCTGCGGAAAGCCGATCAGGGCTGCTGCGGGCGTGGTCGGTACCCGTCATTGCCTCGTTTAGGCATCCACTCACAACACGATCCCCATGAATGCGAATCCGCGATTAGTGGCAGTCTTGACTCTCTGCGAACTGGCCAAGACCCGGCAGCCAGTCTCCGCGGTCTTTGACAGGGTCGGGCAGCAGGCTGGACTTGGGCGCCAAGACAGGCAGCTGGCAATGAAGATAGTGTACGGGGTACTCAGGAACCGTGACTATCTGGATCGCTTGCTCGAGCTGCTCTGCCGGCAACCGCTGGTAAAACTGAAGCCATTCGTCCATCAGGCTCTGCGCAGCGGCCTGTTCCAGATTTTTTTCCTCGATGTCGAGGCTTTCCTCGAGGACGGTTCC
>JARRLH010000268.1:0-4567 GCA_037387205.1 Desulfofustis sp.
CGGTGGAGCCGATATTTGCTACCATTATGACCCCAACCGATTGGGAAAGAGTCATGATGCCGGCCGTCACGTAGCCGACCACCAATACCGTGGTGATCGAGGAGGAGTTCAGAATGCCGGTCACCACTGCACCGGTAATGGCACCGCTCACCCGGTTGGTGGTCAGGCGGGCCAGCATTACTTTGAGGGCGTCACCGGCAACTTTTTTCAGACCGTCGGAGAGCTGGTCGAGACCGGACAGAAAGAGCGCCAGACCGCCCATTAATTGCATGAACAGGAGCCCCCAGGCAATTTCGTTGTCTGTCTGGGCGGCCCTGGCGGCCAGGGGGAAGACGAGCAGAAGCGCACCGGCACAGGCGACAGTCTGATAAATCTTAGTATTCATTTCTGGCTCTGGGTGTGCAGCTTCATTGAAGACCACTGGACGACAGTTTTGGATATTCTAGTGAAAATAAGCAAAATTGTAAGGTGTTCCGGCAGGTTTTAGACCGGGCCAGAGATCTGGCTGCGGACGATCTCCTCAAGTTGAGCGGAGAGCAGCGCATAGTTCTTGTGCAGATCATGGTGGCGAAGTATGTGTTGCGTGGCCTCTTCGCCCATTGTTGTTCGCAATTCCGGGTTGTTCAACAGCTGCCTGATGGAGGCAGTAAACTCTTCCGGCCTGGATGCCGGGGTGAGCAGCCCGGTCTGGCCGTTGATAACCGCCTCGGAAGCACCCCAATCACCGTACGCGGCCACCGGCAGACCGGTTGACTGGGCTTCGAGGTAGACCATGCCGAGCGATTCCTCGATTCCTGGAAAGGCGAACAGATCAGCGGCGCTGTAATAGTGGTATAGCTCAGCGCGCTCGATTCTGCCGAGAAACAGGCAGGCGGACCCGAGATTTCTGCGGGCTTCGTCCTCCAGTTGAGGACGGGTGCGGCCGTCGCCGATGACGACAAGAAGAAGTTTGTGACCCAGGCGGTGCAGCTCAGCACAGCTTTTTATGACCTGGCTGATGCCCTCGGTTTTTACCCCGGGTCTGAGCATCGCCGTGGACAGGACCACCTGTTTGTCTGCCGCCCGCCATTGCGCTCTCACCTCCTGCCGCTTGTGCGAATCGAAGGGGAACTGAGCTGGTTGCAGTCCAGGGGCTATATAGCGCACACGCGCGCCGGGCAGCAGGCGGCGCAGATTCTTTTCATCCTTTTTCTTGTTGGCGAAAACCATCTGTGCCGATTTCAGAGCTTTGCGGTTGAGAATAAACCCGGGCAGGGTCTTAACACTTCGTCTCCGTTTGGTGGAGTATATCCCCTGGAATATCACGTAGGGCAGGCGGAGCTTTGTGGTGCAGACGGGGCCGAGCAAATCGGGAGCCTTATAATAGGTGTGGTAGGTGAGCCAGAGATCTACTGGTTCAAGCCGCAGTGCGCTGCACACTCGACGGGCTTCAGAGCGGTGCCGGATGAGATGGTGAGGTTTCCAGTAGACCCACCGGCTTCTCAGGGAACTGACGAGGTCCAGCCGGTGGTTTTGGCCCGCCAGAAATTCCTGCAGCTCCCGGCCGGTAACAAGATCGCCCGAAGGATTGAGGTGGTCGGGCGGCTTGAAAGGCATGTAGTAGGCAATTTTCATCGTCCAGGGCTCGACAGCGGCCTGGAAGCACCCGTCGATCGGGCACACGGCCTCGGTCACCTTACCGCAACGAAATCTTAAAGACCACCTGGAAAAATGGTCTTTCGGCCAATCTTTGCGTTTCGCGGAAAAATGTTATCCTGATCATAGCGGCTTAATGTATGTGGTAACATCCTTCCGCGCGCCTTGCTCTTGAACGAAAATCCTATTTCTCCAAAATAGCTCACAGTGAAGGAAAGAGCTCGGCTTGCTCTACTGGATAAAGGTGTAGAATAACAGTATAGTGTGGAAACTACACTTATCCTGAGCGTAATTTGAATGATTCTCGACAAGGAGCCCAGTGTGTATTCAGCAAGAAGAGAAGACCTCAACGCCATCTTCAAAGCCGGCCTGAATCGGGTCGATCCCTATCGGATGCTGATTGATCATGTCAGCTTTGACGGCAGTATATTGACTGTCAGACTCGATCAGAGCCTGCACTCGATTAACCTGGACAACTATTCTAAAGTGATTGCCATCGGCGCCGGTAAGGCGACTGCGCCGATGGCTCTGGCCCTGGAACGGATTCTCGGCGACCGCCTCGACGGCGGTTTGATCGTGGTAAAATACGGCCATGTGGAAAAACTCGAGCGCATCGAGACCGTCGAAGCCGATCACCCGGTGCCCGATGAAAACGGCCGCCGCGGAGCAGAGAGAATCATTTCCATTGCCGAACAGGCTGACGGGCACACCCTGGTAATCTCACTTATCTCAGGCGGCGGGTCAGCACTTATTCCACTTCCCTACTGCGCTGGCGACCATTGCCTGAGCCTCGAGGACAAGCAGAAAACCACCGGTCTGCTGCTCTCCTGCGGTGCCGATATCGAAGAAATAAACTGCATTCGCAAGCACCTGTCGATGATCAAGGGCGGCCGCCTTCTGAAGAGTCTGGCCCCGGCCCGCTCGGTCAATTTCATTCTCTCCGACGTGGTCGGCGATGCGCTCTCCAGTATTGCCTCCGGGGTCACCTGCAGTGATCCGACAACCTATGGCGACGCCTGGAAAATATTGGCAAAGTACCAGATAGAAAGCCGCATTCCGGAGCCGGTTCGCCGCATGCTGGAAAGCGGGCTCAGGGGGGAAGTGGAGGAGACCTTGAAACCGGGTCATGAGGCCCTGGCACTGACTGAAAATATCCTCATAGGAACCAATACGGGTGCCTTGAATGCTGCGGCCGAGGAGGCCAGGCGGCGGGGCTATGAAGTGGTGCGCCTGACCAGTAGAATTGTCGGCGAAGCCAAAGAGGTTGCCAAGATTCTGGCGGGCATCGCCATCGATTGCGCGGTACAGTCCACCCTTGCCCGTCCGCCGGTCTGTATTCTCTCGGGAGGGGAGCCGGTGGTACAGATCAGGGGAGGCGGCAAAGGGGGGCGAAACCAGGAAATGGCCCTGGCCTACCTGATGGAAATGGAGCGGCACGAAGCGCTCTGCCCCGAGGTTTCCTTTCTGGCCGCTTCAACCGACGGCAACGATGGACCGACTGATGCGGCAGGGGCTTTTGCCGATCTGGAACTGCTGGATCGGGCGAGGTCGGCACAACTTGATCTGGGTGCCTATCTGAACGACAACGACTCGTACCATTTTTACGAGAAAATAGATGGTCTGCTGAAAACCGGTCCGACCAACACCAATGTGTGCGATCTGCACCTATCCCTTGTGGTACCCAAAGGTGCTGACTGATATCGGAAGACCATGAAACCGCCGCTCACCAGAACGCTGACCCGAAAACTCAGCCGGCCAGGCGACTCCACGGTGATCGTGCTGCTGGCGCTCGCGGTGCTCGCCCTGGTTGGAGGGTGTGGCCGGCAGACCGTGGAGCCGCCGGTGAGGCTTCCCTCGCTGGGGTTGAGTCAGGCTGAAGTAAAAACCCGTTTGTTGAGCCAGTATGTTACCTGGCAGGGGGTGCCCTATCGCAGCGGGGGGCAGAGCAGAAAGGGCATAGATTGTTCGGCTTTCGTGCAGCTTACCTATCAACAGAAGTTCGGGATCAAGCTGCCCAGAACCACCAGGCAGCAGGCGGGCCTCGGCGGCCTTGTTGCCGGTTCGGGGCTGCGACCGGGGGATCTGATATTTTTCAAGACCGGGTGGAATGACCGTCATATCGGTATCTACCTGGAGAAGTACCGCTTTCTCCACGTTTCGACAACCGTGGGCGTGACTATCTCAAAAATCACCGATCCTTACTGGTATGAGCGATACTGGCAGGCCCGGCGGCTATTCAATTAGGTGGGACTGGAGATGGATCTCTCGCGACTGGACATTTTGATCTACGGCCACGACGGCAGAGGGCTCGGGCACGTGAGCAGATCGGCTGCCATCGGCATGGCGCTGAGAAGGATCTACCCTCATCTTAAAGTGTGTCTGCTCACCGGCTGCCCCCTTACCCAGGAGCTGATCGGCGAGGTGGAGCTGGACTGGATTAAACTGCCGGCTTACGATACCGTGGTGATCGACGGCAGATCAAGCGGGATCGAGGGACCGGGAGGATTTGAAGATAAAGAGCTTGGGCACCTGCGGGCCGAACAAATCCGTCAGCTGGTGGCGCTCTACAGGCCGAGGCTGGTTCTGGCGGATCATACCCCCCAGGGAAAGCACCGGGAACTGATCCCCGCGCTCGAGTACGAAACAGACGATCCCCCTCTCTGGGTATTGGGCATGCGCGGTGTTGTCGGTTCGGTTGCCCAGGTTGGCTCCGAGCTGGCATCCGATCTCTACCGCCGCTATTACCGCGCCCTGCTCTGGTATGGCGACAGCACGGTCCTGGGGGGCGACCACCTGCACACCTTAGAGACGCGCTTCGCCACCGAGCCGCTGGAATGCGGCTATGTCTCGAGGCTGATAGAGCTGGTTTCGGTCGCTCACCCGGCGGTCGTGCACCGCTATGGCTGCACCGTATCGATTCCCTGGTTTGGGG
>JARRLH010000269.1:0-3218 GCA_037387205.1 Desulfofustis sp.
TCCGAATCAGGCTGCCTTCCGGCAGTAGTTCTTCAATACCCATGCGGGGAGTAAAGAGATGGACGGCATACTATTTATGGTTTTCTGGATTGGCGGGGCAGCGCTTCACACTTTGTATGATCTTAAGATCAAACCGCGGCTGAAGACTGCTGAAAACAGTGTTGATCACACAACGTATTGAGACTGACAGATAATTCAAAAGGGAAAGAAAGGAGCATGTGATGAATAATCTTTTAGCGGGCATTCTGCCACAGGAAGGGGGACTGGAGTCAACTGTATCGTGGAAATACACCACGGCAGTGATGCTTTGCGGACTTCTGACCATGGTTGGTGTCGCGTTCGGCATTCATTCGATCATGGCCGGGCATGAGCACACCTTCGGAGTAACCAGGGATGTGCCCTGGGGAGTGTTAATTGCCGCCTACGTATTTTTCGTTGTTACCTCTACCGGACTCTGTATTGTTTCTGCCGTCGGCCATGTCTTTGGATTCAAAGATTTCAATCCCATAGCCAAACGGGCCGTCTTTTTATCGATTGCCACCATCGTCGCCGGCTTTCTGGTCATTGCCTTTGAGATCGAGAATTCGTGGCGGATGCCGGTGGGCAACGTTATCGGAGCTAACCCCACTTCCAACATCTGGTGGATGGGCACGCTCTACGGCGCCTACCTGTTCTTTATGATGATCGAGTTCGTCATGCTCCAGAAGGAACAGCACAGGACGGCGACCATGTTCGGTCTGGCCGGTCTGCTGACCGGTGTCGTGGCCCACTCGAACCTTGGAGCGGTCTTCGGTCTGCTCAATGCCCGTGAATTCTGGCATGGGCCGTACATGCCCATTTATTTCATCACCTCGGCGGCCATGTCCGGCTGTGTGGCGATCATTTTCTTCACCTATCTGGCCTACCGGGCAAACGGCTGGCAAATGAGCGACGACATGAAAAAGTCGCTGAGCAGCGTTGCCAAAATGGGCGCTCTGATGATGGCTGTTATTCTCTTTTTCACCAGTTGGAAGATGATTGCCGGCGTTACCGGCAATCCCCCCGGAAAATATGAAGCCATGCAGGCGCTTCTGTCGGGCCCCTATGCGATCAATTTCTGGGTTGGAGAGGTGGCGCTGGGCATGCTCATACCCTTTACGCTGATTCTGGCAGTGCGCGGCAACAACATGAGGGTTCTGTTCATCGCCTCGGTGGCAGGCATGATAGGTATTTTCTTCATGCGCTACGATCTGGTGATCGTCGGTCAGCTGGTACCCCATTATCATGGATTGGGACTGGTCGACTATCCGCACCTGTTCACCTATGCACCGAGTCTCCACGAGTGGCTGATTACCATAGGCGGCTTTGCTTTCTGCGGATTCCTGTTCCTTGCCGGTGAGCGTCTCTTCCGGGGCCACCTGAGCGAGGATCACTGAACACGGGTGCTCAAAGTCTCTGTGCCGTGCCGCTCTGCCGGGATGGCACAGAGACCAGAAGGCGTTTCCGACCTCATCTAAGGTGGAATCATGACATCTAATAAAAATGTGGAAGTCCAGCCGATCACTCCGGATACGCCGGTCTATTCAATAGGGGGATCCTGGGAGTGCATCCCCGGACTCTGAGGATTTATGAGGATGAAGGTCTGGTAAAGCCTGCCCGCAAGGGCAACCGCCGATTCTTTTCGGCCAACGACATTACCTGGATCGGCTGTATTCGCAAGATGATTCATGATGAGGGGATTTCCATTCCCGGTATCAAAAAGCTGTTGCGTTACGCCCCCTGCTGGGAGATCACCGACTGTCCAAGGGAAGTATGTGAATCGTGCACCGCCAGTGTCGATGTTGCCGTACCGAAGACTCTGCGGCTGGCCGGTGATGCCGAGGCGGAAAAGATTGCCAAGGAGCAGGACATAGCCAAACGGCAGAACGGTGCTGTCGGCAACGGCAAAAAAAGTTCATCGAGCTGAATCCCCACGCTGCAAGCACCCTGTTTTTCCCTTCTGTAC
The DNA here is from genome assembly GCA_037387205.1 of Desulfofustis sp. Lineage (GTDB taxonomy): Bacteria > Desulfobacterota > Desulfobulbia > Desulfobulbales > Desulfocapsaceae > JABDQA01. Next base: position 1,985 of record JARRLH010000269.1, read on the forward strand.
CCTCATCCGGCACCCTTTGCCGGGAGCGCGAAGGATCTCTTCGTTGCCCACCTATTTCATCAGAAATTCTATTGTCATCGCCACTGGTTTGCGGGTAGATTGCACTGCATAAAATGGTTCACCGTTGGAGACGCCCCGAATCGCCAGGGTGCCTCAAGGAATCACCGATTTCCCAGATCGCCCACAGCCATAAGGGAGAAATAGATGGAAGAACAATTCTATGTACTGACAATGCTGGTAGCCAATAAACCTGGGGTTACATCACGGGTGACAGGACTTTTTTCAGGCAGAGGCTACAACATGGAGAGCATCTGCGGGGCGCCGACCCACGATCCCGAAATCTCGAGAATTACGATAAAGACCAAGGCGACTCCGGATCAGTATATCGAAATCCAGAAGCAGCTGGAGAGGCTCATTGATGTAATCAAGCTCAGGGACATGACCAACGAAAAGAAGGCCGTCAGGAGGGAGATGGCTCTGATCAGCGTTGCCGTCACCTCGGAGAACCGTTCCGAACTGCTGCAGGTAGTGGAAATATTCAACGGCAAGGTGGTCAATGCCGGCAGCGATTCCTATATCGTCGAAGTGACCGGCAACGAAGGCAAGATAAATGCCATGGTGGATTTACTGAAACCTCTGGGAATAAAAAAACTGACTCGCTCGGGTATCCTGGCCCTCTACCGGGAACTCGATGACTCCCATCGGGTGAGTTGAGCAAACCACACAGGAACTTTGCAAAAGCGCATGAGCACTTGGAGAACAGCCGCGAGGATGGAACGGATCGTTCCCTTCTATGTAATGGATCTGCTGGCCCGGGCCAAGCAGTTGGAAGCGGAGGGACGTTCGGTGATCCACATGGAAGTGGGAGAACCGGATTTTGCCACTCCTGAAACGGTGATCGAGGCAGGCAAGAATGCTCTGTACGCAGGCCATACCGGCTACACCGCGGCCACCGGGATACCCGAGCTGCGGCAGGCGATCAGCGACCACTATGACCGCTCGCTGTCGATTTCTGTCGATCCCGCCCGGATCATCGTCACTCCTGGTTCATCCGGTGCTTTGCAACTGGTGATGAGCGTGCTGATCGACCCGGGAGAAGAGGTGCTGATGACCGACCCAGGGTATCCGTGCAATAAGAACTTTGTCGAACTGGTCTCCGGAGTTCCCGTGGGAATACCGGTTGACGCCGATACCAACTATCAGCTCAGCAGCACTCAGATCGGTGATAGCTGGA
>JARRLH010000269.1:3317-7876 GCA_037387205.1 Desulfofustis sp.
AAAACGAGGGCGGTGATGGTGGCCACCCCGTCAAATCCTACCGGGACCGTGGTGGAACGAGAAGAGATGGCACGCATTCACGCGGCGGTCAAAGAACGAGGCGGGCATCTCATTGTTGATGAGATCTACCAGGGCCTGGTCTACGGCAGTAAGGGATATTCGGCGCTGGAACTGGCTGATGACCTGTTCGTCATCAACAGCTTTTCAAAATATTTCGGCATGACCGGCTGGCGGCTGGGCTGGGTAGTGGCTCCGGAAGCCTATGTGAAGAGTCTCGACACCCTGGCGCAAAACCTGTTTCTGTCCTGTACTTCGATATCACAGTATGCGGCCCTGGAGGCCTTTAGCCCCCAATGTCTGGGTGTTCTCGAAGAGCGGCGGCAGGAGTTCAGGAAAAGAAGGGATTTTCTGCTGCCGGCCTTGCAGGACATCGGTTTTCAGATACCGGTGACGCCGCAGGGAGCATTCTATCTCTATGCCGACAGCTCCGGGCTGACTGCCGACAGTTTCAATTTTGCCTATGATCTTCTGGAACACCAGGGTGTTGCAATAACGCCTGGAAAAGATTTCGGTGTCCACAGCCCGGAAAAACACGTCCGCTTTGCCTATACCAACAGTATAGAAAACATGGCGGAGGGCGTTCGGCGCATCCAGGAGTTTCTTTCCAGATAAATCCACATCGCCTATAGTGTAGCCTCCCCAAAAAGGAAAAATGAGTAAGACGGGTGGGAAGCTGCGGCGTCGTCAATCATATCAGTGAGGAATTCGGAGGAATTTCATGAATAATGCACAGATCTTAGCTAAGAGTTTCGTTGACCTCGGGGTAAAGAAGGTATTCGGGTTTTCAGGGGCCACCATTCTGCCGGTGTTCCACGCCATCGACGAGGTTGGCATAGAGATTGTGGTCAATGCCAACGAGCAGTCATGCGCATTCGCCGCCGGCGGCTACTCTCGCTCCAGCAACGATGTCGGGATTGCGGTGGTCACCTCGGGGCCGGCCATCACCAATACCTTGAGCGCAGTGGCCGATGCCAACGCCGACTCGATTCCGCTCCTGGTCTTTGCCGGACAGGTCGCCCAGGGCCAGATGGGAACCGATGTGTTCCAGACCATCGATGTCGTCTCGATTTTCAAAGACGCGGCTAAAAAAGTGATCCTGGTCACCGAACTTCAGAACGTCGAGGAAATCGTCAAAGATGCCTATTTCCTGGCCAAATCGGGAAAACCAGGGCCGGTGGTGATCGATTTTCCATTTGATATCCAGAAAAATGAAGGTGACTACAAAGCCATCGAGGCCCAACGATTTCGACATAAATACGACGAGGAGCGGCACCTTGGTGAAAATCAGTGCAAGCAGTTTTTTGAACTGCTGCAGAAGGCCAAACGACCGCTGCTCTACATCGGCGGCGGGCTCAACACGGAGTCGGCCAGTGAGCGCATCAGGGCCTTCAACCGGCGCTACAGGGTCCCTTCCATCTGGAGTCTGATGGGCAAGGGGATTCTCAACGAGAAGGGCGACTGGGCCCTGGGCATGCTCGGTATGTTCGGAGTGCCGGCCGCCAATATGGCCATTCAGGAGACCGACCTGTTCGTTGCTTTCGGGATTCGCTGGGACGACCGGGTGCAGCAGAAGGTTGGCGAGGCCGGACTGGAGGCTGATATCGCCTATTTTGATGTTAATCCGGAAAAGGTTCAGGAGGTGCGCTTTTCCAGAAACCCTAAATTTTCCTTCATCGGCAAGGCGGAAACTGCTTTGGACGATTTGCTCAACTACGCCGAAAAACATGATATTAAACTTGATATCGGTCCCTGGCAGGAATATGCGTTCAAGCTCAAGCAGGATCATCCGCTCAATTTTGACCGGGAAAATCCTCTCATCCAGCAGTCCGAGGTAATGGAGTTTCTCTCCACCATGCTCACCGAAGACACCAAGGTGACCACCGGTGTCGGCAATCATCAGATGTTTGCCGCCCAGTACCTGATTTCTCTCAAACCCAAGACCTTTCTGACCTCGGGCGGCTACGGCACAATGGGATTCGCCGTGCCGACCGCGATCGGAGCCCACTACGCCAACCCGGATGACACCATTATCGCCATCGACGGAGACGGCAGCCTGCTGATGAATCTGGGGGAACTCTTCACCATCGGCAAGTATCAGCTTCCGGTAAAAATACTGCTGCTCAACAATCATGGCGACTGCATGGTCAGAAATATTCAGGATCTCATATATGGCGGGTCCCACGTGGGTACCAAGAAGATCACCGATATAAGCTTCGCCAATGTTGCCCAGGAGATGGCTTTCGCCTATAGCCGCAGAATCGAAAAACGCGGCGAGCTGAAGCAGGGGCTGGAAGACTTCATCAGCGCTGAAGGGCCTTCCTTTCTCGAAGTGGTCACCGATGTCGATGAAATGCTCTACCCGCGCATTCCAGCGGGGCTCGGATACAAGGACATGATTCTCGGCCCCCATATGGAATAGGGAGTTTCCCGTTTGCTCAGCTCCATAGACATGAGGCGGTGCAGCAGCTGATCGGTACGCATGGCGAGAGCCCGCCAGGGGAGAGATCGCCGACCAGAGATTCTGACAGCGGTGGGAGGCAGGGCCTTGCGTGCTGCCGCCCGGGTGGTTATCAGTTAACCACCGTGCAACAAAGTTGCATAAACCGTTTTGCCGCTGTTATCGGAGCCAGATTAGTATGAAAAGAAACCTTTGGTGTGCTGTACTGTTCGTTGCATGTGCTTGCGGGGCTGGTCTGCCGGGGAGGGCAAGTGCTTCTGCGACCGTGTTTGTCTCGATTCTTCCCCAGAAATATTTTGTGCAACAAATTAGCGGCGATCTGCTCAACGTTGAAGTGATGGTTCCCCCAGGGGCAAGCCCTCACACCTATGAACCGAAACCGTCGCAGATGAGAAAACTGGCTGAGGCCCGGGCCTATTTCACCATTGGCATTGCCCTCGAGGAAGCCTGGCTGGATAGAATAACCAAGATCAACCCTGAGATGAGGGTGGTTCACACCGAGGCAGGGGTTGACAGGATGGCCATGGCGGATGACCACCATCATGAAGACCATGAAGAAGATATCCCCGGCGCTCACCAGGAAGATGAGGCCGGCCTGGATCCTCATATCTGGCTTTCCCCGACGCTGGTTAAACATCAGGTGGGGATTATCAGGACCAATCTTGCAGCCCTGGACCGGCAGCACGCGGCAACCTATCAGACCAACGCGCAACGTTTTATCGAGAAAATTGATCGACTTGATACACAGCTAAGGAACATTCTGAGTGACAAGTCAGGCATGAAATTCATGGTCTTCCATCCCAGCTGGGGCTACTTTGCCCGCGAATATGATCTCCAGCAGGTGGCGGTGGAAATTGAGGGTAAGAGCCCGAAACCGGCACATCTAAAGGCCTTGATTGAACTTGCCCGCCGGGAAAAGATTTCGGTAATCTTTGCCCAACCCCAATTCTCCAGAAAAAGCGCCGAAGTAATCGCCAGAGAAATAGGAGCGCAGGTGGTGCTGATCGATCCGCTGGGTGAGGACTGGTTCGACAATATGAAGATGGTGGCCGACAAGATGGCCGCTGCACTGCGTTAATCAGGCCGGCAATGAATGACACAATTGTAGATATCACCGATCTCTGCTTCTCCTATAGCGGCAAGGAAGTTTTGCACAATATAGACCTGGTCGTTGCCCAGGGTGACTTTATCGCGGTGGTGGGTCCCAATGGCGGGGGCAAGACCACCCTGGTCAAATTGATTATCGGGTTGTTGAAGCCGACCCGGGGCAGGGTGCGGCTGACTGGCAGAAAACCGGGAAAAAAGGGACTGGAGATCGGCTATGTTCCGCAGCAGATCGATCATAATCTGAGTTTTCCGGCGACGGCGCTCGATGTGGTAATCATGGGCAAACACGTGCCCGAGAACCGGCTGCCCTTTGGAAGGTCACAGCAGGATCGGAGGGATGGACTGGCGGCGCTGGAGAAGATGGGAATCAGCGAATTTGCCGGGCGCAAAATCAGCGACCTCTCGGGGGGGCAGCGCCAGCGGGTCCTGATTGCCAGGGCTCTGGTGACTGAGCCGGAGCTTCTGGTGCTCGATGAACCAACTGCCTCGATCGACAGTCGGGGGCAGACCGAATTCTACCAGCTGCTCCAGGAGTTGAACAAAGAGCTGACCATTCTGATGGTCAGCCATGACCTGCTGTCGGTATCCGCCTACGCCAAATCAGTGGCCTGCGTGAACAAACGGCTCCATTACCACCAGGCTTTTGCAAGTTCAGGTGAACTGTTCGATGCGGTGTACGCCTGTTCGGTATATGACTCCTGTCCGGTAACCTTCCCGGTGTCTGCTCCTGGTCCATCATCTCTGCCGGAAGGGGTGACAAATGATTGAGGCGCTGCACTTCGAGTTTATGCGCAACGCACTGCTGGCCGGACTGCTGGCCAGTGTCATCTGCGGCGTGATCGGTTCGCTCATCGTGGTCAACCGTCTTGTGTTTCTCTCCGGAGGTATTGCCCACAGCGCCTATGGCGGCATCGGTCTGGCGTTTTTCCTGGGG
>JARRLH010000269.1:7937-14405 GCA_037387205.1 Desulfofustis sp.
CCGTCTCCAGCCGTTCCAAGCAGCGGGCAGATACCATCATCGGCGTGATGTGGGCGGTCGGCATGGCGGTGGGGATTCTTCTTATCGACCTGACTCCGGGCTACAACGTCGACCTGATGAGTTACCTGTTCGGCTCGATTCTCAGCGTTCCGCGATCCGATCTTTTGATAATGACCATAGCCGGAGGGGGAATTCTGCTGCTGGTTTTCTATTTTTTCAACGATCTGCTGGTCATGTCCTATGACGAGGAATTTGCCCTGGTGCGCGGCGTCCCGGTGAAACGACTCTATTACATGCTGATTGGCATCGTGGCGATTACCGTGGTCATGATGGTGCAGGTGGTCGGCTTGATACTGGTTATCGCCCTTTTGACAATCCCTCCCTATATAGCTGAAAAATATACAAAATCACTTATTCAGATGATGTTCTATTCCTGCGTTCTGGGGATGGTCTGCACCTCCGGAGGCCTGTGGATATCGTATCGGTTTGATTTGACCTCCGGGGCTGCCATTATCTTTTTAGCCGGCACGGGATTTTTCCTGTCCCTGGTCCTGGACAGGCTTATCGTTCTGAACAAACGGCGGCTGATGCTCAAGTCGCACAGGGAAATGTCGGGGTAGGGGCGCCATGTGCATGGAATGCGATTATCGGAGTCTGCTGGAAGCGGTGGGCTTGGAACCGACCGGCAACAGGATCAGGGTGCTTGAGGTCATCGGCAACAACCGCTTTCCCCTCACCGCTGCCGAAATCTTCAGTACGGTCGAGCGCAGCCATTCCATCAACAGAGTCACCATTTACCGGATATTGGAACTGCTGGTCGACTACAAATTGGTGGAGCGCCTGAGCGCCGGGGGCAGAGCTGCCCATTTCGGCCTGGCTCCGAACGGCAATCACGCGCCGCACCATCATTTTTACTGCACCCGCTGCGGCCGCATGGATTGTCTCAATCCAGGCAGTCTCGATCTCTCATCCGATAGCCTCAGAAAGACCTTCCCGGGGCAGATTGAACGGATTGAAATACGGGTGGACGGGGTCTGCGGGAGCTGCCTCAAAGCTGAGTCTCATTAGCTGTCTCAAAAAATATCTTGGTGCTCAATCTCTGCCTTGGGCGCACGCATTTTCGCCTCGGACGTTCCCATATGCCTGCGGCAACATTGCCCCGCCCGTCCGGATCTTGAGCCAAGAACCTAATTTTGCCAGGCACCCGTCTAACTCCACGACTACTCAGGCCACATCCAGGGGATTTTCCAGGCCGTACCGCTCGATTTTTCTGCGCAGGGTGTCCTTGGAGATTCCCAATTCCCGACAGGTCATCATTTTTTTCCATTTGTTGCGCTGCAGGGCGCCAAGGATCGCCTGTTCTTCGATCTGTTCCAGGCTGAGCCCACCGTTCTGCAGGCCCTGGTTGAAGCCTGCCGATGGTTCATCCTGGTGAAACGAATCGGGCAGGTGATGCTCCTGGATCAGCCCTCCGGGACAGAGGATAAAGCCATATTCGATCACATTCTCCAGCTCCCTGATGTTGCCGGGGAAGGAATGGTGCATGAGGCGGCTCAATACGGCGTCGCTTATGCCGCTGATATCTTTCTTTTTTTCAGCCCTGAACTTGTCGATGAAATGGTCGATCAGGAGGGGAATGTCCTCCTTGCGATCGCGCAGCGGCGGCAAGGTGATGTTGACCACATTGAGTCGGTAATAGAGATCGTCGCGAAACAACCCTTCCTCCACCAGTTTTTTGAGGTCACGGTTGGTGGCGGCAATGACTCGGATATCGACTTTTATGGATTCGTTCGAACCCAGCGGTTCATACACATGTTCTTCGAGTACTCGGAGCAGTTTGACCTGCAGGGAATGGGGAATGTCGCCTATTTCATCGAGGAAAATGGTGCCCCCGTTGGCGGCGCTGAAACGACCCTCCCGGTCTTTTCTGGCATCGGTGAAGGCCCCTGATCTATAGCCGAAAAGCTCGGATTCGAGCAGGGTCTCGGGAATAGCCCCGCAGTTAACCGATATAAATGGCTTATCCCGCCGCGAGGAGGAGTTGACCACTGTCTCGGCCAGGATGCCTTTTCCGGTGCCGCTCTCCCCCAGTATCAATACGGTGGAATCACTCAGGGCGATATCCGGCAGAATATCGAAATAGCGCTGCATGGCCGGACTCTTGCTGATGATCTCATCAAAAGTGAAGCGCTGCATCAGCTGTCTGCGCAAGGTTTCTTCGACTGTCAGGTCGCGAAAGGTCTCGACGCCGCCAATGACGTTGCCGACCACGTCGAGCAGCGGCGCCGCACTGATGCTTATTGGCTTTTCCTTGCCGTCGGCGTCTTTGATGGTTATCGAGCGGTTGGTTACCGGCTTACCGGTATAGAGCGCCTCGGCCACGGCGCAGTTCTTGCCGCAGATCGAGCTGTGGAAGACATCGCTGCAGAAGTTGCCGACTGCATCTTCACTCTCCCAGCCGGTGATCATCTCGGCAGCCAGGTTGAAGGAGGTGATCACCCAGTTCCTGTCGACGGTGAACACCCCGTCGGCGATGGAATCGAGGATCAGCTTGTTCTGCAGCGCCTGGGTATTGTCCCTGAAGGTCTGCACGCAGCCGATGGGCCGCTGTTCTGCGTCCAGCATCGGGGTGATGGATACCGAGATCGGAATATTGAAGCCGTCCTTGTCGACCACATAGCCGGCCTGGTCTATGACAGTGCACGGTTCGCCGTCACGATTTTTTTCCATGATGGGGCAGGCGACCACACTGTCGGCTCCGAAAAACATCTCGTCACAGGGTCTGCCCACAGCCTCTTCTTCGCTCCAGCCGGTTATCTGCTGGGCCCCGGCATTAAATGAGGTGATGATACCCGCGTCATCAAAAGTGACGACCCCGTCGGCCACGGCATTAATGATCAAATCGCTCTGGACCATCTCGCTGATGTCGCGAAAGGTTTCGACCCCGCCTACGATCTGATTGTCCTCGCCGATAAGCGGCGTGGCGCTGATTCTCACCGGAAATGACGAACCGTCTTTCCTGGTCATGTAGACATCTCTATCAACGAGGATATTGCAGTTGTTGGCCGTGGCGGTGGAAAGGGCGCAGGAATTGCCGCAGATATTGGAGCGGAACACCGTTTTGCAGGGCTTGCCGAGCACCTCGTCCTGCAGCCAGCCGGTCATTTTTTCCGCCGCCTCGTTGAAGGAGGTTATCGTCATCTCCTCGTCGACGGTGAACACCCCCTCGGCGATGGAGTTGAGCGCCAGGGCCCGGGCGGTAACCGCTGCGGATCTGTCGATGAGTCCGATGTAGCCGCCTCGATAGTCGCCCTCGCCACTGACGAACCTGACGACGCGGACGGTCAGAGTGTCTTTTTTACCCTCATGAAAGCCGGGCAGATTGAACTGCTCGTTCTGCAGCGTTTTTTCTGGCTCTTTGAGTCGCTCTGCCAGCGGTGCAAAACGGCTGTCGGCGGCGATGACGTCGGCCAGTCTTTTGTTGAGCAGCTGGGAACTGCCCAGGTTGAGCAAAGCGGCAGCCTGATCGTTGCAGGAGCAGATCTGTCCTTGCTCGTCGATGGTGACATAGCCTATGTCGGGGTTCTTTATTCTGGCATTTATTTTATGTTCCATAACCTTGCATACTAACGGCCGGTATAGTTGAGATCTTGGTATTTCGATATATTTCATTATACGCTTGGTGCAAAGCTGATTAACACGCCCCACGGGGCTGAAAAAACCAAAACGGACAAATCTGGTGCGCGGAGATTGGAGAGAAATAAACGGTGGCCTGGAAGCCCGGACGGGACTGCTGCAGCTGATACCCGATCCGGTGCTGCTCACCACGCCTGAAGGTGTGATTACCGAGGTTAACCAGGCCGCCCTGGAAGCGGCCCAAAAAACACGGGAAGAAATTATTGGAACGGGTATTTGCGAGATTATTCATGGCGGACGCTGGCCGCACATAAAATGTCCGCTGGAGGAATTTCTGCTCACCCGCCAGGCCAAGAGCGAAGATACCCGGCTGCCGGGGTTGGGCGGGGAATATCACCTGATCATCACCCCGCTGATGGGAGAGGGAGGCGAGATCGATTCGGTGATGCTGCAGGCCAGGAAACTGAGCCGGGAAGAATCGCTTAAGGTCGAGTCGATCAGAACGGCCCAATTGGCTGCCATTGGTGAACTGGCCGCCGGTGTCGCCCACGAGGTCAACAACCCTATCAACGGCATCATCAACTTTGCCCAGCTGCTCCTCGATGATGCGGAGGCTGAGTCTCTTCAGGCCGAGTTGTCCTCCAGGATCGTCAACGAGGGAGAGAGAATCGCCAACATTATCGACAGTCTTCTCTCTTTCGCCCGGGAAAACGAGAATGAACTGAGCGAGGTCGACCTCAGGGAAGTGGTAAGCGAGTGTTTGTCACTGGTCGATCATCAGCTTCGCAAAGAGGGCATCCTGGTCGAGCAGAACTTTTCCTGCGAGGCCTGCCTGGTGATCGGCAATTTCATGCAGCTTCAGCAGGTGGTCTTCAACGCCATCAACAACAGCCGCTATGCGCTCAACGAACGCTACCCCAATTCATCGCCCGAGAAGACAATCATCATTTCCTGTAAGAAAGTCGAGTTTCGGCATTATCCAGAACCATGGAGGCACCTTGAGCGTCGATTCGGTTCTCAACAAATATACCGACATTATCTTTGACATACCAGCATCCGGGGGCTAAAGGAGAGACACCGATGTTTGACCCCGCCATACTCATTGTCGATGACGAGGAGAGCCTGCGCCTTACCTTCGAGATGTTTCTGAGGCGTGAAGGGTACGAACAGGTCAAGGTGGCGTCCACCCTGGCGCAGGCCAAAGAACTGATCGACACCTATTCCTTCGATCTGATCATCAGCGACATCGTCCTGGAGGGGGATAAAGGGACGGATCTTCTGCGCCATATCAGAGAGACCGGCATCAACTGCCCGGTGGTGATGATCACCGGTTTCCCTAATCTTGATTCAGCCTCCGAAGCGGTCCGCTATGGCGCTTTCGATTATCTTCCCAAGCCGGTAAATAAGGAAAAACTTCTGAAGACCGTGTCCCAGGCCCTGAAATACCGGGAGCTGGAACGTGAAAAGCAGGAGCTCATCAGAAAGAATGAACGCTATCAATATTATCTGGAGGCGATTTTCGGCTCGGTCAGGGATGCGATCATTGCCGTCGACCATGACCTCAATATCCTCAAGCTTAACCACTCCGCCCAACAATGGCTGGAAACGTTCAAGGTCGACATTGCCGATCGGGTCGATAAGATACCTGGTGAAATGGGAGCCGCCTGCCTTAAAGACGCCAGGCGGGTAATTGAAACCGGTGAGATCATCCGGGAGCATCTGGTCGAATGCGTCAAGCCCGATGGTTCGGTGCGTATGCTGCTGCTCAACGGTGCCCCGCTGGAAACGGGTGACAACTCTCTGAAAGGGGCGGTGCTCGTGGCCCGGGACATTACGGTGAGCAAGGAAAAGGATAGCGTACAGGACAAAAACCATTTCCACGGCTTTGTCGGGGCCAGCGAGGTGATGCAGCGGGTTTACCGGCTTATTGAAAATGTCGGCAAGGTGGAAACAACCGTGCTCATCACCGGAGAATCGGGTACCGGCAAGGAGCTCGCAGCCGAAGCCCTGCATGAAGAAAGCAGCCGCAGCTCCATGCCCCTGATCAAAGTGGATTGCGCCGCCCTGGCGGAGGATCTGCTGGAGAGTGAACTGTTTGGTCACCGTAAAGGGGCTTTTACCGGAGCTGACCGGGACCGGCCCGGACGCTTGCTCCAGGCAGACAAGGGAACGCTGCTGCTTGATGAGATCGGAGATATCACGCCGAGGATGCAGCTGAGATTGCTGCGCTTCCTGCAGGAGATGACCTTTACGCCGGTGGGGAGCGATAATCCCGTTAAGGTAGATGTAAGGGTGATTGGTGCCACCAACGTCGATCTCAAGGAGAAGGTGAGGACCGGAGATTTTCGCGAAGATCTCTACTATCGACTCAAAGTGGTTGAAATACACTTGCCGCCGCTTCGTGACCGGCATCGTTGTCTGCCTCTGCTGATCAATCATTTCCTGATCTTTTTCTGCGAAAAACATGGCCGCCGCATCCACAGCGTCTCGGATCGGGCGATGGAAATTCTCACCAGCTACTCTTGGCCGGGTAATGTCAGGGAGTTGCGCCACGTGATGGAGCGGGGCACTATTCTCTGTGACGGACCTAATTTACTGGTTGAACATCTTCCCGAGGAACTGGCGAAAAACTTTTTAGAATCACCCCTGAGCGGGACCGGCGCTGCACCCCGCGATGCGGCCGGTCAATCTCTGGGACGGACCTCGGACTCGATGGTCAAGGATGAGCGGCAGGAACTGCTTGACGCCTTGGCACAGGCCGGTGGTAATAAATCAGAGGCTGCTCGGCTGCTCTCCATAGATCGATCAACGCTTTACCGTAAAATGAAGCGG
>JARRLH010000269.1:14466-15222 GCA_037387205.1 Desulfofustis sp.
GTTGCAGGTGTTGCGGCGCAACACACGGTGCAACAGGTTTTTCCCTTTGAGAGCCCGCTGCGATTCTCTGGTTTTTTCTCTAATTTAAAAATTATATTACCATATATTATAATAATATCAATAATTTGGTATTGTTATAAAAGTTTTTTCAAACGAAGAGCTATACATTGTGGCACAGGTGATGCATTGTGGTAGTACAACAGATTACATAGGCAACCAACAACAACCCATTCGATGAGGTCACCTGATGAAAACAGCCATTCTTAAAAAAACCAGAACTGAGACCAGAACGACCGCCAAGATTGACGAGCAGATATATAAAGTGGGGATCGTCCTGGTCGGAATTTCCTCTCTGGCACTCGGGGTCTGGGCGACCGTAGCCCTGGTCAGCGGCATGGTAGCCAGCGGTGGTCCCGGAGCGCTTGTAGCCGACTGGTTCAGAGCGGTTATCGGATCCTGACAGGCGAGGTGAAAAAGATGAGTGATCGTACAAAAGCAATTAACAAAACAGCTGCCTCGACATCCACTGCACAGGATGCCACCACGGAAATATCAAGAGTCGGTGTAATCACCGTAGCAGCCTTTGGTGTGGTTGTCGGTCTCTGGAGTCTGGCCTGCATAGTTGGCGGCATGGCTGCCAGCGGCGGACCGCTGGCTTTTGTCGGCGACTGGTTCAAAGCGGTGACCGGTATGTAAGATTCGGGCTGAATGAGAGCATCGAGGCCGTGGGACTCCATCGTTCCACGGTCTTTTTTT
>JARRLH010000270.1:0-4550 GCA_037387205.1 Desulfofustis sp.
GTTATGCCGACGATATGAGTGCGCTGCATGACAACCCAAACAGTCCTGAGCTGAGAAAAAAACTCATGATCGAAGACGATATTACTGATCCCCAGATACGTGAACAGGAGTTGAGAAACTGGATTGATCACCTGGTAATCCCTAATTTATAACAAATGCGCTTGTAACACCGATGGTGATAGGTTGAACCATCGCCATCTGTCCGACAGGTAGAACTCATCATTCACTCAACCCCACGGAGGAAAAAATGAAGAAAAAAGTGCTTTCCCTAATGGTCGCGGGCGTATTCATGCTCGGCCTCGGTTCGGGCGTCCAGGCAGAAACACTGGAGTTGTTAACCTGGAAAGGGTACGCACCCAAGTCTCTGGTTGAAAAATTCGAAAAGGAGACGGGTATAACCGTCAAAACAACCTTTTCCAACAATGAGGAAATGATTGCCAAGCTGCGGGCCACCCGGGGTGCGGGATTCGACCTGGCCCAGCCGAGCCAGGACCGTATTTCTTCGGTTCAGGAAAAATTCAACATTTATCAGCCGATCGATTATACAAAAATCGATGCAAAGCTCATTGTCCCTTCAATGCTGGAAGCGGTTAAAAAGAACACCATGGTTGACGGGAAAAGCTACGGCGTCCCGCACGTCTACGGCACCTCAGGCCTGATCGTCAACAAAAAGGCCGCCCCGGACGCTGCCGATTACGCGGCGCTGCTCGATCCCAAATACGAAGGGCGGGTCAGCTATCGTCTGAAGCGCCCAACGCTTATCGCCATGGCCTTTGCTGAGGGAAAAGACCCGTTTGCCCTGTACAGCGATGCCGAAGCCTATAAAGCCCTGATGGAAAGCATCGGTCAAAAGCTGATCGATGCCAAAGGTCTGGTCAAGACTTATTGGACCAATGGTGATGCGCTGCTCCAGTCCATGCGTTCCGGCGAGGTCAATGTGGCCATGGCCTGGGACAATGGCGGCTGTAAACTGAACGCCGAAAATCCCGATATTGATTTCGTGGCCCCCAAAAGCGGCGCCCTGGGCTGGATAGACACGTTCGCGATTCCGGCAAAGGCCAAAAATGTTGATGCTGCCTACAAGTGGATCAATTTCATGATGCAGCCCGAAAATGCCGCCGTATTTACCAACGCTGAAAAATACGGAACGGCTTCTGCCGGGGCCATCGAATTCTACGACGAGGCGGTAAAAGCCAATTTCCAGAGAAGCTTCAGCCAGGCCGACGTTGACAATATCAAGTGGTACCCGCCGGTGCCGGCCAAACTGGAAGCCATCGAGGGGAAAATTCTCGACAAGGTAAAAGCGGCCCAATAACGATTACGAACCGCTTCGCCCCCCCAACTCCTGCACTGCCGTCTGCTATATACAGAGGCGGCAGTGCACCGCAGGCTGCGCCGGAATGTCATGCATATCGATCTGTCCGTAAAAAACGTCAGCAAGCGATTTGAATCCTTTACCGCCGTTGATGACGTCTGTTTCGAGGTAGAGAAAGGAAAATTTTTCTCCATTCTCGGCCCTTCGGGCTGCGGCAAGACGACATTATTGAGGATGATTGCCGGTTTTGAAGAACCCAGCGAGGGAAATATTTTTATCGGCGCTCAGAATATGGCGGATATCCCGCCGAACAGACGGCCGGTAAACCTTATTTTCCAGCACCTGGCCCTGTTTCCGATGATGAATGTGGCTGAAAACATAGGTTTTGGGCTGGCTCGGCGGAATGAATCCAAAGCCGGGATCAAGAAAAAGGTCGCTGATATTTTAGAACGGGTCAACCTCCCAGGCTTCGGCTCCAAAAAAATTCACCAATTGTCAGGAGGACAGAAACAGCGGGTGGCTATTGCCCGCAGTCTGGTGCTCGACCCTACGGTCCTATTGCTGGATGAGCCGCTTGGAGCTCTCGATCTGAAACTGCGTGAACAGATGAAGATTGAGCTCAAGAAATTGCAGGAAGAGGTGGGCACGACCTTCGTCTACATCACCCATGATCAATCCGAGGCATTGGTCATGTCCGATCACGTGGCGGTGATGAATGAGGGGAGATTTGAACAGATTGACAGGCCGCAGAACCTCTATTCCAGACCGGCATCTCCCTTTGTCGCCCGCTTCGTGGGCAACAATAACCGCCTGCCCGGCACCTGTGTGGGGTATGCCGACGGCATTGCAGAGTTAAAATTAACAAGCGGGGAAACGATTGCCGCCGGAACAGACCGACAGATAACGCCCGGCACCCAGGCAGAACTCTTTATTCGACCGGAATCGATCATTATCGAGCCGGGAGAAGAGCTGCCCGAACTCAATAGAATTGAGGTAATGGTAAGCTCCATTCTCTTTGACGGAGCCAACTCTCAACTGCTGGCATCGAGCCCAGCTCTGGCCGAGGAATTCCTGATAAGCCTGCCGCAGAACCGGCAGTACGAGCACATTTGTGCTGGAGACCGGGTCGAAATCGGCTGGGATTTCAGGGCTGGGAATTGTTTCAAGGTACCATGAAGACGCTTGCCGAAGCAAAATCGAAGCTGCCCCTGTTCATTTTTCTCACCCCCATACTGCTCTGGCTTATTCTGCTTATCGTGCTGCCGCACCTCGACCTGCTGCGGATGTCGTTTCGCATTGAAAACGACTACGGCGACATGGTCTGGTCGGTGAACAATTATCTCGAGTTCTTTCGCGAACCCATCTACTGGCTGACTTTTACGCGTACAGCCTTGTATGCCATTATCGTTACCTTTCTTACCCTGTGCATCTCACTGCCGGTGGCTTTTTACATCACCAAAGTCGCCCCTCCTAAATTCAAGGGATTCTTGAGCTTGCTGCTGCTTATGCCCTTTTGGGTCAGTGAGCTGGTTCGTATTTACGGGTGGATGATACTGTTGCGGGAAAGCGGAGTGATCAACCACTTTCTTCTCAAGTGGGGAGTGCTGCACCAACCGGTCGAGATGCTTTACAACGATGTGGCCATGACCATGGGGCTTGTCTACACTTCCATGCTGTTCATGGTGGTCCCCTTATTGAGTGTTCTGGACAGCCTGGATGACAGCCTTATTGAAGCGGCTTTCGATCTGGGCTCCTCTATGCTTACCATAGTCTGGAAGATCATTATTCCCCACGCCATGCCCGGCATCGCCTCCGGCTCTATCGTGGTATTCATGCTGAGCCTGGGCAACTATTTAACCCCCAATCTCATGGGCGGCAAGAATTCACTCTGGTTCACCGAGCAGATCTACAATCAGTTCATTGCCAGCTTTAATTGGAACCAGGGTTCCGCCTTCGGCTTTCTCCTTCTGATTATCTCATCCCTGATCATTTTCGTCGGTTTGAAATTGACCAAACAGAAACTCAGCGGGGTGATCCAATGATTCGCACCTTACCGCAGAGCAAGAGCTATAGTATTGGCTTCAAGATCTACATCATTTTATTCTTTGTCTTTCTCTTTGCACCTCTGCTGATTACCTGCGTGCTGGCTTTCAACGACTCGATATTCCCGGCTCTGCCATGGAAGGGCTTTTCGCTGGACTGGTTTTTTTCAGACGGCCCCGAACGAGTCGGCATCTTTCACGACCAGATCAATCTCGCCTCCATCTGGGTAAGCTTCAGAACTGCATTTTTCGTGGCTCTGCTGTCAACATTTGTCGGCACCTGCGGAGCCTTTCTCTTCGAACAGGAAACCTTTAGATTCAAACAATTGCTCTATTTCCTGATGCTGGCTCCCCTGGTTATCCCCGGCGTCATCCTTGGCATTTCCATCCTGCTCTTCAGCAATACGCTCGGGCTCTTTTTCGAAAGCCGCTTCGGAATTGATATCAGTCTGTTGCGACCAGGATTCTGGCTGGTTGTACTGGGGCAGTTCTCATTCATCGCAACCCTGGTTACACTGATAGTCTCGGCCCAGTTGAAAAAGTTCGATTACACCCTGGAAGAGGCGGCACTGAATCTGGGTGCCAATCGCTTCGAGGTGATCATCCATATTACTCTTCGGTTTCTCAAACCAGCACTGCTCGGAGCGATGGCAGTGGCCTTCCTGATGTCGTTTGAAAACTTCAACACCACCTTGTTTCTGGTCGGCTCCGAAGCAACCCTGCCAATCAATCTCTACCTGCAGGTCCGAGACGGGTCTACCCCGGTAATCAACGCCATCTCTTTTCTGCTGATCGTCGGGACCTCATCCCTTGCTCTATTCAATTTATTCATCCAAAGAGATCGCTCCGAGTGATATGAGAAGCCACCCATGGCTCTGTGAGCCGAGAGTATAGGCGCTAGACACTATCAAGAGGTCACCATGGCTACCACTAGATCGAAGAATAGTATCTGCAGCCATCACCATTCTTTTGCGCTCGACAATTTTTTCAGAAGAGTGGTCCAATCTCCGAAAAGGATCCTCGGACCGTATCTTAACAAAGGGGATACGGTGGTAGATCTTGGCTGTGGTCCTGGATTTTTCTGCTTGGCGATGGCCGAGCTGGTGGGATCATCAGGTTCGGTTTTTGCTGTTGATCTCCAGCGGGAAATGCTCGACAGAGTGCAGGCCAAACTGAAGAACGTGAAGGACGCC
>JARRLH010000271.1:0-12514 GCA_037387205.1 Desulfofustis sp.
TCCCTGCAGTTCGACAGCCCCGATTCCCTGCAAAGCTGCCTGGAGAAGCTCAATTTGCACTGATCTCCTGCTCCACACAGTTTTCGATGCGACATTTTGCGACTGTGTATTTATAGTAATCAGGAATTGGGTCGCTGAGAGGGGAACAGAGACTGGTTAGATTATGACATCACTGACAGAGGCCATGGAGCTTATTCGCTCCGGCGGAAATCTCGATTTAAATCAGGCCCTGGAACTTGCTTCCGGCAACGAACCGACCGCATTGTACGAAGCCGCCGACCGGCTGCGCAAAGAGCTGCACGGCGATCATTTCGATCTCTGCTCGATCATCAATGCCCGTTCGGGCAAATGCTCCGAGAATTGTAAATTCTGCGCCCAATCATCGCGCTACCAGACCGAGATCGAGACCTACGACATCGTTTCCTACGAGGAGGTGCGGCGCCAGGGGCTGGAGAACGAATCTCTGGGAGTGGTTCGCTATTCTCTGGTCACCGCCGGCCGTGAGGTATCTGGAGAAGACATCGAGTTATTTGCCGCCATGTATGGTCAGCTCGGTCACGAGAGCGAACTCTACTTCTGTGCCTCGATGGGTTTTCTCACCAGAGAGAAGGCCGAGAGGCTGGTCGAAGCCGGGGTCAGGCGCTATCATTGCAACCTGGAGACCTGCAGATCCTTCTTCCCCAGCATCTGTACCAGTCATACCTGGGAAGATAAAGTTGAGACCATAAAGATTGCCCGGGCAGCCGGCATGGACATCTGCTCAGGCGGCATCATTGGACTGGGCGAGAGTTTCGAGCAGCGCCTTGAACTCGCCTTTGAACTGCGCGAACTCGAGGTGCTGTCGATACCGCTCAACATTCTGACCCCGATTCCCGGCACCCCGCTCGGAGAGCTCAGCACATTGTCACTGGGGGAGGTGTTGACCTGCATCGCCATGTTCAGATTCATCAACCCCCAGGCGGTAGTCCGGCTCGCAGGCGGCAGAGCGCAGCTCGGTGACGACCAGTACCGATGTTTTCAGGCGGGCGCCAATGGGGCGATCGTGGGCAACTATCTCACTACAACGGGCAATTCGATCGTGGAAGATCTGCAGATGATTGAGTCGCTTGGATTTGCAACTGGCACCAGACAAGCAAAAGAATAACGTGGACGATGACCACTGACCCGAAACTCTCGGACTGGGAAGAGCTTCTCGACTTCGACCGCAGGCACCTCTGGCATCCCTACACTTCGATGATCAATCCACTGCCGGTCTACGGAGTAGAATCGGCCGCAGGTGTAAGGATTCGGCTCGCCGACGGCAGGGAACTCATTGACGGCATGGCTTCCTGGTGGTCGGCCATTCACGGGTACGGCCATCCCCGGCTGGTAGGGGCGCTGCAGGAACAGGCCGCCTCACTGAGCCATGTGATGTTCGGCGGACTTGGTCATAAACCCGCGGTGGAACTGGGGCGGAGACTGGTGGATCTGACGCCGGCCGGCCTGGAGAAAGTATTCTTCTGTGATTCCGGTTCGGTGGCGGTGGAAGTAGCCATGAAAATGGCGCTCCAGTACCACCATGCCCTGGGTAATAAGGATAAACATCAGTTTGCTACCATTCGCTCGGGATATCACGGCGACACCTTCCACGCCATGTCGGTATGCGACCCGGTCACCGGGATGCATTACCTGTTTTCCGGAGTATTGCCCCGCTACCATTTCGTCCCTCGGCCGGAGAGCAGTTTTGGCGGCCCCTGGCATGGAGACGAGATGCAGCCGCTGAGAAAGCTGCTGGCAGATACCCATCGGTCTCTCTGCGCATTGATTCTCGAGCCCATCGTTCAGGGCGCCGGCGGCATGCGTTTTTATCACCCCCGCTATCTGCAGGAAGTAAGGGATTTATGTGACCGCTACGATGTGCTGCTGATCTGCGACGAGATCGCCACCGGATTCGGACGCAGCGGGAAAATGTTTGCCTCTGAACACAGCCAGGTCGTACCGGACATTCTCTGCCTCGGCAAGGCCCTCACTGGAGGAATGCTGAGTCTGGCGGCAACCCTGTCCACCGACGAGGTGGCTCGAACAATTTCGACAGCCGAGCCGGGCGTTTTCATGCATGGACCGACCTTCATGGCCAATCCGCTGGCCTGCCGAGTGGCGTCCGAATCCATTGATCTGCTGCTGGAGAGCGGCTGGCGGCAGCTGGTTGCCAACATCGAACGGCGTCTCGAGCAGGGTCTGCAGCCCTGCCGCAGCCTGGATCAGGTTGCCGATGTCAGATGCCTCGGTGCAATCGGGGTGGTGGAACTGCACAAACCGGTCAGCCTGGCCAGTATGCAGGAGCGTTTTGTGGACCGTGGCGTCTGGGTCCGCCCCTTCGGTACATTGGTCTACGTGATGCCGCCCTATTGCATTGCCTCGGCAGATCTCGATCATCTCTGCAGGGCTGTGGTCGAGGTCGTGGCTCTGGAAGACTGAAGAAAATGGAATTGTTCCGAGCAGAATTAGAAAAGATGAGGCAGAGCGGCATGTACCGCAGCCTCAGACCGCTGTCAAACCGGGGAGCGGGTACGGTAGATCACGGCGGCCGTACGTTCATCAATCTCAGCTCCAATGACTACCTTGGGTTGGCTGGGAATTCAGCCTTGATCGAAGAATTCTACTCGGCACGAACCGAGACGAACACCATGGATCGGTTCGCGCCCGGAACCGCTTCCTCGAGACTGCTCACCGGCGATCTGCAGCTCTCCCATGAGCTTGAAAATCTCATCGCCGGGCTGTACGGCCGCGAGAGCGCGCTGCTGTTCAATTCGGGATATCATGCCAATATCGGCATCCTCCCATCATTGCTCACCAAGCACGACCTTATCCTGTCCGATAAGCTCAACCACGCCTCGATACACGACGGGCTGCAGATCTGCCGGGCAGAATTCAAGCGCTTCCGGCATGGCGATTACCGCCATCTCGAGACCCTGCTGCAGACCCATCGTGACGACCACCGGCTGGTCGCAATCGTCAGTGAATCGGTTTTCAGCATGGACGGCGACTGCGCTGATCTCGACACACTGGTTGAATTGAAGCACCGCTACAAGTGTCTGCTCTACCTCGACGAAGCTCATTCCATCGGGGTCTATGGTAGAAAAGGACTGGGGCTGGCGGAGCAGCGGGGCTGCATTGACGATATCGACCTTCTGGTGGGCACCTTCGGTAAAGCCTGTGGCTCCGTGGGGGCGTTTCTGGTCAGCGATGGGACAATCCGCGAATATCTTATCAATCGCAGCCGCCCGATCATTTTCACCACGGCACTGCCGCCCGTAGTGCTGAACTGGAATCATTTCGTCATGAGCCGGCTCGCTTCCCTGCAGGCCCAGAGAGACAAACTCAGGCAGACCTCCCGCGAGCTGCGGCAAAAACTGGAAAACGCGGGATTGCAGACCGGAGGCAGCAGCAATATAATTCCCGTGATCATCGGTGCCGCAGACCGGACGGTGGAAGGGGCCAAACTGCTGCAGAACAAGGGGTTCTATGTACTGCCGGTGCGGCCGCCGACCGTGCCAAGGGGAACCTCCCGCTTCCGGCTGTCTCTGACCGCCGATCATGATATCCAAATGCTGGCCCCACTTCCCGGGCTGATCAGAACCTGGCTCGACGGGAAATGATCGCTCACTGGCATGTCAAGAACCTCAGCCCGCACCTGATCATTTTCTGCAACGGCTGGGGAATGGACCATCATCCCGTGGTGCTGCCTGACAGCGGCGGCTGCGACCTGCTGGTTCTTTCCGATTATTCGAGCTTCGAGATTCCCGTGGATATCGACGCCCTTGTTTCAGACTATCAGTCGATCCATCTCGTCTGCTGGTCGTTTGGCGTATGGGCAGGCCAGCAGCTGTTTGCCAACCGGAACGAACTTTTTGCCAGCCGGCTTGCCATAAACGGCACCCTGCGGCCGATAGATGATCGTTATGGCATCCCGCTTGAATTTTTCAATGCCACCCTCGAGCATTTTTCCGCATCGGTACGCGACAGGTTTTACCGGCGGATGTGCCGCCCCGATGATGTACTTCGGTATTTTCTCGAACATCGTCCCCGCAGAGGTCTGGCAAGCATGAAAAGTGAGCTGGAACGGCTGGCTCAGCTGGTCGACAGCCAGCGGACAACAGACCCCATCTTCGACACGGCGATTGTCTCGAGCAGGGATAAAATCGTACCCACTGCGCACCAGCTCTCCTTCTGGCAGGAGCGGTGTCCCGTCGTCCGCATCGAGGGCTGCCACTATCCCTTTTCGGCCTGGCGGAGCTGGTCTGAAATCATCGCTTTGCGTCAATGAGATGAGTAGAGACACCAACCCAATAGAAAAGGATCGGGTCGCCCGTTCGTTTCTCCGGGGGATGCCGACCTATGAGGAGCAGGCGGTGGTCCAGAGACTGGTCAACGAGCAGCTGATCGGCCTGCTGGAATCACTGGGCAGAAATCGCTATACCAGAATTCTGGAGGTCGGCAGCTGCACGGGCATGTTTTCCAGGCTTCTGTACCTGGTAGCCTCTTCGTCCACCTTTCAATGGCTGGAGGATTTGTCCCGTTTTTTTGCCAAAGTATACCGAGCACTGGCTGAAGGGGGTGTTTTTGCCTTTTCAATGTTTGGTGAAGAAACATATTATGAGATTACGGAACTCACCGGGGTCGGCTTGAGATATCCCCCATTCGCGCTGGTGCGGGATCAGGTTGCCGAGAATTTCAAAATACTGCATGCTGATATCGATCGGGATCATCTCCATTTCGATCATCCCAGGGAGGTCCTCGGCCACATCCGCGCCACCGGAGTAGGCGGGGTGGGGGGCTTCAACTGGACGCCGAGGCGCTACGAAAGATTCGTCGGCGACTATCTGGACAGGTTTTCGACGGAGCAGGGCGTTATGCTGAGCTATGTATCGTATCTGTTTATTGCCCAAAAAAGAGGAGCATGAAAGTGGCTGAACATCCCAAGGTGATAGTCGTTTCAGGCATCGACACCGGTATCGGTAAAACAGTGGTGACAGGTCTGCTGGCCCGCTGGTTCAAAGATAACGCAATCGAGGCAATCACGATGAAAATGGCCCAGACGGGGTGCAGTTCAATGAGTGATGATATTCTTGAACATCGCAAACTGGCCGGGCAGGAGCTGGTCGAGGAAGACGCCATGGGCATCACCTGCCCCTATGTGTTTCCGGTACCTTGTTCACCGCATCTGGCGGCTCGTCTGGAGGGTAGATCAATTGACCCGGAAGTGATTGTCAGAGCTGCGGAACAACTCGTCAAGGAGTATAGCCACGTGCTGATGGAAGGGGTGGGAGGGTTATTCGTTCCGTTGAACGAAAGCACCTTGGTGATAGACTTGTGTGCTGAGAGGAATTGGCCGGTGCTCATGGTGAGCAGTCCGAGGCTGGGCTCCATCAACCATACGCTGGCGGCCTTGGAAGCACTTGACAGGCGCAATATTTCGCTGGTCGGACTGGTGTACAATCTGGACGGCAGCAGGACCACCGATCCGAGGATCGTGGACGACTCACGCCGGCTTTTCTCCGAGCGATTGAGCGATATCGGCTTTAAGGGAAAAATCTGCGATGTGCCCGATGTCTCTTGTACGGAGTCCTATTGCGTCGATTTTTCGGTTTTATTTAACTGATTCAGCAACAACAGGATATTATGGCGAGCAGAACCAGCACACGCATCTGCCTGAGCTGCAGGCATTACCGACCGACCGATGAAGCACGGGGCAGATGCAGAGTAAGAAAAGGGAGCGTCGAGCCGTCCGCCTACCCGGTTATGACCCATGAAGACAGCTGCGAATCATGGCAGGATGCGGGACAGCAATACCACATACGGGTGGGGTGGATCAGGGGACTTCTGAACAAAGCACAAAATGACGCCAAGGCGGCCTCAGAAGGGGACAGGTGAGCGACGGTCCTCAGCTGTGAAAGCAGAGAGGGGAGCAGGGGTGAGGATTCTCAGCGTTTCAGATATCGTGGTGCCCGAACTTGTCGGCGCCAGCAGCCCCGTCGAGACGAATTCGATTGAGCTTATTCTTGGCTGCGGCGATCTGCCCCCGGAGTACCTGGCCGGGCTCAAGGCCACATATGACGTGCCGCTTTACTATGTCCTGGGCAATCATGACATCAGGCATGAACAGGTACCGCACGGCTGCCTC
The DNA here is from genome assembly GCA_037387205.1 of Desulfofustis sp. GTDB lineage: Bacteria > Desulfobacterota > Desulfobulbia > Desulfobulbales > Desulfocapsaceae > JABDQA01. Next base: position 6,164 of record JARRLH010000271.1, read on the forward strand.
AATATTTCCGGCAGGATCGTCACCCACGGTGACTTTTCGTTTCTCGGCTTTTCCGGCTCCCGCTGGTACAATGGCAACCCCAACCAGTACAGAGAGCGTGAGATGAGGGCGCAGATCCGCAAGCTCTGGTTTCCGCTGTGGCGACTGAGCGGGCTCGACGTGCTGGTCACCCATGCGCCGCCCCGGCATGTCCATGATGCAGAAGACAGATGCCATCGCGGATTTTCCTGTTACCGGGATTTCATCAGGAAATATCGGCCGCGCTTTCTGATTCACGGTCACATTCACAGAGTTTTCGAAACTCCCGCTGAGAGGCTGAGTGTGGTGAACGAAACCAAGGTGTTGAACAGTTATGGTTACCACATCTTCGAAATCTAGAATCGGTCGGTTTATTGACCGGTTTTTTGGGCTGCGCGACAACGGCAGCGGTGGTGAAACCCTGTTTGTGCCCATAAACAAAATTGTCGGCAGCGTCGGCCGCTATCATGACTTCGATGCCCATTTCCGTCCCAAGGGGTATGACAGCGACGAGCGGCTGCACGGCATCATGAAGAAGATGCGTGAAGGCCGGCCTATGCCGCCTATTTCTTTGTATCAGATCAAAGACAGTTACTATATCCTTGATGGGCATCATCGCTACGCCGCAGCCCGAGAACTGGGGCACCAGGAGATTCGATCCTGTATTCTCGAACTGCTCCCCTCTAGAGACACCTTCGAAAACCGTCTCTATCGAGAACGAACCGAATTCAGGGACCGTTATCATCTGCACGCTGCTATTGAACTCACCGAAGGAACAGGAACGAAACTGCTCGGTTGCCCCGACGGAAGCGGCGGCCGACTGGTACAAGACGATATATCTTCCGCTTCGCACCCTGGTCGTATCGAGCAATATTACCCAATCATTCAAGTCGAGAACAGCAGATGACCTGTGTCTCTACATCTCACTGCATCAGTGGAAGAGGGGAAAAAACCGCACTTACGGTAAGGGCATCGATACACTGATTCCGAAAAACATGGAGGAGTTCAGAAAGAAAATGGCTCAGCATACCGACCAGAACTACCCGGAGATGCGCAGGGAGATCATCGTTTTTGTCCTGATCAACGTGGAGGGCCGGCACGAAAACAAAATCATGGACAAACTCTACGCCCTCGATGAAGTGCGCGAGGTACATTCGGTGCACGGCGCGATCGACATCATTATCCGGGTCAAATTGATGCGTGATCTGCTGTCATCCGATGCCGAACTCATTTCCCAGTTCATGCAGAGCACCGTTCGCCAATGGCAGGGGGTGGTAAGTACCCAGACCCTGCTGCCGGGTTTGTCACGGGTGAAAGATCTTTAGGGCGCCTCAGCGCACACGCTGTCTCGTTGCACTGAAAACGGCCGCAGTTCCTGCAGAACCGCGGCCGTTTTATCCTTGTGTTGTCAGCCTGGCTAGGCGGCTCTCAGGCTGCCTGCCAATTTGTGATCGCCCAGCGATTTTTGTACGCTTTCGGCCACCGCGAATTTGAGCTTGTCAAAATCCTCCGCTTCAGCGGCTTTCTTGTACAATGTCCTGGCCCAGTCCTCGGTTCCGAACCTCCGCATGACGCTCTCGGCAAGTGCCGCCAGTTCTTTGGCACTGCTCAGTTTCGCCTCGGCCATAGCATAGAGCTTCTTGAGAATCTCCTGGCCGCCGCCCTGCTGTTCCACGTAGCTGAACACGTGCTCGAACTGGTATCCCCTTGAACAGAGCTCAGCCGCTTTGGCGTATATCTCGCCGGCCATTTTTTGATCGCCAAGACTGCTTGCTGCCTTGCCGGCAATGGTCAACAGGCCGAAACGGTCGTCACAACCGGCCTGTGCGTCCTGCAGCAGCTTCCGGGTCCAGTCGTCGTCTCCGAGTACCTCCTTGACGGTGGTCGCAAGCTTGGCAAGATCACCGACAGAGCTGGACTGTTCGGCCATTTTCTCAAGGTAGCCCCTGGCCTTGGCTTCATCTTTGAGATTTTTCATGGCGGCTGCGGCGACGTTCTTTTTGTCGGTAAATTTCTCAGCTGCCTCGAACTGCTCGCCATAGATGCGTCCCGCCCATTCCTTGTCTTCGAGATCCTGGGAAATGAGGTCGGCCAACTTCATCCGATCGTCAAAATATGTGGCCTGTTTCTCGGCGTTGGCGAAGAGCTTGCGGACGTAGGGATGGTCGCCGGTGGCCTGCATCACCTCATGGCCGAGATTCCACAGTGCCGCCCCCTCCTCTGCCTCCTGCTCGCGTCGGATAAAGCCTTCGTACAGATTCCCGTATTTTTCACGTTTTTCTTTCTGCAGGGCAATGTCATCTTTCCACTGCTGATCGTCGGCGTATTTGAGGACCGCATCGGCCACCGACTGAAATTCAGAGTTGGTCTTGACCGCATTTTCCGCCCGGCGGAGCACTTCGACGGCGCCTTTGCCATCTCCAAGCTCATCGGCTAGTTTTTCGACGATCTTGACCAGTTTCGGGGCATCAGGGTCAGTGGCAGCCGCTTTCTGCAATATCTGCCCGGCAAATTCCTTGTTGCCGGTATCTTTGAGCACCGCATCGCCAAGTTTCATGAACTCCTGAAAACCGCTGAAATTGTCTCCGGCTTTTCGGTAGGCGGTCAAAACGAGCTCCTGATCCTCGAGCGATTCCATGATCATCGCTCCGAGCTTGACTAACTCGTCGCCACTGTCGAGCATTGATATCGCTTTGTTGAAAAGTTTGGTGCCGTAGGCCTTGTCGCCGAGAGCGGCAACCGCTTCCTTGGCGAGACCACCCATATCGAGACCGGTCTTAATCTGCTCCTCGGCGCTCTGATACATGGTTGAACCCAGGTCACTGTCGGGAAACAGTTCTCCAGCGCTGGTTGCCAGAGCGGCGAAATCAGCACCGCTCTTGCATGAACCGGTGGCCTGGGTCAGTACCTCCTTGGCCTGTTCTGGATCGTCAAAATCGTCAATCAATCCTTTGGCCAATTCGATGAAATCGGCGGGAGTCTGGCACTGTTCTTTGGCCTTGGCGCTCACTTCCCGGGCCAGTTCCTTATCGCCCAGGGCATCGTTTATCTTCTTGGAGAGGCCCAGGAACTCGGCGGCCTTGGCAGCTTTTTCGGCGGCCGCCGCAAACATCTCCCGAGCGCCGTCGGTATCGCCAGCCCCGGCTGAGGCAACGGCCAAATCAGTCATTTCACCGGCGTCCCGGCAGGCGGATTTGGCTTGATCGAAATACTCGGCCGCTTTCTCCGCATCACCGAGGATCACTTTGGCACCTGTGGAAAGGGCTAGAAAATCTTGGGCCGTTGCTGCCCAATCGGCACCTTCCTCATAGAGCTCAACAGCCCAGTCCTTGTCGTCGAGATCCTTGAAAGCCTCCAGGGCCACTGCCACGTAATCGGGGGTTTCCTGACAATCGTCATATTTTTCCTCAAGCTCTTCGCGTGTCGCCATAACAATCTCTCCCAATGTGATGTGTTTTGTTGTCTAGGATTGTGAACTTTTTACCATGAACCACTAATATTACCCGATTAACAGAAAAGATTTAACCATGCTCCTTCTTCAAGCCCGATGCAGAATCAATCTGGAGAGCGATCCTCTGCAGTCCGAGATACGGAAGAGCCATTTGCAAAACGATCTTTTCGCCCAAACTCTGGGTTATGCTCAAAATTTTATCCTCGGAATATCAATCATATGCCTGTAGTAAAATTTCTCGCATGCCTTGATTTTGAACGAAAATCTTAGTTTTGCAAAAGGCTCGGAAGATAATAAATTCAGATGACACTGGTGAGGAATTTCAGTTCTTTCACCGTATAAGCAAACGGTGGTGTAGGTTTAGCTCACGCTCTACTGTATTTTGCTTCCGGACGGGTTTTCCAGCGCCGATGCATCCAGAACCAGTGATCAGGGTAGAGCCGGGTGTAGTGTTCAAGCCGGGAAGTGCATCGCTGGGTGATGGCCACGATATTTTCTTCGGTCACTCCCGCTTCGTAATCTATCTCTATAGGCTCGAAGACCACTTTTATGGTTCCATCAGGCTGGCGGATCGCGGCAAAAAACAAGATTGCCGCACCGGTCTTAAGGGCAATTACGGCAGGTCCTTTTGCGGTCGAACATGGTCGTCCGAAGAAATCGACGAAGATGCCGTCTTCATTCTCATCCTGGTCCATGAGCATGCCTACTGAACCGTTTTCCCGCAAGATTTTGATCACTGATCTGGTTGAGGCTCCCTTGGGGATCATCTCGGCGTCGGTTGCTTCTCGATGCTCATTAATCTTCTTGTCCATGTATTTATTGGAGAGTTCTGCCACTACTACGCCCAGCCGATACCCATAAGCGGCTACGGCACTGCTGGTATACTCCCAGTTGCCGAAATGGCCCCCGGCAATGATCACCCCGCGTTTTCGTGCCAAGGCCTGCAGCAGGACATCTTCGTCGGCAAGTTTGACAATGCTGCAGATGTCATGTTTAGAGAGCACCGGAATGCAGAGATGTTCAAACTGATTTGTCAGGAAATGAAAGTTCGAGATGATTAAGCGTGATAGATTTACGCACAGGAACGCAATAATAGATGAAATCGCCGACCAGGCGGCCCAGGTGCAGCAGCGTTGATCTCGGGAGACCACGTACCAGAAAACCGACGCCCAGCAAAAGCTTGTATTCTATATAATGTCGAATCTTTTTCATCTGCTGGTGGTCGGTGCCAGAGTAATTGGGGTGCTCAGTCGAGCATTGCAGCGGTAATCGCCTTTCAGTTTATACTTAGCTGGGGCTCTATTTAAATTGATTTTCTTTCCAATTTCACTTTTCGCTGCGTAAATTAGCGCGCCAAGATACGATTATCTCCTTAACTGTGAGCGTAGCGGCGACTAGATTTTAAATGGAATTATTATTATTTCAAGGCGGGATACACATATTGTTTCCAGAGCCGGGCTTATCATAAAGACGGGCATATGGTCCCCCGCCTCACCAATGATTAAAACCTGGTTCTCTACAAAGATGCACAAGTCCAATCCATCCCCTCTGGCAGCGTTACTCGCTGCACTGCCCGCTGCGATCGACTAAGTTGTTGTTGGGTTGCCATTCATCCGGTGCGGCGCATTCAAGTTGTATTCAAAGCGCAGTTGAGGGGGGGATAAGCTTGAGAGAGAGGTATCTGTCGTTGGCGGAAAGAAGACGGTACCTCTGACCACCCAGAAGCATTTCATTCTTCGCCTCTTTTTTGGAAAACCGTTTCCTGTAGGCCTGCTCAGGGTCCATTTCGAGGAGATAGAGGTCCAGGATTACCTCGCTCTTTTCGACTCCTTTGAAAACCAGCCCGTTTTTACCCACCACGATTTTTTCGTTTTTCGGCAGTATCACCTGACCGGGTTTGGCAATTGATTTAACGGGCCTGCCGTCATAATCAACTGCTTTACGAGTTTGCTGGCCGGGCTGCTCTGAGTAGTGATTTGACGAGTAATACAACAATAAGAAGGAGGAGGCGATAACAACGGTAATGAAAACGGGAGTTGCCCAGGTTTTCTTTTCGGATGAAGTCATCGGATCCCTATCTGGTACTCAATTTCACCGTGAAGTATGCCATCACTCCTGGAGTTTTCCCCAGAGAGACAGTCATCTTCCCAGGTAGAGCCTTGAGACAATACAGTCGAGTTGCGATATGGGACTGATTATACTTCTATACTACCATCTTCCACCGAAAAAGGCGATTTTGTAATCACTTATGAAAAGAAGTTAAGCGCCTTTCATGGCCAATACATGAATCATCGCACCCGACTGGTAAATGATAAAAGGTGGCGGCCGGCGGTGAGCAATCATTGTTTTAGCCAGTTTACACGTCAGAAAGTCATGGGTGGAACGCCGCCGCACCGGCAGATGGCTTTGCTATAAAAAAAGGAAGCATGAGCGGAGAAGTGCTGAGAGCAATTCATAATCAAAAAAGCACTTACCGCGATGCGCGGCAAGTGCTTGAATTTTCATGGTGACCCCAAGGGGACTCGAACCCCTGTTCCCGGCGTGAGAGGCCGGTGTCCTAGGCCACTAGACGATGGGGCCAGGTCGAGAGCACCATTAATACACCACAGGTACGGAGCAGTCAAGTATTATGGATAACGACAAAAGTCCAATCCATCCCGGCAGGCTGTGTTGCTCGCTGTGGCACCTGCTCACAGCGCTACCAGGCCGCTCCACCGGTTCCTCGCTCCTTACTTGCCTGGCTGGGCGCCTTAAACTCATATCGCATGAATCATGGACATATAGTCCATTGTCTCCGACTGCCTGCTGGGGCCATCCAAGGGCGTTCCCGCACGTTGATTATACCCCAGACATGCATAATATTTAATCATCTGGTGAAATTG
>JARRLH010000272.1:0-5927 GCA_037387205.1 Desulfofustis sp.
CCCACATTGACCGCCGTCGGTCGAATGTTGAAAGTGAACGTGCTGAGAATAACCGTAACGATAATCAACCCGCCAAAGATCAGCATATAAGTGTTTTGAGAAATGATGCTGAGCAGCCCTACAGCAAGTAAATTTCCTATTATCCTTCCGGCGATAGCTGATTTGATCCCGGTAAAATGAATAGCTTTGCGATCACGCCACACTATGAGCAGGGGTAAAAAGGTGCCGATGAGCAGCATCGGCACAGGTACAAAATCTGGATTATACAAGACGAGAAAAGGAGCTACGAGCATCACGAAACCGAGCCCAATCACGGCTTGTAAAAATGCTCCGACAATCACTAAAAATGAGAAGGCGGCAAAATATAAAAAGTCCATATCTCGATATTCACCCAGTGCTTGATTGCGCTCTGATTATCCGCTGAAACACAGAGTCTACTTCTCAAGAAGCGCCAGATCAAACCTAAACTGAATACCATAGAATACGTCCATGGATTGATGGTTATCCCCACCCGGCCGACAATCACGCCCGGATGGCGGTGCTACCATTCTATTATTGGTGATAGATATAAAAATTGATAAGATTAGTGTGGCGGGAAATCGAAAGGCATTCCGCACCATCTCGGTGCGCCGAGACTCGAGCGGCCGCCTCCAGGCAGGGGTGGTCCAGGCAGATGGTCAATTCCAACAGGTACGCAGATTGATGGAGGGGGTGGAAATGAGATATGTAAAGATAGTGTTTCTGGTTTTTATACTTTCAATGCTTTTTTGCGGGTCGAATGCTTCGGCAATTGATCTGTACGGCTATGGCAGTTATTGGAGCAAACAGGATGCTGATGGTTCCTGGGGTGCGGGAGTTGGACTAGCCATCCCTCTTTTCACCGAGCACCTGCGCCTGGATGGCAGAGCCCATTTCTTCTCAGACAGCGACACGGGAATTGTTTATGAGGATGTAACTACGATACCATTTGATCTAGGGCTGCAAGTGCACTTGTTGCCTTACGGTGAAGTAGACCCCTACCTTCTCGGAGGGGTCTCCTACCTCTATGTCGACTCATCCAGTGAGGTTGACTTGGACTCCAAATTCAGCGGGTATATCGGGGCAGGACTTGATGTGCCCCTGGGTACGTCTCTGCTTAAGTTGTTCGGCGAGGCTCTCTATCGATTTGCAGAACTTGATGGTGTCCTGGAGGAGAAAATTGATGTGGGTGGGTTTACCGGCAACATCGGCATAAAATTTCATTTTTAGAGTGCACCTTTCTCTCCTCGGTTAAGGACTGGATTCTCACCGGCGGATGAAATGTATCTGGTCAATGGAAAACAGCCTCCAAATCGTGGGTCGATCTGCTCGTTCAGGTCGGCTTTGAAATTTTCCTAGGAAGGCAGCGATGTTTCAGGCTGGTTCCACCACCATAGCTGCCGGCTGTTGATAGGTGGACAATCACTTGTATCGGCACTATGAGTAAGGGTGTACTATTTGCTAACGCACCGAAAAAGAGGAGAAACAATCATGAAAAACCATCTCATCGCCATCCTTGTTCTCGTGCTGACCCTCTGTCTGTTCAGCACTGCCTGGGCGGAAGACCTGGAAGACGGTTTTATGGGGTATGTGTGGGGCAGCGATATCTCCAAATACCGTGGTTTAAAGCAGCTCTACAGCAAAGGGGGTATGACCTTTTATTCCAGCCCGGGAGAGTCCTATGTTGTTGAAGACATGATCATAGGCGACGTGATCTACGGTTTTTACAAAGACAAATTTTATGCAGTCTATATTAATCTGGACTCCCCTGACAAATATGACCTGGTCGAGAGAAAAATGAAGGCGAAATACGGCCTGCCCGACCACAAGACATCGGCGAAAGAAAATGTTTTCACCTACAAGTGGAAATACCAGGATGTCACCATCAAACTGAAAGCTGACCAGTTGACTGGCAAGATGAAGGTGGCGTTTTACCACGAGCCAACAGCTAAGGGGCTTGACCAGGAGCGGAGACTGCTGGAAATCGAGAACTCGGATCAATATTTTCCGCTGGAAAAAAATGAAAATATCGATATGGTTCCGTTCCTGGATTTCTGGGACATGCGCTAATATTTGAACCTGCTGGCGGCAGCGTTGCCGTCGCCCCCACCCAAGCTTAGCACCATTGACTAAGCTCTTGGGTTTGACCAGTTTGCAGATGAAAACTAGGCATGATTCATTTTCTGCAGCGTCCACTCCACCAGTTTCTTCAATACCCTGCCGGCAGCCTGGTCGAAGGCAATAATAATACTGTCCATGCCGCTGTCGTCTGTTATCTCAACCGTGTGCTCAAAACTGTGTGAACCAACGATATTTCTCTTCGGCTGTTGAACGAGTTTGGCGTTTATTCTGACCCGAACGGTGAAGATCTTGGCTTCGGCGTCATGTTCGACCTGAAATTCACGGAGTTCGGTTTTCAAGGTATAATCTGAGCGCAAACCTATTGATTGCCTGCCAACCGCGACAATTTTATTGGCATTTTCAAAGCTTTCAACGAGGAGTGTCTGCAGCATTTTGGGCGCCCGCTCGGACCAGCGGGCATTGGCAAAATACTTGATCCTGGTGGAGTGGGGATGCAGGGCAATCCTATTGTTGTCCAGCCCCCCTGAGGCTAAAGGCTCCTCAATGGTGAGCTGTTTGTCGATTTCCGGCAGATCGTCGCTGAAAGTGCTCTTCGGGGTGAGATTATAAAGATCCGGCGGTGGCCCCGGTAGCTTCAGGACGTTGCAGCCGGCAACACTGCCCATTACCAGCAGAACCAGCAGCAATGGCGCTGCAGCTGTGTGATCGCGTTTGATTACCTTGTTGTTGCGTGGCCTCATAAGCTCAGTTCGGATCTATCTCTGGATTGTGTTGATCGAGCAGAAAGCGGGCGCCTGAAGACTCGATTCTATCAACTACGCGGGACAACCCCGCGATCAGATACCGTGCTTCCTGCAGAAACAAAGTGAATTCATAAAGCCCTTCCTGGGAAAAATGGCGCAGTGAATCTTCATTGACAACCAGGAAATTCTGGGCGGTGTCCGAGAGTTCCCGCCATGATTGAACGGTGGTTTTCCACTCGTTTATAAGTTCGGCCCCCTCATCGTTGATAAGCCGATCCGTGTCATTTGCGGTGACCTGCAGCGTGTCGACCAGGGAATCAAGTTTTGTTGCCACGTTCTGCAGTGACCGGCTCACGGCGATGAGTTCGTTGCCGGCATCTTCTGCGGTAACCATTACGGTGTTGATGTTCTCACCCTGTTCGGCAAGCATTGTGGTGATTTCCTTGATATTGACGAGAATGGCGGTAACCTGCTCCCGGTTCTTGTCATTTACCATCTCGCTGAAACGCTGAGCCAGTATGGTTCCCTCGTTGATAAGATCGGGCAGGCCTTTGACCAGCCGGCCGAGCTCGGATCTGCGGGAAGGAATGGTGGCGGGAGTCTCCGGGGTTGATTCAATCAGTTCACTGTCCCACTCGGCGCCTTCGATGTCGATATACGATGTGCCGGTTATCCCTTCGATCTTGAGCGAGGCGATATCACCTTGATGAATCGGATATTCTTCTTTGACGGCAATCCTGACCAGCACAAACTGGGGATCATCGGGTTTAATTCCTATGGAAGTCACCGAGCCGATGCGGATGCCCCGGTAGCTCACCTTACTTCCCACACTCAAGCCCGATACAGACTCTTTAAAGAGCACCTCATAGGGGGTGATTTTCTCGCTTGAACCGGTTTTGGCGAGCCACAGGCCGATAATAAAAATACCGGCGATTCCCGCCACCACAAAGAGACCGATAACAAAGTTGAATTTTTTTGATTCCATGGCGTATCCGGGCAACCGATGTGTCAGCAGTACACTATTGTCAGCTAGTGGTTAACGGCACGGGACCGCTGCCCATGAAAATACTCCTGAACCCATGGGTGATCGAAAGAACTCACGTCCTCAAGCGTGCCGCAGATCAGTAGTTTTTTCTCCCCGAGAACCGCGATCCTGTTGCTCACCGTATGTATGGTATCGAGATCGTGGGTGACGATAAAGACCGTAAGGTGCAGATTTTTCTGCAACTCCAGGAGCAACTGGTCGAACGCTGCCGCCCCGATGGGATCCAGTCCCGCGGTGGGCTCATCGAGAAAAAGCAATTCAGGGTCAAGAGCCAGGGCTCGAGCCAGCCCGACGCGTTTACGCATCCCTCCGGACAGCTCAGAGGGGTATTTAGTGCCCGCGTCCGCATCCAGACCCACCATGGAAAGTTTCAAGGCGGCCAGCTCTTCTCTCATTTTCTGAGGGAGCGTGAAGTGCTCCTTGATCGGGATCTGAACATTTTCACTGACCGTAAGGGAGCCGAACAGGGCCCCGTCCTGAAATAACACTCCGCAGCGCCTGCGCACCTCATGGGCTTCCTGGGAGGAAAGTCGACTGCTGTTTTGACCAAATACCTCGATGGTTCCGCTCACCGGTGCGATCAGGCCGATGATGGTTTTCAGCAAAACCGATTTTCCGTCCATCATGGATGGTGTAACCGCCAAGCCGGACAACCAGGTCAGCAACGTTAATGGCAAAGCCCTTGCTTGAGCCCATTAAATTCCTATAACTCCAAAGAATATCGAAAACAATGCATCAAAGACAATAATCAGAAATATCGATTCAACCACTGCGCGGGTCGTATGGGTGCCGAGCGACTCGGCACTGCCTGACACCTGCATACCCTCATAACAGCCGATAACGGCAATCACCGCGGCAAACACCGGGGCCTTCATAATGCCCACCCAGAAGGTCCAGGGGGACAGTGAGTCGATAAACTGGTTGATGAACATGGGGGGAGAGACATCCATCACCAGCCAGACCATGAGGCCGCCGCCGATTACCCCGAACAGGTTGGCAATCAAGGTAAGAATCGGCAGGGAGACAGTCAGCCCGATCAGTCGCGGCAGGACCAGTACCTCCATCGGGTTCATGCCAATGGTGAGCATTGCATCGATTTCCTCGTTGATCTTCATTGAGCCTATCTCTGCCGCGAAGGTCGAACCGGACCGGCCTGCGATTACTATGGCCGCAAGCAATATGCCCATTTCCCTGAGAATGGTGACGGCCAAAAGGTCGATGGTATAAATATCCGCCCCCAGTTTGCCGAGCTGCAGTGCGCCCTGGTAGGCGATAACAATGCCGATAAGAAATGAGATGAGGGAGATTATGGGAATGGCGTTGAAGCCGCTTAATTCTATCTGGGTCATCGTCTGGCTGAATCTGAAACGGGCAGGACGCATCACCGTGATGATGAAATGACGAGTGATGGCTCCTAGGAACACGATGAAGCAGGCGGCCAGGTCAAGTGCCTCGAGGGTGGCTTTGCCGATACGTCCAATTATTTCGTACAGTGCACTGGCTGCAGGTGGTCGGGACGCAGCTGAGGTGTTGTAGCGTCTCACAGTCTCCAGAATTGAGTCAACAGTCTGATTTGAATGCACCTGGAAGGAAGAACTGTCGTCACACCGATCCAGCAATTGGGCGGCCAGATAGGCTCCGGCAGTGTCCATACGTTCGATGCGGTGAAAATCGACTTCAGTATCCGCCGTTCCGTCGACAACAAGGCCATCCACCGCCGACTGCAGCTCCGATAGCTGGTCAATCGTCCAGAATCCGCCGGCAGATATCCGCATGGTGTTGTCTGCCCGGCCCACCTCCAGCCAACCCTTTGGATTTTTCATTGCGCTGCCACCTTATTGAAGAGGCAGGGAACAACCTGCCGGGATGACACATTCTCGTGCCTCGGAGCCAGCTGTGCCTGCACTCACGTTGGTCACTATTTAGTAGGTAATTACTATCGCGCAGAATCTCAAACTATCTCAGAAGACCCGCCACTACAGCTAGTTTGACCACGTCTATTATCTGCAACTCGTCAGCTGAGCCTTTTGCAAAACTAA
>JARRLH010000273.1:0-10883 GCA_037387205.1 Desulfofustis sp.
CGAAAATCTTAGTTTTGCAAAAGGCTCATCATTTATGATTTCATAAACTTCTCAGAATATCAAACAATTCTGTTGAGCAGTAGAGGGTTTTGAAAGATAAATTCAGCGAGCTGATATGTGCAATTGCCGATGAATTTGATCATCCACCGCCAGCAGAATTTTCTTCAAAAACAGCACTTCTTCAGCCGTACCGCTTTATGACTATAGGTGGGAGAGGAGTAAAGGCGAGCCAAGGTGCTGAATGGGATTTTTTAGAGTGTCAGGCGGAAGCAATGCCAGAGAAAATTTTCAATATGTAAAATGAGAAGGGTACCTTGAAAAATTGTCTTTTCGCTCATTCTCTACGTTGCGAGTGAAAATTTTATCCTCGCAACATTAACTGAATGCCTGTGGTAAAATTTTTCGCACGCCTCGATCTCGAGACAAAATCTCACGTTTCCTGATGGAAACTAGTTAGCATCCTGAGCCCAGGCAAGACCAAAGAGGCTCGGTCTGATTTGTGCCAGAGTTACAGCCTTTTCCTGGATCTTGTCGATCTTTTCCTTGGATAATTTATAGGCAATGTAATACTTGTAGATGTTGCTCACATAGTGGACCGTCTCCCGACCGATTTTTTCTGCTGCGATCACTTCCACATTGTTGAACCATACGTTAGGATCGAGCCCTCGTTTTTGCGCTTCATTCCTTAAGTTCAGTACTTTCTTTGGTCCAGCGTTGTAGGCTGCGAAGGTTAATAAATTTTTGTTCAAATTATCGATTTCAGCTGCGTTAAAATATCTGTCCTGAATGAAGCGCAAATATCTATGGCCGGCATGGACATTATCCTCGAGATTTTCAATATTGGGGATACCAACATTTTTGTCCGCGGCCGTTTCTGGAAGAAGCTGCATAATTCCAACGGCACCGCAGGGACTGCGCTTGGTTTGGTCCAATTGAGATTCCTGAAAGGCGACAGCCTTGGTCATTAAATAATCAAATTCGTACCGGTCAGCATATTTCTTTAATAATTCCATAACTGACTGATAGCGCTTGACTGCTTCGGGTGAAAGCTTATTTCTGACCCATTTGTTCTCTTGTAAATATTTTTTGAATATAAGGTTTCCAACCTTCGTTCCCTTTTTCGTAGTGCCAAGAAAGCTATTTACCACTTCAGCAAGCTGTGGGCTATTTTTCCGGAAAGCCCAGCCAATATCTCCACCTGCATTAACAGCGACATCCGGGTAAACCTTGAGATCCTTGAATATTTGACTCCAGAAGTTTGCTATATGATCATTCACGAAAGTTATTTGAATCAGATTCTTATTTACCATATACAGAAGATCAGAATCCTCAAAATGCTCATCTGCGTCAATGAGCCTCATCGGCTTCAACCCTTTCTTCTTGAAAATCTTGTTGAGTTTAAGCGCATGTTGATAATAACTGGATGACCTGCGGAGATGAACGCGCCGGCCAGATAAGTCGTCAATGGAATTTAGCGGGGGGACTTTCGAACTGGTTATGACGATCTCTTTGACATCCGTGAAAAATGGTGTGCTGAAATCAACCTTTTTCAACCTATCTTCAGTAATAGTCAAATTGCCAACCGCTATATCTCCTTTCCCTTCAACTAACGCAGGTATAAGTTGATCACGATACACAGGCAGGAAAATCACATCAACCTGGAGGGTTTGGTCTTTATTTCCCCTGTTAATGAAAACCTTGAAAGCCTCGAGCAGTTCTGCACTGACCCCACGGTAATGACCCTGATCGATGAAGAAGCCAATTTGGTCGGAAACCACGAGAGCACGGACGAGGCGTCGTTCTGACATTTCTTCAAAGTCACCGTGCCATTTTTCATTAAGGGACAGGTGCCCGAACTCTTCTTTGTTTTTCTGCGCGCCTACAGCCTCCGGACTGAAGACACAGAGCACGCTGAATAAACATGCAATAAACGGATACCACAGTAATCGGGCTTTAGCGCTGAACCTCGCATTAAAAGCAGTCATTCTGTTGCTCCATGGTTGCTGTCTTAGGGGCACTGCAGGAGGATTTCAGGTATTTAAGCTTTTGACACTACATGGAATTACTACGAAAAACACCATCGGGGGCAAGCGCTTGCATGTCCGCGATTTTTTATGGTGGCCAGTAAACCCAAGGCGAAACCTCTTGCTCGTGCACGTTCCAATTTATTCTTCAACCAGACTTCTGAGATGCACTATTTATTGGAACACCGCTTCCAGCAATAAGAGGCTTTTGCCCATCATTGAAAATTCAGCGTACCATGGGCAGGTGTATCTGCAGCCTCCGCAAAGCGGGGAAAAGCAAGCTCATTTGGCACAATTTGAATTGAGTGGAGTAGTGGAAATGCAAAATTGATACCATTTCACGGAGTGAAATAAAATGTTATTGCGTATCAGTATCATACGAATCTTGGTTGGGTGAAATTCATATTATTGAATTGTGAGGCAATTGCAGATTATTTGAAAAAAAGAACAGAATAACAGACTTTTAAAATTTCAATCTGTTTGTTTTTCCCGATTTTTGATCTGAGTTTCAGAACTGAAAGGAGCGATAAGTTTTTGAATATCAAGAAAATTAAATATGGGGCATGTCACCTATCTGTCAGCGGAGCACCACGTTAGTATGATTATTCCGATTTTTCTTTCGTATTTTTAATCTGCAAAAATCTTTGCGGTAATTTGCCGGGCTGCGGTAATGTGCCGGGCACACCTGCGATCTGCTCAAAACCCGCACAGTTCCAGCCCCTCTATTTTACTATCACGCGATTGCACTTAAAAGACGGCGATCTCAGCGGTGATATGCCTCGGGGTGCCGTTTTTTTCGTGAGGCCTTCAAGGTCACGGCTACTATCGCTGCTGAACCAGGCAATAAATCAACAGGAACAATTCATAAGGCCCGGATCTGGACAGCCGCATGTCGATGAAGCCTTTACGGGGTCTGATAACTGTCGATGAGTTTCAGCTTGATGAACCGATCGTTTCCCGAGAGAATCGTGAATTGGTGCCCCCCGAAGACAATCGGTTCCCTGACCTCTTTTTTGGGAACCAGCAGCGGAAAGGGTTGTTGCCGGTCAAAATCGAGCAGGTAGAGATTGAGGAGGAAGTTCTTTTCCTGAATACCCTTGAATTCGACGCTGATCTTGTTGAGTTCCAGTTTCTCATCCCTTGATAAAATGAACTGGTCGGTGATTTGACTCGATTGTATGGGCTGGGCGGCCCGCTCATTGTTTTTACGCCATTGCTGATAGCGGGATTTATAGAAGTCGGTCGACGTGTAATAGACCAGGCCGAAGGGAATCATCACCAGGGTGAGGATGAGAAAGAGAGAGGCGAAAGTTCTTCTGCCACCGGTTGAAGAAGACATCGGCTGCCTGTGCTTAACTGGAGAAAAGGCCGGTAAAGTTCCGCGGCAATACCTCTAAAATATAATTAGTTGATGCAGGATTGCCATATTTTAAACGACACTCTGAATGGCCAGCGCCATGGGAAATTGCCTTTTCCACTGTGTATAAAGGAGTAGTCGCTCGTGAACAGCAATTCCTGCCTGAATGGTCCTTATGAAATTACCAAGGAGAGGCCGTGCAGAGGCAGAAGATGTTGCCTTTTGGGCGCCTTTAAAAGAATTCCCTTATCAGAGATATGATGAGAAAAATGGTAATACCCGCACCGATAACCAGGTTTGTTCTCTGATCTGAGTGCTTAATTTCCAGCATCAACTGCTTAATCACACCATCCTTATCGGAAACCGGTTCTCCGCACTCCACGCACCTGTCATAGTGGGTGTCTGAAGCCTTTTTGTAAAATACCTTTTCGGTTTCGACGGCATTCCCACAATGTATGCACGTTTTCTCACTCATGTATGATAACCTCTTTGCTGGTGCCACTCTATTACGTGTTTCGGTTGTACTCGCTCTGACGTATTCCAGATAGCAGGATCATCATTGTAT
The DNA here is from genome assembly GCA_037387205.1 of Desulfofustis sp. Classification (GTDB taxonomy): domain Bacteria; phylum Desulfobacterota; class Desulfobulbia; order Desulfobulbales; family Desulfocapsaceae; genus JABDQA01. The sequence goes on from JARRLH010000273.1 coordinate 3,947, forward strand.
ATCAGATTGCACCATTTTTATATACTGGAAAAACTGACGATTTTTGATACCCCGTGCGGGAGGTGTTTATCACCGGTCCCAAGTGAAAAGGTGCCCGGCCCCCTTATTGACGGGCAGGCAGCCCCAGACTGAGGATCGCCGCCAGAGCATAACAGGCTGCCGCCGTCCAGCCGACAGCCCCGAACCCCCAGTGGATTGCCAGCAGCGGCGCCAGCAGAGTGGCCACTACCGAGGTAAACCCGTTTACGCTCCAGGCCCATGGTATCAATTTGGCGTGCCTCCGGCCAAGGCGTTTCAGGCCGAGTGGAAACATCATTCCCATCAGCAGGGCGAGCGGACTGGTAATCAGCATCACGATTGTCAGGCGGAGGAATAGAACCAGCCCTTCGGTGATGGAAAGCAAGGTGTCGAGCTGCATCAGATAGACGATGGCGAGTGCAGCAACGGCGAAGCCGATAAGGCAATGACTGGAGGCCAGCGGCTCGCTGATGCTTGAACTGGCTATACTGCCCAGCCCCCCACCCAAAACCGATGGCGGAGAAAAAGGTGATGACCAGCAACTGCTCGGTTTTTCCCCCTGGAATACCAATAACAGGTATCATCGGTACGATTATCAAGGTAAAGGCAAGAATCAACGCCTGAACAGCGGCGGCAACAAGCAGCAGTTTGCCGATCTCCGCATAGGAACGGCTGCGCCTGCCCAATTGCGTGGTAAGAGTACCCATATCGAGGCGACTGAAATGATGGAAAAAAGGCCTGTCGTCGACTGGGCTCGTCAGGTCATAAATATATCGCGAAACAAAACTGCTTTTCTGCGAGCCCATGAGATTCAGGGCGGCCAGATAGTATTGCGGCTCATCCAGGCTATGATAGCGGTTTACCTCGGAAGGCTGCAGATCCGGCAGCCAGACCAGATCGAATCCTCTGGTCCGGCAAAAAGACCGGATCTTACTGGTCTGCAGGCTGGTTATCTCTGACTTGGCTGCCACCAGCGTTACCGAAGCCCAGCTGCGAATGATGGCGACATGGTTCCGGGGATCACGGCCCCGGCTTCTCAGTAGTTCGACAAGCATATTGAGGAGCCGCAGACTTTCGCGCGGCGGCACGTGAGCCTGGGTGGTAACACTCAGCACCCCGGTTTCCTCCAGACGGTCAAAGCATGTTTTAAAGGTATCAAGGCTAAGAAGCGGGGAAGTGGTTGCCGCCTTCAATCCCCCAAGGTCTGAGCCAACCACAGGAAGATCTATAAGGGAGTACCTATGCTCGTGGTTGTAGAGAAAACCTCTGAGCGTCGCAGTGAAGAGTGACACTTCCGGCCGCTGGTAAAGGTGGCCGAGATGGGAAGCCAGGTCGACGGTTTTAAGCCTGGTCAGCGAACTGTTGTCGGCCAGGGCGGTGATAAGATCAGCACCGTGGTAGAGCGCCAGACTTATCTGGGCGGTGCCGGCTTCGGGGCCGATCAGTACCCGGGATGGTTCAGCCTGCAGCTGGTAGGCGAGCGCCATGGTGGTGTTGTCCAGAAAAGCGAAACCTTCGTTCCCGGTGCTATGGTAAAGACTACCGATAATCTGGCCATCGAGGGTAACCAGGAGTTGGTCGGGCAGCGGCTCGGTGTTGTTTAGTGACAGGCCTGGACCACCATGAAAGGCCGGGGCCTGCACAATATTTACGAGACCCTGGGGGCCGGATCGGCTGGCGACAATTTCACTTCCGGGCATGGCCATCAATTGGGGAAGATCCTTGTCGGCCGATATTTCTGTCGACCGGGGCAGCTGCCAGATCATTAACGCCAGCATGAGGCCTGCGCAGAATCCGCCTGCCGTTCTCATTGCGCCTCTGGCACATGAGAGTGCCGCGGCAAAGACCAGAACGGCACAGCCGAGCATGATCGGGCGCGGCGAAAATATAAAAAGAGCAGGCAGAATCACGACTCCGCCTATTCCAGAACCAATAAAACTGGCACCGTAATGCCCCGGCACTCTCCCAGGCTTATCCTGAAGAGCCAAGCCTATGTATGTTCCACAGAAGATGAACGGCAGGGCGAACACTATTTCAAGTATTCCTAGTTTCCAAAACTGAGCCGGCTGCCACGCCATCTGCAGGAGGTCGGCATTAATTGCACCGCCAAGCAGCAGGGAAAAAGGGATGCTTAGCGCCAGACCAAACAGGGCGATGGAGCCGAGCACTTGGTTGGTGATCCGGGAGAACCGCTGCACCAGGACCAATAGTGTTCCACTGGCGCCAAAGCCGAGCAGGGCAATGCTGATTACCAGCCAGGCCAGGTGTTCCCAGAAGCGCAGGGCCAATTCGCGCAGCAGAGCTATTTCGAGGATGATGGCGACCAGGGAAACCAGAAACACAGTCACCCTGATGCGCAACAGCCCGACTGAATTCATCGGTTATTTCCTGACCAGAGGAACGAAGCGCACCGCCATCAGATTTCTGCTGGAAATCGATCCATCCTCCTGTTTGGTTACCAGGATCAAATATTGGGTGCCGAATCGCTTGCCGACCGGAATCAGCATTCTGCCGCCGACGGCAAGCTGCTCAACCAATGGCGGCGGTATTTCACCGGCGGCACAGGTGACAATGATACCGTCAAAAGGTGCGGCCTCGGGCCAGCCGTAGTAGCCGTCACCGTGACGCAGACGAGGGTATAAGAGGCTCTTTCCTGCAGCGGTTCGATGATTTCGATGCTGTAGACCGTGGGGGTGAGCTCAGCCAGCACCGCCGCCTGGTAGCCTGAACCGGTGCCAATCTCGAGCACCTTAGAGCTGGGGCTGAGCCGCAACTGCCGAGTCATTTCTGCGACGATATATGGTTGGGAGATGGTCTGGCCGTAGCCGATTGGCAGCGGCGTATCCCGGTAGCTGTAACTCCTGTTGTCTTCCGGTACAAACTCATGTCTCGGCACCCGCCCCATGGCCTGCAGCACGTCTGGATCTTGCATGCCATAGCTGCTGATAACGGCCAGCATATGCTGCATCGCGTCGCTCAGCCTGGCCCCTGAAAAATCGTCGGCTGCGGCTGACAAGCCGGCATGGAGCAAGGCCAGGAAAACGCAGAAGAACATTCTGAACTTACGCCCAAACCTCACAGCTAGTTGGAATACGGCGAGGTAACCATGATTGACTGGTAGCATGATTGATCATCCTTTCAGTTAATGGTTCCTAAGATTTTTCTATCAAATAACGAGAGTGTATTCAAGCCGGGGATAGGGAAACCGGGCCTGGCCAGGAGGTTCTTTTTAGTACTCTCCGGACATATCAATTAAGGCCCTGGGCAGATGTAACTAACCACCACAGCGTTACGTTTACAGAATCAGGGGAATCATTATTGTCTTAAGATAATACCCCTTTTCTCGCACTCTTCATATCGTTTGAGGAGGCAGGCACTGCCGCCGGCTTAAGATAGGAGATAGCGATGAGAGGAACGACCTACAGCAGTCCTGTTTTCGCCACCCCGCTTGCTGCGGAGTCCTGCAGCATTTCAGAAGTCACCTGCATGCCTGAATTGTGCTCGGTTAACGTACCTGGCCTGTCGGCAAATAGTTGTATAAAAAATAGTAATTACAAATATTTATTCAATATTAAAAAGTGTATGCCAAGGAGGGTTATGTCACAATAACATTATATCAGAGCCATTTGCAAAACGATCTTTTCGCCCAAACTCTGCGTTATGTTCAAAATTTTATCCTCGGAATATCAGTCATATGCCTGTGGTAAAATTTCTCGCATGGTTTGATTTTGAACGACAATCTTAGTTTTGCAAAAGGCTCATCAGAAAAGAAATTGGTTGACAGATACGGCGAGCCTGCTTGGCCTGAGCCGGAGCCGGTTAACCGCCACCGGGGCGGGGATATTTTCCGGCCGGCTGGGTAAATCGTTCAATTCAATTTTGGAGGGGGAACGGTGAAATTTAAAGACTTGTTTGTTCCGAGGTACCTGCATTCAGATCCGGACGTGCGTTTGAATTTCGTGATGAACTCAAACGACGCCAAACTGCTCGTACAGATGGCTGAAAAAGATGGCGACGAACGGGTGCGTAAAGCTGCTGCAGAGCGCGCTGATACTCTGATGGCCGCTCACCGTCAGCCGGCGTGATCTGTTCGTTAGACCAGCCCGCTAGTCTCACCAGGTGAACTGCTTTTCAGGCTGAGGCAGTTCTCTTCTCACGACCAAAGGATAGGCTCGTCCAATTTTCAGGAATATCAACTGGCTGAAACCTTTCCCCTGAGCCATTTACAAAACGATCTTTTCGTCCAAACTCTGCCTTATGCTCAAAATTTGATCCTCGGAATATCAATCATATGCCTGTGGTAAAATTTCTCGCATGGTTTGATTTTGAACGACAATCTTAGTTTTGCAAAAGGCTCCCCTTTTTACTTCTTTGAGGCGATTTTCGAGAAGAACGCACCATCACGGGGATTTAGGATAATGCACCCCCGATCACTGCCAGCCGATATAATAGGTTCTCAACACCTACTGGCATCCAAGGCGTGGAGCTTGGAAGAGGGGGAAGCATGGCGTCACAGTCAGGGACGTGTTAAACGACCTGGCTGATCGCTAAACGTTAATTATTCCCCACGTTCAATAGTTAGTTCCAACCCCTTCAAGCCCTTAAAGATACTGACATCACCTTCAATTTTGGCAAGCGGATTACCAGGTGAAATCAATCTCGGCTTATCACTGGTACTGGCGGGGGTGCGACCATATAAAATACAAAAGCCTGAGCCCTGCAGCCAATAGGCAATATCACCAATTTCAAACTCTTCTTTGGGGTTCTCTGCCTCGATATCCACTGGGATGGTGCCATAAAGTTCATCTCCCCAAGTGGATAAACTGACTTTTAAAGGCAGGGCTTCCCAGAATTTAGTGCAGGTGTTCGGCGCGGTTTCTGTTAACAGCGTTGCTTTTATGTTACCTATTTCTTGAGCTTTTAATAAAATAGTTTTCATTCCTTTGTTCCTCAATATTGCATCGTTAGTTATCTGACTCAGTTGGTCAGACAATAAAGTTCTCCTCTTTTAAACAATAACATTCAATAAGGCGGTAATCTCATGAAAATTTTGCTGCCCGCTCAGCTGCCTAGGCTGAAGCCATTTCTGTTGTATTTCATTGGAGGGATCATAAAAAATTAGAGTCGCAGAGGACCATTCATGAACATGGGGTAACCTATGTCCACGACTTGTTAGACAGGGTTGGATTCACGATTCATGATGTGAATAGAGATCCAGACCATCACTATCAGATATTTGCCCAATTCAAAGACAGGGCAATGTTGATTGCTGTTCGTACTGCCTATCATCCGGATGTGGGAAAAATGGACGCTCCCACTAGAGAGAAGCTGATTCACGAGTCTAAAAAGCTCAACGCCGTACCCCATTTTGCCGGCTTATCATTGACAGTAGCGAACAAGAGTGATATCCAGAGAGAGGACTCAAATCAAATAGCTGAAAACAATATTGTGTTCTATGGGATTTCAGTTGTACGTTAACTGGAGAAACTTACAGCATAGTGCTGCGAGTATATGATATTTTAGGCATTGATTGTTAGGACTTGCCCGAGATCGAATCTGCTTCAGCAAGACATTGATGGCTGTCTATGCAACCGACTACAGAAGATCGAAGGAAACACGAGCGCTATAAACTCGAAAATTCAGTTTCGGTCTCATCACATGGGGTGAATCAGATTACCGACATAAGCATGGGGGGATTCTGTTTCAGATGCCCTCCTTTTACGCCGGTATCTGATTTCTGGGAAACGGACATCATAACCTCGGTTGCCACCCTTGAAGGTTTTCCTGCCAAACGGATATGGGTATCAATGGTAGAAAATGGCACCCATGAGTATTTACCGGCCGAAGTGGGGGCAAAATTTGGCAAGTTAACCAAGAAGCAGAGCACTCTCTTATCAGAGGTAATCGAGGCCATTTCACATACTGAGGGGCCAGAGCACTGATCAGTGTTGCCTGAGGCCTTGTCTCAGATCATAAGTTTTCTTCACCCCAGCCGCATATCTCTTCAGATATCACCCGCTGCCCTTCCGGGAGCAGCGACTTGAAACATGTTGCGATGATGAATAAAACCGAGCCGTTCTATTCTGTCAGCCTGCCAATTCCCAGAGTAATTGCAGAGCATTGGCAGGAGGTGAAATAAGCTGTTACTACTCTTTTCCCCTCGGGCTATTGACGGCTCTTTAACGTTTCTATTTCTTTTCGTAACTCGTCGATTTTGGCAATAAGTTTATTTCGCTCAGCAAATAAATCTGCCAGATCTCTCTCCACGTTTCTGGTAATAATCTGCATGTCCCGCAGCTGTTTCAAAAGAATACGGTCCTCAATTGATTGTTCCAGACTTGTGAGCCATTTCCTCACATCCCTGATTGTCTTCATATCATAGCCCTCCATACATATTCGCACTCTATAGCATAGGGGATTAGACGGAGATTAATCAATACCTGTGAATGGTTTAGACCTGATCAATCTACTCAGCCAACGGTCATGGGAAAAAGAGACTGACGCTTACGGTGATACTTTTCGAGGAAGTAGATTCTCAGCATCGGGCCTGGTCCTGCCGTCCTCAGCCATTTTTTTGTGGCACTCCTATGTGAGATAGGATAGTATCACATTGTGGTACATTCTCACTTGGTGTATCACTTCACCCTTATACCTGGTGGTGCGACTCCTCCCTGGGCCGTGCCACCATCTTTATTTTCCTCTCGGCTCACTTGAAAAAACCTATTGATATGTACCCCTTAGCACGGCGCTGCTTGCTGACACTTTTCTGGCTCATCCGCTGGGCTGCCGCGCTGTTTCTTACACGGGCGCGACACCGTAAAGCCTTTCTTGGATAAAGAAGATGAAGGCCAGGTAGAGAGCGAGGCCTCCAGCTGCGGATATCCAATCGTTGAATTTTGACGGCGGCGCACCTGGAAGC
>JARRLH010000274.1:0-7830 GCA_037387205.1 Desulfofustis sp.
TTCGGCGCTGGTGGTCTTCTTTCCGGCCTTCTGGCGGAAATAAGTGAGTGCTGCGCCGGTGGAGACGTGGGTGGCCGCCTGACACTGCAGCCTGTTGGAGCTTAAACCTGAGGTGGGAGGAGAGGGGGCAATGCCTAAGGCACCGCCCCCCCGAACAACGAAGGGAATCCTAGAGCTGAACGACGTTGGTCGCCGCCGGGCCTTTGGGGCCCTCGACAACCTCAAAGACAACCTTGGCGCCTTCTTCCAGGGTTTTGAACCCCTCGGCCTTGATTCCGCTATGATGAACAAAGAGATCACTGCCGTTTTCCTGGGCGATGAAACCATAACCCTTTGCATCGTTAAACCATTTTACTGTTCCTTCTGACATTTTTACTACTCCTCTGCTATCAGTCCTTAAGGACTATTTAATCTAGAACCGCCCTGCGGCGATCCTCTTATTCCAGCGCCTTTGCCTGGAACATTACGTGCGCCCCCTCTGGCAGGCCAGCATGGGTAGGCGCTATTGCTATGTTCAGCAGCCTAGCGTCTGCGTCCCCCTTTCTTCTGCGGCTTGGCCTCGTTGCAGACCAGCGGTCTGCTTTTGTAGACCGTTTTGTTCAGCGACTCCATGGCCTGTTGACCGCTGGAGCGCGAGTCCATTTCAACGAAGGCAAACCCTCTGGGGTTACCGGTGTAGCGATCTTTCACCAGGTTGGCATGGATAACTTCACCGAACTCATTGAAGAGACCGAGCAATTCTGTTTCGGTCACATCGAATGGTAGATTGCCAATATAGAGTTTCATCCTGCTTCCTCTCAGCTATGATCAGCAAGAATCAATGTGGGCAACTGAAATGAAGGGGGTGCTACAAGACAGGTGGCGCGAGACGCTATGCGTGATCTGTTGGGTGAGATTATTCGTCACCGGGAGCAACCATAAGCCATTCTCAAAAAATAGCAATAGAAAAACACGAGATGGCAATTTTCAGGGCAAAATATACAGTACAGCGCCCCGCCCACACCCAGTCAACAGCGCTGCTGACAAAAGGTGTCGCTGGAGTAGATGGATATGTGGTACAAACTCAAAAACAGATCGAGGCCACGACCATGAATTTTTGTCCTCAATGCGGTGCGCCGGTCACCAGCAAGATACCTGAAGCGGACGACAGACTGCGATTCGTTTGTAGCTCATGCGCAACCATTCATTACCAGAACCCCATTATGGTGGTAGGCACCATCCCCGAGACAGGCGACCGGATTCTTCTCTGCCGCCGGGCCATCGAACCGGCCATGGACAAATGGACCCTGCCGGCTGGCTACCTCGAAAATGGCGAGACCCTGCAGCAGGGGGCCGCCCGGGAGACTCTTGAGGAAGCCGGTTACCGGATCGCCGATCTGGTGCCGTACGCCATCACCAATATCGTGCGAATCAACCAGGTATACATCATGTTCAGGTGCGCCCTGGCCGAGCGCGCCGCTGCTCCCGGCAGCGAAAGTCTGGAGGTGAGACTGTTCAGGCCAAATGAGATACCCTGGCAGGAAATAGCTTTTCGCTCGATCCATGAAGTTTTACGGCTCTATTGCAGGGACAGAGAAAAAGGCAGTTTTCCGGTTCACCTGCTCGATATTGGCTGAAAAGACCCGGAAATTTTTATCTTTCACCTTTTTCAATCATGCATAATTTTATTTATTATGAAAGGCTGTCAGGGTAGTACCTGTTATTCAACCGGCAAGCTCATCGACACCGCCTGAGCGCGGTTGAAAAAAATCCGGCCAAGCCTTTCACCCTAATGAGAAAAACGGAGAAACACCATGTCCCCTACCTTGAATTTGGAGAATATATTCAATTATGACCAGAATTTTCAGACCATCATGCAGAATATGCTGCATTTTGCTCTGGAGTCGTCGTTCCAGGGCGTCATGATCACTTTAGCCGAACCAGGCTATCCCATCGTCTATGTCAACCCGTCATTTTCTGAAATGACGGGCTACACCTTTGCCGAGCTAATCGGTCAATCGCCGGCCATTCTTCAGGGCGACAAGTCCGATCAGAAGGTCTTGTCGGAATTGAAGGAGAAGTTGGACGAAGGCGAAGTATTCCACGGCAAAACCTTCAACTATCGCAAGGACGGCTCGGAATTCATCATGGAGTGGAAAATCGTGCCCATCCACGGTGAGGAGGGAGTCATCTCCCACTATCTGGCCATTCAGCGTGAGGTCCAGGACGCCGATCTGACCGACGGATCACTGGACACCAAGCTGCCGATTTTTTAGCCTGTCCGCCGTGCAGGGAATCTTCAGCCGGTCTGCCCCACAAGAGTCAATGTTCTCCGTGCGCAGGCTCCGCTACCTCGCTGTAATTCTCGGCTGCTTGGTCATCGCCGCGCTTTTCAAGGGTTCAGCAGCGCAGGCCTGTACGATTTGCGTGCCCTATCCCAAAAGAACGCTGGCCGACCGCCTGCTGCAATATAACGAGATCATCTTTGCCCGCGAAGTAGAGAATTCACCCTATCTATTCGAGCAGGCCGAGCTCATCAGGGGAACTGGAATCAGCGCCCCAGTCAAGATTTTCTGTGATTCATCCACCAGAAGAAAACTGCAGTTCATCCCCGACAGCGTTGTCGTTCTTGCCAGGACAAGCGGGGCGGACAAGTGGCGGATGATCACCTTTGCCGACGGAGCTTATCAGCCGTTTATCAGAGCCATCGTGGAACAGGGCGGCGACTGGGCTGACAGCCAGGGGAAGCGGGCAAGGCTCCACTATTTTTCAAAGCTCTTGACCAGCAAGCATCGTCTCATCCAGGAGCAGGCCTATCTCGAAGTCGGCAGAGCACCGTATGCGACGATAAAAATACTGGCCCCCGAGATACCAGCTGATCAGATCTATGGATTTCTTGAAAATTTTCGTTTTATCGAGTGGCACAGCCTCTATATCCTTCTGCTGGGTCAAAGCCGCCATCCGGATGACCGCGCCTATATCAGAAAGCAGGTCGAATCGGCTGTGCGCTTTGGCACTACGACCAACCTGGCAGCCTGGCTTACCGCATTCATTGAAGCCCACCCGGAGACCGGCATTGCCGAAATCGAAACCTGGTACTTCAGCCGCCTTGGCCGCTCCAACGAGGAACTCGATCAGGTTATGAACAGCCTGTCCGTGCTGGGGTCACAACAGGCCGGCGCCGATCTTCCGCTGTTCCCGCTGCGCAACAGGATCGTCAAGAGTTATGCAACTCTGCTGGAGAACCACCCGATGATGGCCGGCAGGGTTGCCAAGGATCTTTCCATGTGGCAGGTTCGCGCCCATGTCGAGCGGCTCTCGGAAATACGGCAAGAGCATACTCTGGTCGAGCCCTCCGAGATCTATCTGCTGGATTACTATCTTTCCATGGCCCCCAGCTTCGCGAGATTTGATCCTGCCGGGGTGAGGTGAGCGTGCGGTTGACCAGATCAGATTCTAACCGTCATTCCGTCGACCAGTGAATAGCGGTAGATGCGCCAGCCGGGCACGATGCCGCTGATCATTCCCGCCAGAAAAATTATCCCTATCAACAACGCTTCGTGAGCGGTGATCGCTCCTATGGTGAGATAAAATCCGAACATGGACAGGATCATGGGCTTGGCCAGGATGAGCAAACCATACAGCATGGCAATGCCCAGGCTGATGCCCAGCAGCGTAATTCCCATCGCTTCTCCGATAATGAGGACAAAAATGTGCAGCGGCCGTGCCCCTATCGAGCGCAGGATGGCCATCTCCCGCCGTCGTTCGTTGAGGCTGGTCAGCAGGGCCGTGAGCATCCCCAGCATGCCTACCACCACTACGAATGAGGACACCGCCAGCAGGGCCTTCTCCGCCACCCCGGTGATCTCCCAGAGCTGCTGCAGGGCCACGCCGGGCAGGATGGCACTCAGGGGCTCTTGCCGATAATTGTTGACAAAGCGTTGCACCCCGAAGGTCGCCATGGGCGATTTGAGCTTGACGAGGAAGGCCGTTATCTGCGTGGGGGTCAGGTCCATCGTTCTGGTTTGTTCAGGGCTGATCGTCTGCCCCTGGGCTGGCACGCCGTTCTGCCAATCGATGTGAATGGCTTCAATGCCCTCCAGGCTGACGTGAATGGTTCTGTCCACCGGGGTAGCGGTCGGCCTGAGTACACCGGCCACCAGAAACGGCTTGTCTCCATGCTCGACAAACGACACCTCACCACCACCATGGGCGATGACGACGGCATCCCCGATATCGTAGCCCAGCTGTTTCGCCACTTCGGCGCCAAGCACCGCATCGTAGAGGTCGGCAAAGGGTTTGCCTCGGTCAAACTCAAGCGGCTGTTTCCTGCCGTAGCGGAAACGGCTGAAATACTCTGCGGTTGTTCCCATCACCCGGTATCCCCGGTGCGAATCACCAAGGGAAATGGGTATGCTCCATTCGATCGCAGGCTGGGCGGCAATCTCCCGGTAGCTCTCCCATGGCTGCGGGCACCGATGATCAGGTCAGTGCCCGAAATCGTCGAGGTGAAGCTGTCCTGCGCTTCGGTGCGAATACGCTCCACTCCGAGCAGCAGGGTCACGGAAAGGGCGATGGAAACCACGGTGAGCCCGGCCGTTGCTCTCCTGTTGAGCAGGCTTTTCAGTGCGAGGGTGAAGATGGCTGTCATGACGGGTAGGCCTCCGGGATCGCAAACGACATGCTCGCCTTATTGAGCGATTGCAAAGCAAGAGAGCGGTCGAAGAAACGGGAGAGCGATCCATCGTGGCTGACGAAAACGAGCGTCGTCCCCGCCTGCTCGCATTCCTGGAAAAGCAGTTTGATAAAGGACTCACGATGGCCGGCGTCGAGCGAGGAGGTCGGTTCGTCGGCAATCACGATATCAGGTGCGCCGATCAGCGCCCGCGCCGCAGCCACCCGCTGCTGCTGTCCGACACTGAGATCGGTGACGGGGCGCCTCAGAAGCTCCGGGTCCGCCAGGTTGAGCGCACTCAGCAGTTGTTTCGCCTGTTCCGCCGGCCCGCCGCCCCGCGCAATTGTCTTGCGGAGTTTCCGTTTGGAGAACCGGCAGGGCAAGGTGACATTCTCGGTGACCGAAAGATAGGGGATGAGGTTGAACATCTGGAAGATGACGCCAATGTGATCTGCCCTGAAGCGGTCGCGGTCGGCACTGCCGGTGGTTGTCATCCTGCGCCCGAGGACCCTCACTTCCCCTCGCCCGGGAACGAGAACCCCGGCCAGCAGATTGAGCAGCGTCGATTTACCGCTGCCGCTGGGCCCTTCTATGAAGACCTTTTCACCTGCCTGGATAGCCAGCTGCGCGATCTCGAGCAGGGGCGCGAATCCCGCCGACCAGCTGAAACTCAGATCGTCAATCTCGATGACCGGTTCTGTCGATCCTGTGGTGTGATTCTGCTCCCCCTGGTCGAGCGGTATTGCTCCCTGCATCGGTTCGCTCACAGGTCCACCCGGTTGTTGCCGGCGCTTAATTTTACCCCTTTCTGGCCGCTTTTCGTGAGAATCTGCGTGTCGATCCGCTCAAAACCGGGGAACACGGTGAAAAGATTCACCTCCAGTGCCTTCAGCTTCTTCGGACGCGCACAGATAAACTGGTAGGAGGCTGCAAATGCGCTGTGATCCTCAGCCCCATGCCCTGCAGCCGCTGAATGGCGATGTTTCCCGTCAGCCGCCCCCTCATCAAGTCCATGAGCCAGCAGTGCAGAGTCAATTGTGACCGAGACCAGGGTGCACCCTGCTTCTTTGGAGAAGGCAAAAAGGCTGCCGCCGTCTTCCAGCTTTTCAGCCGCCTCGATTACAGCGCCGCGCTGCTCCGCTGTTGACGGCTGATGCTCGAATCCGATTATATTCATGGCCGGACTGTCCAGCTCAAGAAAGACGCTTTTTCCGTCAACAGCCAGATTCATCTGAGCCGTTCCATGCACATGGGCGCCGTGCTGTCTATGGCTGACATGATCGGCCGCAGAACTTTTAAAGACCGGCATAACGACAGCCAGCCAGAGTGCCAGCGCACCTGCAAGCCTCGCGTATATAATTGACCTCCTTTGAATAATCAATTGTCAGAGGCGGGTGTATAAGGGGTTACTTTCTCCGCAACAAGGGTATAGCCAGTGTCGATTCCTGATTCACCATCGACGAGGAAGAGGCTTTTCTGGACGCTTTTGACCTGCATCGAACCCCATACCCAGACCGGTGCGAACTGCGCAGTGTTCCCGTACCCTTCTTCCATGGTCACGTACACGATCTGATTAGGCGGCGGCGGCGGCGTGTGGATACAGGCACCGAACCAGGGCACGAGCAGAAACTCGGTAACCTTTTTATCGTCGAACTCAAGGGGCAGCAGGTAACCGGGCAGCTTGACTCGCTGGCCGTCCAATTCCGGCACCACCGCAGTCGCTCTTTTTATGCGCTTCTGCTTAATCTCACTGGCGATGGAAATCAGGTAATCGACATCGACGCCGCCAGCCTCCAGCCGCGATTCCGCCTCCATCTTTTCGTTTTCCATACTCTCGGTGACGCTGGATGGATCCGACTCTTTGAGTTTCACGACCCGCACATAGGTGCCCAGATCGTAGACCTGCTCTGAGGTGAGTTTCTCGAAAGGATCCTCGAATTCGAAGGTGCCGATCAGGTCTTCCCACTGCAGCTCTATAACTTTGATGGCAGAAACTGCCGCCGTACAGCCCATTAAAACCATGATTAAAACTGACCCTATCAGCCGTCTCATTGAATTGCACCCCTTTAAAACCTAAATTATACACTCATCGAGAAAACGCTAAGATTCAACTGGGCGCCCCGATGATTTAGCTGGAAGAATCGTCAGGCCCATGCGCTGGAAGCCACAACGGTGGTGACTTGTGCACCGCTAATTTGTCCGCACCTGCCTCCTAATCACCCGAGGTAAGGGTAATGCGAGTGCACTTCAATTTCAAGATCAGGAGGTGACGACGGGCACATCCGACATCTGCCTCTTCGGTCATAATTCCCTCCATTAATTCGATGCTGCTACAATGCGTTATTATGGGCATATGCCCGAATAGAGGCCATTATCCTGTTTCTCCGCACAAATGTTAAGATGCGGATGAGTGCAACTGGTGATGCACTCAATCCGGGATTAGAACCGAACCTCCAATTTCCTGCCGACAGGGCTGTTTTTAAGCACCGCATTCGACACCAGTGATTATATTTCTGAATATTGTGCTCTTGTTTTCCTACCACAAATAAAAATAACAATAATTTAACATTAAATATCAATTAGTTAAGATGATCCTATCCGATAAGAAAAAAGATTATCCTGATATTGACTATGCGGTTATTGGTAGTTAATAACTATATAGGAATCAATTCCTATTTGGTAGCCATTTATGAATATCGACACACCTGCAGTTGAAGAGAGGATGGCTCATTTTGAGTCGGTCTGCCGACGCGAGGAGATCAAGCTGACCCACCAGCGCATCGAGGTCTTCCGCGAGATCGCCCAGACCGAGGATCATCCCGATGCGGAACAGGTTTTCCAGCGGGTCAGGAAGCGGCTGCCGACGGTATCGCTCGATACCGTTTACAGGACACTCTGGCTGCTGAATGATCTCGGACTGGTGACCACCCTGGGCTCGAGCCGAGAGCGTACCCGCTTTGACGCCAATCTGGTCAGCCATCACCACTTTGTCTGCGGCAAATGCGGCTACACCCGGGACTTTTACTCGACTGAGCTTGACAACATACAGCTGCCTGACTCGGTGGACTCCCTCGGTGAGATAAAAGCGACCCATGTTGAAGTGCGGGGCATCTGCCGGGAATGTGCCGATAAAAAAACCACCCAGCAACCCTAACTACAGGAGGAAGCGCATGAGC
>JARRLH010000275.1:0-12330 GCA_037387205.1 Desulfofustis sp.
CGAATCCAGTGGATTATGAAAAACCCGGAGCATTGGTTCCAGAGCTTGGTTGAACTCCTCTAAGCAGATAGGAGAAACAAGGCGGCTAATTAGAGGCAGGACGGGGATAAACACAAATGAAACACCGACTCACACGCTGCCAGACTCGGTTCGGTCGGCGTGCCAAAGTAATTGGTCGTGCTACTCTCCCGGCCAGAATGGTGACATTTCTCTGAGTCGGCCGATAATGGCTGGCATCTTTTCCAGAACAAAGTCTATTTCTTCTTCGGTGTTGTAGACACTCAATGAAAAACGGATGGAGCCGTGGGCAGCCGTAAATGGCACCCCCATGGCCCGCAGTACATGCGAAGGTTCAAGAGATCCCGAAGTGCAGGCCGAGCCGGAGGAAGCGCAGATATTGTACCTGTTCATGTGCAGGAGAATCGCCTCTCCCTCGACGTATTCGAAACTGATATTGGTGGTGTTGGGCAAACGATGTTCCTTGTTGCCGTTTAAAATGGACCTCGGAATTGTGGCCAGAAGGCCGTCCTCGAGCTTGTCGCGCAGCGCTTTGACCCTGGTGTTCTCCTCCTCCATCTTTGCAGCGGCAAGTTCACAGGCTTTCCCCAGCCCGATAATCGAGGCAACGTTTTCGGTACCGGCCCTTCTGCCGTGTTCCTGATGCCCGCCGGTCATAAACGGTGCGTAGGCCGTGCCGCGCTTAATATACAGGACCCCGACCCCCTTCGGGGCATGCAGTTTATGACCTGACATCGACAGATAGTCAATATCGAGTTCCTGCAGATTTATGGGTATCTTGCCGACCGCCTGCACCGCATCGGTGTGAAACAGGATGTTTCTTTCTTTGGCGGCTTTCGCCATCTCGGGCACCGGAAACAAGACTCCGGTTTCATTGTTGGCCCACATTATGCTGACGATGGCGGTATCCTCGGTGAGCGCCTTGACGTATTCGTCAAAATCGACCATGCCATCCTCGGACACTTTGAGCATGGTTACCCGGTATTTGGTGCCGGTCATAACGCCCAGATTCTCGCACAGGTTCTTTACCGCAGGGTGCTCGACCCGGGTGGTAAGGACGTGACGTTTATCCGGGTTGGCCTTCAGGGCAGACAGGATCGCCGTGGAGTCGCTTTCGGTCCCGCAGCTGGTAAAAACGAGTTCGGCAGCCTCGCAGCCCAGCAGGGAACTAATCTGCTGCCGAGCTCGATCGACGGCTACTCCAACCTGGCCGCCGAAACTGTGCATGCTGGAAGGATTTCCGTAAAGCTCGGTGAAGTAAGGAGCCATTGCCTCATACACCTCGGGGGCGACCATGGTAGTCGCGTTGTTGTCGAGATAGACGACCTTGTCAGCAGCCATTACTTCTCTTCCTCTACTATCAGGGTTTCAAGAACCTGCTCGCGCAGTTTCTTTTCCACAAGTTCTTTAATCGTGGTTTCAGATTTTGCACAACTGGTGCACTGCCCCCGCATGGAGACGATGACGAAATCGCCGTCCACGTCGATCAGTTCGATATCACCGCCGTCCAGCCGCAAGCCGGGACGCACCTCCCGTTCGAGCACCTCCTCGATCTTCTTGATTTTCTGCAGGGTGGTCATGCGGGTCGGCTTTTTGTCAATCTCGACCATCTGAAGCCCTTCTGAAATGGTCTGGCGCAAAAGTGCTTCCAGCTTGTCTTCACATTTGCCGCAGCCGCCGCCGGCCTTGGTGAAATTAGTGATCTCTTCAACAGAGCGTAAGCTGGACTCCTTGATCGCTCTGCTGATTTCCACATCGGTGACGCCAAAACATTCGCAGACCACCTCACCTTCAGCGCTGGGCAGTTTTTCTCCCCGGTAATCGGCTATTGCAGCCTCCAACGCCTCTCTTCCCATTACCGAGCAGTGCATCTTTTCCTTGGGAAGTCCCCCAAGAAAATCGGCGATATCCTCATTGGTGATTTTTTCTGCTTCGGCTATTTCCATACCCTTGATCATTTCGGTCAGAGCCGAGGACGAAGCGATGGCGCTGGCGCAGCCGAAGGTCTTGAACTTGGCATCGACAATGCGGTCATCTTCTATTTTCAAGGTTAATTTGAGCGCATCCCCGCAGGCCAGCGATCCCACATCGCCTACTCCGTCAGCGTTTTCAACCTCTCCGACGTTCCGGGGGTTTTGAAAATGTTCCGTTACCGTATCGGTGTACAACCACATCGCACCTACTCCTGCATAAAAAGTTATCGGTTATCTAAAATCGTGCTAATCGACAATAATACTTGCCCGATGATTTGCAACCTTCGATAAGTAAAGGTAGTTGGCGGACTTTTTCAGTCAAGCAGACCGGCTTCCAGAAGCATGTTTCTGGCGGCCTTAACGAGATCAGCAGTACCGCCCGGATCTCTTGATTCCACATAAAATCTCACTTTGGGCTCGGTACCGGAAGGGCGGATCATCAACCAGCTGTCATCTTCAAAAATCATCTTCCTGCCATCCTTGGTGATGATCTCCTTGATGGTCTTCTCGGTGTCCCCCACCATCACGACAGTGCCCACGTCATACTTCTGAAGACCTGCGAGCGCTGTCAACAATGGCTCTCCTTTGAGACTGACAGCCACTCCATCACGCTCCGGATAGTACTCGCCATATTTCCTGTCCATCTCCTGCTTGATCCCGCCGAGATTGAGGCCGGTGGTGATTACCATGTCAAGGGCCAGCAACAGGCCGATGTAGGCATCTTTTTCAGGGGTATGGCCGATCACCGAAATGCCGTCCGATTCCTCGAAATAAACCAGCGCTTTGCCTATCACCGGCTTGAACTCTTTGAACCCGACCCTGGTTTCGTAAAGTTCCTCCCCCAAAGTCGCGGCAACGCTGTTGGCCAGATTGGAGGTAGCGACTGTCTTGGCCACCATGCCGGACAGCTTCTTGTATTCATGGAGGAAATGATAGGCCATGGCGCCGAACTGGTTCATGCTGATTTCGGTATCACCGTCGGTAAACCTTATCCTGTCTGCATCGGGGTCGATTATCGCGCCGATCCTGAGTTGTTTTGAGCAGGCCTGGAGACGCTGGGTCACCTCGCTCATGTTCTCGGACGATGGTTCTGGAGCTATGCCGCCAAAGGTTACGTCCGACTCGCCGCGCAGATGTTCGAGGTGGACCGCCGCCGGGCCAAGCAGGCGCTTGATATGCAACCTTGAGGCTCCATGGACCGAGTCGATTACAATTGCAATATCGGAATGCGCGGAAACCTTTTCCAGCAGTGCTCGATAGTCGATCCGGTGTACCTCTTTGTTGTTGTCGACCAGCCGCTGCCAGAGGGCCAATGAATCCGTTTCCACCAGCTCTCCCCGTTCTGTGACCTGGCGGACCTCGGTCCCGGCCGTATTTTTGATCCGCTCTCTCGCTTTTTGGGTGATGATAGAGGTCAGCTCGGAGGCTGCCGGACCCCCGTCAGCTGCATTGAATTTGTAGCCACCGTAATCGAGAGGGTTATGCGAGGGGGTGAGATTGATGGAAAAAGCGGCTTTGAGTTCGAGTAGCGAAGCGGACAAGACACCGGCGATTTTTTGAAGACATCCTTGCCCAGGATGCCGCGCCACCCCGAGGTGCCAAAATTAATCTCGTTCACCGGCGCGCCCTGGTTGCTGATGATCTCATCTTCCACCAGGCTGTAAATCTGATGTATGTGAGTCTGTACCGCGGGATCAGATTCCTTGTAGTTCAGAAGTTCGCGGATCAGGCTGAAGTAATCGCTGGCACCATGATTATCGGGTACCAGATAGGTAGTTCGCAATTGCGCTATTCGTTCATCCTTTTCCATTTTTGGTACTCCTTTTTGGCGTTATCTCCTTTGATTGGCATATCTTTTTGTTATCAATACTAGATGAGCCATTTGCAAAACGATCTTTTCGCCCAAACTCTGCGTTATGCTCAAAATTTTATCCTCGGAATATCAATCATATGCCTGTGGTAAAATTTCTCGCAGGCCTTGATTTTGAACAAAAACCTTAGTGTTGCAAAAGGCTCAGATGAATTACCGCTAAAGTGCTCGGCATTCAAGACACCGCCCCAACCAAGGCGCGAGCCTGCAGCGGACGGTGCAGCCTTGCTCCATTTTAGGCAGTCACCATGGCCGGCGCCCTTGCCTGATGGTATAAATCGGCCTCAAGAGACTCTCTTAGGCAATTCAACCGTCCTTTTCATCGAGCCGCACAGCCTTGTCAATAAGCATCACTGGGATATCGTCTATGATTTCATACATCAGCCTGCATTTATCGCAGACCAGCCCGTTCTCGTCCTGGGTCAACTCCACAGGCCCCTTGCACTGGGGACAAGCGAGTATGTCAAGTAAATCCTTGTTGATCATGATCGTACCTTCGTTTTAGAAAATTTATCTCGTAAACCCTATGACAACTCCACGGAACTTTTGTATAAGTCATCTGGACCTCAATTTGGGGAAATGGTAGAATAGCAGAATTAATGGATATTGTCCTGAAAATCATCCATCGGTGACGACAATGACCCGATCCATCGGCTTTATAGGCGGCGGCCAAATGGCCGAAGCCCTGATCAAGGGCCTTATTCAGGCTCAAACCTTGACAGCCGGCCACATCAAGGTGGCCGAACCTGTCGATCAGCGGCGCCACTATCTTGAAACAACCTACGGACTGAAGACCGTCTCCGCCCTTGAAGCCCTCATTGGAGAAGTTGATGTGGTGCTGCTGGCAGTCAAACCGCAGGTAATGGGCTCGGTGCTGTCACATCTGATGGACAGACACAAAGGGCAACTCGTTATTACCATCGCCGCCGGTCTGCCGATTTCTTTCTACCAGGGCTATCTTGGTGAGAGCAGCCCGATCATCCGCGTTATGCCCAATATGGGCGCCCTCATACAGCAGGGTGCCTCCGCCCTCTGCCGAAACCAGTCGGTGAGCGACGCCGACCTCGCTTTCGGTGAGTCGCTCTTCACCGCGGTGGGAAGCGCGGTAATCGTCGAGGAGAAATTAATGGATGCGGTTACCGGTTTGAGCGGCTCCGGCCCCGCGTATGTGTTCAGCTTTATCGAGGCCTTGATAGAGGCAGGAGTCAAGACCGGGCTGAGCCGGGCGGTGGCCCGCGAACTTAGCGTGCAGACCGTTCTGGGAGCTGCTTTGTGTCTCAAGGAATCCGACACCCATCCCGCCCTCCTGAAAGATCAGGTTACTTCCCCTGGAGGCACCACAGCCAGCGGCCTCTATCAGCTCGAAGCAGGCGGCTTCAAGGCAACAGTCATGGAAGCCGTGGAGTCTGCCTGCAACCGTTCGCGGGAACTGGGGAGCAATTGATGGCAGCCCGCGATCCTTTCGTCCGCAGTATCGACGATTTCCAGGTCCGGCGAGCCGGCATTATCGTCAAGAAGGACAACGGGAGTGCCGCCGATTACGCCCGGCGTCTGCAGGACTGGCTTAACAGGCAGTCCATAGAGACGACCTTGAATGAATTGACTCCTGAGTTGGATCTGGGCATCATTCTGGGTGGCGACGGCACCCTTCTCCATGTGGCCGAAACCGCTGCCCGCTATGAAGTTCCGGTAATAGGTATCAATCTGGGCAATCTCGGATTCCTCACCGAATTGACAGAGACTGAGACCAAGCCGGCATTGCGGGCGATAATCGGCGGCGCGGTGACCATGGAACTCAGGTCAATGCTCAAAGCCCGCCTCTTGAGAGAAGGCGAGCCTTCCGACTACCGCTATGCCCTCAACGATGTGGTGATCAGCAAGAACGCCGCCGATCGGCTGCTCTATCTGTTCACCAAAGCAGACAACGACTACATTACCACCTACAAGGCCGACGGTCTCATCCTCTCCACGCCCACCGGCTCCACTGCCTATTCGCTCTCAGCCGGGGGCCCCCTGGTCCACCCGGGACTGAAGACTATCCTGGTTACGCCCATCTGCCCGTTTATGCTCAGCAGCCGCCCAATCATCCTGCCGGCGGATAAAACCGTCAGCTCCGAGTTGCAGGCGGACAACGCCAGCGCCGCTGCCGATATCATCATCGATGGTCAGAAAGGCTGGGAAATGAAATCAGGTGATATTCTCGAGGTGGCTCAGGCGGAACACCCGCTCCACCTGATAGTTTCCACCGAAAAAGACTATTTCGCCATCTTGAGAAACAAGCTGAAATGGGGAAGCAACGCCTAGCAGCGCTCGCAGACGCAGCTACTTCCTTTTCTTGATGCCGTACTTTTTCATCTTGTACTGCAGCAAACTCTTGGTGATACCGAGCTGCTCCGCCGCTCGGGCCTGCACGTGGCCGGTCTTTTCCAGAGCCCGCTTCAGCAGCCGTTCCTCGACGGTATACAACACATCGTTGAGTTCAACCGAGTCGGGGATATAATCGAGGATATCCACCTCCCTGCTCCACTCCGAACTCTTGTCTATCGATACCGATTCGGGCTGGACGTCATCCGGTTCGATGATATCTTCATTACATAAAATGGCAGCCCGCTCTATGGTGTTCTCCAATTCTCTCACATTTCCTTCCCACGGCAGATTCACCAGCAGCCGCAGCGCCTCCGGTGAGATCTCGAGACGCTCCTTGCCCAGATTGGTCCCGCATTTCTTTGATGAAATGATCGACGAGCAAGGGAATGTCGTCCATCCTGTCGCGCAGGGCAGGCAGGGCCAGGTGGATGACATTGAGCCGGTAGAACAGATCTTCTCTAAACCGCCCCTGCTGTACTTCCTCCTTAAGATCCTTGTTGGTGGCGCTGATGATCCTGACATCGACATCGATGGTCTGGGTGCCGCCGACCCGTTCGAAATTTTTTTCCTGCAGCAGCCTGAGCAGCTTTGATTGGAGAGAGAGTGGAATTTCACCGATTTCATCGAGGAAAATCGTCCCCTGATTGGCGAGTTCGAATCTGCCTTTGCGCATTGCCGCCGCATCGCTGAAAGCTCCTTTTTCATGGCCGAACAGTTCGCTCTCGAGCAGGTTTTCAGCCAGAGCGGCGCAGTTTACGGTAATAAATGGATATGGTTCCCGGGGACTGTTTACATGAATCGCTTTGGCCACCAGTTCCTTGCCGGTGCCGCTCTCTCCGGTGATAAGCACCGATGCGGGGGTGGGCGCCACTTTTTTGATAAGCTCATAAATCTGGATCATCTGGGGGTTCTTACCGATCATGGTATCGAAGCCCGAGCGCTGCTTCATCTCTTCGCGCAGCCTGATATTCTCCTTGATCAGACCATAGTGACTTACCGCACGGTTGATGGTGGCAATGAGTTCATCGTTGGAAAAGGGTTTTGCCAGGTAGCTGAATGCTCCCGCCTGCATTGCTGCCACCGCCTTTTCAATCTCGGCGTAGGCAGTGATGATAATTACCGGCAGATCGCCGTTGTAGTCTTTCACCTCCTGCATGAGTACCGAACCGTCTTTACCGGGCATCTGCATGTCGGTAATCACCAGATCGAGATCGACCTCTTTGACGATGCCCATTGCCTGATCAGTTCCCGGGGCGGTATACACCTCGAAACTCTCATCTCTGAGCAACTCGGACAGGACTATGAGGTAATTGGGCTCGTCGTCAACAACCAGTATGGTGGGCATCGGAATCATCGTTATATCGCTTTCTGTTGTTGAAGGTGGTAGCGGTCCATCTGTTCCAGTACTTC
The DNA here is from genome assembly GCA_037387205.1 of Desulfofustis sp. Lineage (GTDB taxonomy): Bacteria > Desulfobacterota > Desulfobulbia > Desulfobulbales > Desulfocapsaceae > JABDQA01. The sequence goes on from JARRLH010000275.1 coordinate 7,639, forward strand.
CAGTGGCACCGCATTAGTTGTGTTTCCGGCCATTGCCGTATTGGGCCGTATATCGCCGTGGTAGTCGCTTCCTCCCGTTTCAAACAGTTCATGGGCAGCGGCAATCTTCCGAAGACTCCTGAAAAATGAGCCCTTTTGGGTGGGGTAGTAGGTTTCGACACCATCCAGTCCCAGCGCCCTCAAATGACCAAGCAGGTCATCCAGAAGCGGGATTGATCTGCTTATCTGCGCCGGGTGAGCTAGCACGGCGCAGCCTCCACTGTCATGCATCAGGGCAATAGCTTCTTCCACATGATAGATAAAACGCCTGGCATAACCCGGCTTTCCTTTCCGCAGATAGAGGGCAAAAGCCTGGTCGATGTCCCTGACGATTTTCTTGTCCACCAGAAGCCTGGCAATATGGGGCCTTCCGGTCTGCCCGCTGCTCGATATTTCCTGAAGTTCCCCTGCGGTAATGTCCAACCCCAGATTCTGCAGGTTTGCAATGATAACCGAATTTCTTCTGGTTCTCGACTTTTGCAGCACATCGAGCTTGGTGCTCAGTCCCTCGTCGCGCCAATTGAAATGATAGCCGAGCAGATGAAAATGAAAATCATCCAGAAACACGCTGAGTTCCACCCCTGACACGACTCGTACCCCATGTTTTTCTCCTGCGGCCAGGGCCTCTCCGGTCCCGTCGACGGTGTCGTGATCGGTTATTGAGATGGCCTTCAGCCCGGCCGTTTTGGCCATACGGACCAGTGCTTCAGGAGAGTAGGTTCCGTCTGAAAATGTGGAGTGAAGATGAAGATCTATCATAAAATTCTTATTGCAACCAGCCAATTAGTAAATCCCGGCAGATCCGCTTTTGTTCGCCAAGACCGTCAGGGCTACCTTAATCCCGGTCGACTGTCTTATCAAGCAGTGAAGATTGTCCCCACCCGACCCACCCAAGGAGGCTGAGCTTGTCAGATCTGGACAAAGGAGGCGCCCACCTGCTAAAGTGGGGGCAAATTTGCTTGTGAATATTATTCCTTTCATTATTCAACTGCCCCATGATGCTGAGATTCTCGTTAGCCCCAATCGCCATCTATATCCTTGTGTTCATCCTCCCCTCCCGCCTCGAGGCAGCCGCCCCAAAACTTCCCGGCAGCATTACGTCCGTAGCAGCCTACCACCGATCGCTGACCCGGCTCGAAGACATGCTTGGCAGCAAGTCGATGAAACTTGGCGCCCCCATTTACCTCAGAATCTTCAAGCGCTCCAGTGAACTGGAGGTGTGGCTGCGAAAAAGCGGCGGACGATTCGAGCTGTTCAAGACCTATATCATCTGCCGTTATTCAGGAGAACTGGGACCCAAACTCAAGCTGGGCGACAAACAGGGACCAGAAGGATTTTACCTGGTAGGCGCCGACCAGATGAATCCCTGGAGCAGAAACCACCTGTCGTTCAATTTAGGCTATCCCAATGACTACGACCAAAGCCATAATCGCAGCGGCTCGGCGCTGATGGTGCACGGCGGCTGCACCTCCACCGGCTGCTACGCCATGACCGATTACTACATGGACGAGATCTACACTCTCGCCGATGCTGCGTTAGCCAGAGGGCAGAAGGAGTTTCAGGTTCATATTTTTCCCTTCAGATTGACGCCGGGAAATCTGGCCCTCTACCGCAGCTCTCGCTGGTATGAATTCTGGTTAAACTTGAAACAGGGCTATGATCTCTTCGAAACATACCGGTTGCCGCCCAAGGTCGAAGTCAGCAATCGGCGCTACGTGTTCAGCCATCACTATGAGCAATCGATTGCCCAGATAGGCCCCTGAATATCCACCCCACCTTATTTATCCATGAGTCCGTCGCGATCCACAATGGTAATCGAACGCCCATCGACTCGAATGAGGCCCTCATCGCTCATCCTGGCAAATATCCGCGACAGGGTTTCGGGGATGGTTCCCAGCAAGCTCGCCAATTGTCCCTTCGACACCGGCAGCCTGACGACGTCGCTATTGTTCTGCTCCTCGGCAATATAGAGAAGGTAGCCTGCCAATCTCGCCGGAACTTCCTTGAGCGACAGATTCTCAATCTGGGTGGCAAACTGTCTCAAACGACGGGACAGAACAGCGAGCATATTCAAGGCGATCGAGGGGTGTCGCTCGATGAGGGCGACGAATTCATGTCTCGGGAAAAAATAGGTGGTGCTCTTAACAATCGCCTCCGCGGTTGCCGGAAACGGCTGCTTACTGAATACCGGTACCTCGCCCACCGGTTCACCGGGACCGAAAATATGCAGAATATGTTCTTTGCCCATGGGATTCATCTTGAACACCTTTATCTGCCCGCTGCTGACCAGGTAAAAACCGTCAGCCTCGTCTCCTTCAAAAAAGATCGTTTCCCCTTTGTCGAACTTTTTCTCGAAAATCAAGGTGGCGACCGCTTCGATTTCTGTTGTGGTTAACCCTTCGAACAACGAGGTTGTCTTGATGGTGTCTATTTTTTTCATCTCTATCTTGGAGACTATCCATTATAATTGCAGGGGCGGCAGCGACGCCAAACCACCACTGGCAGGATCAGAATGAACCGTTCCGCAGAGAGGCTCGCAGAATGGTTTGACCGTCTTCCGGCGCCAGTGTTTTGACTATGACAGATCGCAGGAAAATTATCCATATTGATATGGACGCCTTCTACGCGTCGGTTGAACAACTCGATAATCCCGAGCTTGCAGGAAAACCGGTGATCGTCGGCGGGCGACCCGATTCCCGGGGTGTGGTTGCGGCCTGCTCTTATGCAGCCCGCAAATTCGGGATCAGATCTGCAATGCCCTGTGCGCACGCCTTCAAGCGCTGTCCTGAAGCGATTTTCGTGCGGCCTCGAATGGCGCGCTACAAAGAGATTTCTGATCAGGTAATGAAAATTTTCCTGAGATACACCGATATGGTTGAACCGATGTCGCTCGATGAAGCGTATCTCGACGTCACTGAGAACAGCCAGAACCAGCCCTCCGCCACCCTGCTGGCCCGCGAGATCTGTAAGACCATTTACGACGAGACCGGTTTAACCGCTTCGGCCGGCGTGTCCTGCACTAAATTCGTGGCCAAAATTGCCTCAGATCTCAACAAACCCAATGGCGTCAGTGTAATTGAGCCAGACCGGGTGGAGGATTTTCTGGCCGCCCTGCCGATTGGCAAATTTCACGGCATCGGCAAAGTAACCGAACGTAAAATGCTGCACCTCAATATCAAGACCGGAGCAGATCTGCGACGCTGTTCCAGGATTGAACTTGCCGAGTATTTCGGCAAGAACGGTAATTTTTGATAGAGATATTTTCGCAAAAACCATTACCCTTAAGGTGAGATACAGTGATTTCACCACCATTACCAGGTCGGTATCCTGCAAAGCGGGAATCTCCTCAATTTCGGAAATACTCGCCTGCCTCCCTGATCTTCTCAACAAGACCGAAGCAGGCACAAGGCCGATCCGGCTCCTCGGGGTTTCGGCCTCCAACCTGGTGCCCAGTAGCCAACGGAAACCTATACAGCTGCTGCTGCCGTTTTAAGGTGTGTGCAATCTCCTTTGCCCCTCTTCATTTACAGCTTCGCCTATCGTTGCTATTATCTGAGCCTGACAATAGTATATCCCTGCAGTTCTAAAAACATACATGACGAGTAAACCATGAGCTTCCTCTTCCGCCTCGTAGCAGGATTTTTTAAAGTCATATTCCAGTCCCTGACGTTTCTCAGAGCCCTTGTTTTCAACCTGATTTTTGTCGCGCTGGTAGTTTTCGTCATCTATATCCTGGTGGGATCTGAAGATCCCTTCTTAGAGGACGACACCATCTTGAAACTCAACATTGCCGGCGACGTGGTTGAACAGCCGACCGAACGGGACCCATTCGGCGATTATGGCGGCCGTCTTCTGGGCCTCCCTGGGGAACCGAGAGAAACCTTACTGCAGGATATTCTGGACGCCATTGCCCATGCCGAAAACGACCCGAAGATATCAGCGATTCTTCTCGATTTGAGGCTCATGGGTAGAATCGGGCTCAACCAGATGGAAACCATCGGCCTGGCCCTGTCAGATTTCAAGCGCAGCGGCAAACCGATAATCGGTGCCGGGGATTATTTCTCCCAGAACCAGTATTACCTGGCCGCCCACGCTGACACTCTTTTTCTCAATCCCATGGGGGGGATTAATCTGCATGGCTTCGGACTATACCGATTCTATTTCAAAGACGCCCTGGAAAAACTCAAGGTTGACTTCCATGTATTTCAGGTCGGCTCCTACAAGTCAGCGCTCGAGCCGATCACCAGAAATTCGATGTCGGCGGAGGACCGCAGTCAAACCAGGGACTGGCTTTCCGCCTTGTGGAAAAACTACACGACGGACGTGGCCAGACAGCGTTCATTAACGGTTGAAAAGATAAACGATTATATAAATTCCGTGCCGACGAATTTACAAAAAGTTGGCGGCGACACCGCCAAACTCGCTCTCAGTTACGGTCTCGTCGATGAGCTGAAAACCAGAAAAGAAGTACGTGCCTATCTGGCGCGGCTTGCCGGATCTGATGGCGAGAACGGTATAAACCTCATATCCTTGAATGACTACCTTGGGCATGTAACACCCTCTCGCAACGGCTCTGAAGAGGATGCCGACCTGGTGGGTTTGATCATCGCTCAGGGAACCATAGTGACAGGAGAGAGTCGGCCGGGGACCATC
>JARRLH010000276.1:0-5051 GCA_037387205.1 Desulfofustis sp.
TCCTTTGCCGGGCGCCTGGTAGAGCTTTTTGCCGCCAATCATCGAACCAGTTATGGTGGCTGTAAGGTCGGGGTTGGGGATGTCCTCATTGGGGCCACGGCGGCTATTGCTGAATACCAGGGCACGCACACGGCTTCGCATTTCAAGGATAAACTGTCCGAGATGATCCATCTAAACGAAACGCTGCATGGTGTTGCCTTGGCCAGTGCGGCTCAGGGATATCACACCTCAAGCGGATCTTTTGTTGTCAATCAGTTGCTGGCCAATGTTTGCAAACTTAACGTTACACGCTTTCCGTTTGAAATTTCGCGTCTGGCTCAGGATATCGCTGGCGGGATCCTGGTAACCATGCCCTCAATAGAAGATCAAAAGCATCCGGAAATCGGAGGATATGTCCGCAAATACATGGCCGGGAAGGCAGGTGTGAGTAGCGATCAGCGTATGAGGATTCAACGTTTGATAGAGAATATCTGTATAGGAACCGGTGCGGTTTCATATCTCACGGAATCGATTCATGGCGCCGGTTCACCACAGGCCCAGAAAATCATGATTGCGCGACTAGCCGATATAGAAGGTGCTAAATCGTGTGCCCTAAAGCTTTGTGGGATGTAACTTCTGGGCTAAGCTGTCGGAGATGGCCAGCGGGCACAGCATGACCCTTGACGACTGCGTGCATATGGAAGACGCGTTGTTACGATATCTTCTGTTTTCATAGATTTCGTGCCTGATGTGAAAATTTGGAAGGCTCTGAATATTGTTAGATGTGCTGATGTAAGTTACAAATTATTGTGATGATGGGTACATAGCCGAAGTCTACAATTTAGCCAGAGTGTGGGTTTGTATGTCCAATATACAATTTGGGGCAGCAGCGCACACGGTGGAATCTTAGACCAGTGATATAAAATGAATATCTCAAGTTTTTCAGCGATTCAAAAGCTTTGATATGTTGGATATCCAATGCGGTATCCGTCATCGTACTTTATGCCATTAGCCTGATTTGATTAGGGCATAATTATCCAACCGAAGCCTATGTTCAGAGTATTCGTCGATTTGACAATCAATTCCGCCCCTGATAGTTTGTCAAACCTGCTTCTCGATATTTGGGCGTTTCTATATGTCGAGATCTGAAAGAAGCCAATCCACAATTCATACTACCGCTAAATCTATTCTGAAGAAAGGAGTTCTTGTCAATATGAAAGATCGGTTGTTGACTCGAATATGGCGCAAACTCACGGGCGGCTGGACGCCTTACATAGAGGACGCAGTGCCCGGCTCCGACTTGACTCAGCAAATGAATCAGGCCTCTATTCCCTCCTTTGCTTTTTTCTTCATGCTGGCACTCGCCGCTGTTATAGCCACATTTGGTCTCATTGCGAACAGCTCTCCAGCGATTATTGGAGCGATGATCATTGCGCCGCTGATGGCGCCCATTATGAGCCTCTCGTACGGCCTGGTGGTATTTGAAAGGCGGCTGGTTACACGGTCCATCATGACTGTCATATGTGGTGTAATCCTGGTAGTGGTGCTTGCATATCTCACTACGCTTCTTTTTGGGTTAAGAATCACCGGATCAGAGATTCTGAACCGCACAACGCCAACACTGATAGATCTTGGCGTGGCTATGGCGGCGGGTGGCGCAGCTGCCTTTGCCCACACACGCCAAAGTATTATCAGTTCGATCGCAGGCGTTGCCATTGCAGTCGCCTTGGTTCCACCGCTCGCCGTGTCTGGGATAGGACTGGCCCTTGGGCATAAAGCTGTTGGAGAAGCGGGACTGTCATTAAGCAAATTTGGACTCTTCGCCGGTGGGGCAGATATAGCCGCCGGGGCCTTTCTGCTCTTTTCGACTAACTTCGTAGGAATAGTCGCTGTTGCGATTTTGGTCTTTATCCTCCAACGCTATGGCGAGTGGAAGAAAGCTCTATTAGGATTCGTGTTATTTGTGGGAATTTCAGGGCTTCTGATTCAACCTTTAAAAACTTCGCTGCATAAGCTCTATGTGGAGAACAGAACCGGACGCTTAATCGTTAAGTTAGCAAACATTCGGCCCGACATAATAACAGGCAGGGCCAAGTTAGAATCGATCAGCGTGACATATCAAGAAGGTCTTCTTCACGTCAATATAGAAGGTTTTCTGCCAAAGGAGCAATTTGCAGACAAGCAAGGCATGCCAGATGTACAGAAACGTGTTGATAAGTTCCGAGAATACCTGATGGAAGACATTGGCGAGCCCGTGGTGGTGGAGTTTGATTTTATTCCAGTTGAGATGATGAATTTCAAGTCTCAGCCTCCCGAAGTACCAGGTGGATGACTTCTCACATCAGAGATTTTTGAGATAATTTCGGTCAAATCATGCTGGCATCTCGCGGCGGTGTTGCTCTCTAAAAAATTACGATATCACAAACATTTTGGGATATTCACTTTTTCTGAAACTCAAACCTATTATCAAGTTTCGGCCACCTGGTGAAGATGAACATCTCTTTGCGGGAAAGGTATGGACACACCTTCCGCATCAAAGCGCTCTTTAACCGCACGGGTTATATCCCAGTATACATCCCAATAATTTTCAGTTTTCACCCAGGGCCATACAACAAAATTCACAGATGAATCGGCCAGTTCGTGGACTTTAACGATCGGTTTGGGGTTCTTCAAGACGGCTTTGTGCTTCAGCAAAATTTCTTCGAGAATGCTTTGGGCCTTGGCAATATCGTCACCATAGCCGATTCCAAAGGCCATATCCACCCGACGCTTATCCGTACCGGTAACATTGACAACTTTATCTCCCCAAATCATATTGTTGGGCAAGACCACTTTCTGATTGTCTAATGTCAGCAGGGTCGTTGAGACAACCGTCATGGCATCTACCTTTCCGAAAGTGTCACCGATTTTCACTAAGTCACCAACATCATAGGGCCGGTATATCAGAATCATAATGCCAGCTGCAAAATTGCTGAGTGTTCCTTGAAGCGCAAAACCGACGATAAATCCGGCGGCCCCAATGGTAGCCAGAAGAGGTCCTATATTAATTCCCAGAAAAGATAATGCCACTACAAATCCAACGATGAAAATGATCTTTCGGATGATGTTTACAACAAAATCTTTTAAAAGCTCGGAAGCACCCTCAACTCTAATGACGGCCTTTTTAACGGCTTTGCCGGTCAAAACCGCCAGAATCCAGGACACCAGGACGATAAGGAAAAATAATAAAATTCTTTTGATCCATCGAAGACCGCCTTCAGGAGACATTAACCAGCCGGTAACCAGAGTCCAGTTTGCCCTGAAAGCGCCCAGTTTTAAGTCAAGCCCGGATATTGCGTTAATATATGCCTCGTAGTCATCTGCTTTTCCGCCTTTGCGCTTAAATTCTTCAATTACGGCTCTGAGGCGGTCAGCCAGAGCGTCCTGCTCCTTTTCCAGTTGACTCAAAGATTCTATCAACTTGGGTTTTTGATCATCATCCGCTTTTAATGCCGCGACCTGCATGTCGCTTAATTTTTCGCTGTGCTGTTTTAATACCTTTAGCCAGCCATCGGCTTCAATGGATAAATCATCTTTGGTCAAAGGCCTTAGTCGAAACTCCAGTTCATGGATTGAAATGTTGGGATTGTTCGTTGTTATCGGCTTCGGGGGTGCTTTTTCCTTATTCTCACCAGCAATACCCATAATTGGAGACAGGATAACTGCACAAATGACTGTGAAAATCCAGATAACTTCCCTATTGCTATAGGATTTTATCAATATCATTTTTTACGCCCTCCATTAAATTATTGGTCTAACCTTTTCTCACAGAGTCAAAAATTGCCTTAATATTTCAAAATCCGCGATCTGTTGTCACAATCCCTATATAGCCGCCATATTGTGATGATGGTTTCATAGAAGCCGAAATCCATCATTCAGCTATTTCGCGTATTGCAATAATAAATCTAAAAAATGTGGGCAAGGAATTCCGTTCAGTTTTTTTACCTGGAGATTGCTTTTACATTCCTAGTCTTATGCTTTAAGGTTGTTCTTCACCGTTTTTGTTCTCTGCATTTTTTTCCTTGCCGCCCATTTTTTGTTGTTCGCCATCTACGGTCTCATCTGAACATTTGTGCGCCTCACTACCTGAGTCCGGTTCGTCAGACTTTCTAAAGATGACGAACTCACCTTCTAATCCGGTGAAAAGGCCCCTTTCCGGCCCCTCCTCACGATTGTCACGCGGCTCGTAAGGCTCGATGCCGGCACACCCGCTCATCAGCAAGGCCATCAGCAATGGACCGATCCACAGCGCTTTTCGTATATGTGTTTTAGATATTCTCATCAGAACCTCACCCTCGTCCCGACTGATACCATGTTGATGTCCTGGACGCTGGGCTCCACGTCCCGATCGAGATGTCCTGGACGCTGGGCTCCACGTCCCGATCGAGGGAGTGAAGGCGATATAGCAGGTATAATTCTGTACCGTACTTATCAAATTGCTGGACCGCTGCCGCCCCGACCGAATAGCCTTCGTCCCTGCCGGTGGGAAGATTCAGCGATCGCGTGTAATCAACGCCGAAAGCCGTCTCACCGAAGGAAAAGAACTTCGTCCGCCATCCGGCCTTGGCATAATAGTTTTGGGCATCACCCTGGTTGTCACGCTCTACCAAACCGGCAGAGAGGGTCAGATTCAAGCCGGTGTTTTCATGCAACAGTGAAAAGGAGCCGTCGTATTGAAAGTCGCTGTCGTCCTCGTTGGGATAAACGAAAGCTGCGGCACCGGCGGCCTTGAAGCCATAGCCCTGCCCTCCCCAATATAAAGCCACATCATAGCGCTGATCGCTAATGGCCGAGGTGGCGAGGTGGGCACCGTAAAATTTGGGCGAGTCATAGCGCACCCTGTTTTGGCGGGACAAACCGTTCCAGGCTCTGAAGGCATCAACGATCCTGACATTCGTGAGGGTGTCATCACTATTTTGCCGGAACAACATCCCCCCGGCAGTGTCAGAGATCTCCGCGTATGAGATTACATCAGTTCTGGATAGATCTTGTGAGGCACTGCCGTATGATGCCGTATGGCCCTTACCTAAGGA
>JARRLH010000277.1:0-4361 GCA_037387205.1 Desulfofustis sp.
ATGTCGAATCTGCCGCGATTCTCCTCGTAGGTGTCGGCAAATTTATCATAGATACGGGCCAGGGAATTCTTCATGGGCAAGCCCAGCCATTTCTCGCGGTAATAATCATCATAAAAACACAGTCCATTCAGGTTGCGGGAGCAAACATTTACAGGTGATGTTGATGGAGGATATTGTTTTTTTCCAAATAGGAGGATAATAAAAAGCCATAGTATTGTGCAGTGCCGCCGAACAGGCTCGCAGGCTTCTCGTGACCTAGCCTATTATTCCTAGTCCAGATCCAACGTGGTAAAAACACTGATGAGGAGATCTGGACCATGCCAAAAAAACGATACAACGCCGAAGACATAATCCACAAGCTGCGCGAGGCAGACGTCCTGACAAGCAAGGAAAAACGGTGTCAGAGGTTTGCAAACACCTGAGTGTTACCGACCAGACCTACTACCGCTGGCGCAAGCTCTACGGCGGCATGAAGGTCGACCAGGCTAAGCGGCTCAAGGAATTGGAGGCGGAGAACGCACGGCTCAAGCGAGCTGTGGCCGACCTCACCATCGACAAGCTGATCCTGAAGGAGGTTGCCGAGGGAAAATATTGAGCCCGACGCGCCGGCGGCAGGCAGTTGCCCGTGTGAAAGCCGATAGCGGCCACTCGGAGCGGCGGATCTGTCGGACCTTGGGGATCTCACGCAGTTCGGTCCGGTATGCATCCCAACCCCGACCGGACGAGTCGGCCCTGACCGGCTCGATCGTCCGGCTGGCGGGCCAGTATGGCCGCTATGGCTACCGCCGTATTCATGCGCTGCTGCAGGCAGAGGGCTGGTCGGTCAGTCACGGGCGAGTGATGCGAATCTGGCGGCGAGAGGAACTGCGGGTACCATCCAGACAGCCCAAACGTGGCCGCCTGTGGCTCAATGATGGTTCCTGTATCCGATTGCGCCCGGAGCGGCCGAATCATGTCTGGTCCTGGGATTTTGTCTTTGACCGTACTGATGACGGTCGCCCGATCAAGTTGATGGTGGTGATCGACGAGTACACCCGGGAGTGCCTGGCTATCCACGTAGCCCGTCGTATCCGGGGTGGTGATGCCATCGAGGTCTTTGCTGACCTGATGGAGATACACGGGATCCCGGACCACATCCGTTCTGACAACGGGCCGGAGATGTTGTCTAGGCGGCTGCGGCATTGGTTGGCCCGCCTGGGCACGAAAACAATCTACATCACGTCCGGGTGCCCTTGGGAGAACGGTTACTGCGAGTCATTCAACGGGGAACTCCGGGACGAACTGCTTAACGGAGAGCTGTTCTTTACCCTGCGTGAGGCGCAGGTGCTGATCGAACGATGGCGGGTCTTCTACAACACCCTCCGCCCACATAGTGTCCTTGGATATCGGCCACCGGCACCTGAAACTGTTCTACCGAATGAGGAATCTGCTGGACAACGAGAAGCGGCTTAAACTAACTTTCAACCTGGACCAGTTAATGCAGGCAGGTCACTGGCAGCAAGTAGAATCAATGCCTTGCGAGGCGTAAAATTCCAGAATCGGTGAAAATCAAGGGCGAATAGTCGAAGTCGGGCCAAAGTAGAGTGCAACCGAGGAACAAGATGCGGGAAAAGTGCACGTCCGGGTTTGTGGTGGGGGCTCAGGGTAACCGGAGTGTCTCTACGCTGTAGAGCCCAAACAATCCGCGGGTACTATCTTGCCCCATTTTTTCTATCATTCTTCTCGTTTCATTGCCTCATGGATGGACCGCAGCGAGGAGTTTTACATGAAGCCTCTTACAAACAGAAAAATCCCACGGCAGATGCTGGGTGCAGCGCTGCTGCTCTTGATTGGGCTGGTATCTCCTCACTCCGCCATGGCCTTCACCGGACAAGATCCATCCATTTATGAGTACAAGGATACCCGCAACTTGGTGGCCATGGTCAACCAGGCGGCGGAGCTGTTTGCACAAAAGGGCGAGGAAGCCCACAAGGAGTTCAGCCAGCGGGGTAGCCGCTGGTTGCGAGGCGAGCGTTACATTTTTATCTACGATCTGAACGGTGTATGCGTCTTTCATCCGGAGAATCCCCAGCTGGTAGGGAAGAACCTCAGTGACCTCAAAGACGTTCTGGGCAAGCCATTGATCCAATGGATTTTGGAAATTGCCGCGAATCGAAGCAAACCCTACGGTTGGGTGCACTATCTTTGGCCGGCTCCAAACACCCTGTTTCCCCTCTGGAAGAGCACCTACATCGTGGGTGTGCGTAGCCCGGAGGGCAAGCTCTACGCCTTGGGTAGCGGGCTCTACAATATGCGCCCGGAAAAACGCTTTATCGTGGACCTAGTCGATGGGGCCGCGGATCTGATCGACCGGAAAGGCGAGGCGGCTTTCAGCGCTCTGCGCGACATGGCCGATCGCTACAACTTGTTCGGCACTCATGTTTATGTTTTCTCTGTATCCGGCGAGCTTAAAGTGGACCCGGCTTTCCCCCCGGGCGAGGAACGTAACGCCCTGGACTACAAAGATGCGGTAGGCCGCTACTTTATTCGAGACGCCATCGAGGGGGTCAAGGAAAAGGAGACCACCTGGATCATGTACATGTGGCCCAAACCGGGCGATGCAACTCCTTCCAAGAAGCTGATGTACACACGCCGGGTGCAGGTGGGGGACGAAACCTACCTGGTGGGCTCGGACATGTATTTGAGCCATCCCATCTGGCTGCACTTTTGAGCGGGAAGGAGATGAGCAAAAGGCCGGACAACATAATCTACTGGGTTAACGAAAAGCCACCCTTGGGCATGAGCATCCTCATGGGTCTGCAGCACGTCTTCATCATGTCCTCCACCCTGGCACTGCCGGTTGTGATCGTCAAGGAAATCGGCGGGTCCATGTTAGAAATCGCCGGGGTGGTCGGCCTCTCAATGATCGCGGCAGGGCTTGGCACCATCCTGCAAGCGCTGAAAAAGGGTCCCATGGGTTCGGGCTACCTCTGCCCCAATCTCTGCGGCCCTTCCTATCTGGCCGTCTCGGTGCAGGCGGCCTGGCTCGGCGGCCTGCCGTTGATGCATGGCATGATCATGCTGGCCGGGGTGTTCGAGGCCTTCTTCTCGCGGGTGGTGCATCGCCTCAAGTTCCTCTTCCCAAGCGAGGTCACGGGCGTGGTGGTGCTGATGGTTGGAGTGGCCCTGATCCCCTTGGGCAGCTCCAAGTTTCTCGGCATACAAATCGCTGGCGATCCCATCAATCCCTTGGTGACCTCTGCAGCCGTCCTGACGCTGCTGGTAATGATCGGGCTCAACATCTGGACCAAAGGACGCCTGCACCTCTACAGCGTCCTAGTGGGGATGGTGGTCGCATACCTGGCCTCTTCCCTGTTGGGGATCCTAGACCAGGATGACTGGCAGCGGGTCTGGGAGGCCTCTTGGTTCGCCCTGCCGGGCCACGGAATGGAGCTGTTCCGCTATGACTTCGACTGGACGCTTGTGGTGCCCTTTCTGGTGGTTTCCCTATGCGGCAGTCTCAAGACCTTCGGCAATCTGATCACCTGCCAGCACATCAACGACGACGATTGGCGGGAACCGGACATGAAGAGCATCGGCAACGGGCTGTTGGCCGACGCCGTTAGTGTATTCAGCGGCGGTCTGCTGGGCGGGGTGGCGGCTGACACCTCCGCCAGCAACGTGGGGCTGTCGGCGGCGACCGGTGTCACCAGCCGCGGGGTAGCCTTCGCAGCCGGGGGCATCTACATAGCCCTGGCCTTCTGCCCTAAGCTGACCACCCTGGTGGGCATCATGCCGCCTCCCGCCATGGGGGCAATTCTGCTGTTCGTCACCAGCTTCATGATAATCGCCGCGATCAAGATCATCCTTACCACCCCGGCGACCACCCGCAAAACTTTCGTGGTGGGCATCGCCCTTATCTTCGGCCTGAGCGTGGACATCCTGCCGCAGATGTACAGCCACATTCACCCCTGGATCAAACCGCTGTTTTCCTCCTCCTTGACACTGGCCACTGTGATGGCCATCCTGCTCAATCAGCTGTTCAGCCTGGGAGCATCAAAAGAGGGTTAGAGAACTCGAACTGCGCGGCAAGCATTAATTGAGCATCGAGCACCTGCAGGCCACACGTCGGCTTCGGCACGAACTCCTCCTCGTCCCCGTTGAGCATCACCCGCAGCAGCCTCTTCCGAACGGCGATGATCGCGTCCAACTCCGCCACCTTCCGGTGATCCCTGACGGTGCGCGATTCTTCGCGTTCCCTCTCGATGACCAGCTCGCCGAGGTCGGCGGCGCGGTCTTCCAAGGTTGTGTCCCGGGAGGTGGGGATGTCTTTGTCCATGATTTAAGCCGCTTTCTTCTGGCTATCCCAAACAATCTCAGCA
>JARRLH010000278.1:0-4349 GCA_037387205.1 Desulfofustis sp.
AGCTGCCACCCATTTACAACAGGGTGATCCTGCCAAGGCTCGTCGAGGGCTCGAAAAAGTAGCGAAGCTGGTGCCGAAGAGCGCCGCTGTTTGGTATAACCTGGCGCTTTCGGCGCAACATCTCGGGCAGCACCACAAAGCGCTGACGGAGTATAAAAAGTCTCTGGAACTGGCTCCCGATCAGGTGGAAGCGGTCATCAATCTCGCTCTATCTCATAAATCTCTGGAGCAGAAGAAGGAGGCGATGAAGGCGGCCAAAAAAGCGCTTGATATGGATCCAGTGCATCCCAGGGCGCTCAATTTACTTGGCTCGCTTTATGCCGAGGAGAAGCGATATGACAAGGCACGTGAATATCTTGAAAAGTCTCTAGAGAATGATCCGCAGAATGCAGAGGTAAGGCAAAATCTGGCGAACGCCTATCTTGAGTCCGGTCACACTGAAGAGGCTGCCCAGGTACTGGCACCCCTGATTGCAAATCCTGAAGTGACCAAGGAGCAGCTGGAGTTGCACGGGCAAATTCTTCTCGATCAACGCAACTTCGATGAAGTTCAGCCACTCATAAAAAATCTGAAGCAGCACTATCCCGACGATGAGAGCGTCCTGATCCTTGAAATGTCGTTCTGTGAATTGATCAACGATAATTTTTCGGTGGTAGACATTGCCCAGAAAATTCTGAATAAGGATCCAAAAAAGGCACGGGTCTGGACTTCCCTAGGGAGTGCCTATTTTCAACTCGATAGCACCGAGAAAGCGAAAGACAGTTATCTGCGAGCCATTGAATTTGATCCGGAGCACCCAGAGTACCGAAACAATATTGGTCTTGCCTTTGCTTCATTGGGGCAGAAAGAAAAAGCCGAAGAGTCATACCGACAGTCTCTGGCGCTCAACCCTGAATATCTTGAGGCCCACCGTAATCTTATTGCGATGCGTAAGTTTGACTCGTTAGAGGACCCTGATGTGCTGCCACTGCTTGCGCTTTGGAACCGGGATGACAGCTCAGAACAGATGCGCTGCAAGCTTGCTTTTGCGCTGGGTAAGGTCTACGACGATTGCGGATTGTATGACCAGGCTTTCGAAACATATAAGATTGGCAACGACCTGAAGTCCAAAGAGATCGCCATGGACTTCGATCAGTATTACAAACATATCGACAGGATCATGGAAGTCCTCAATACCGAGCCAGCGACCGTGGTCACGGACATTGAAAGTCCTTGCAGGCCGATTTTTATTCTGGGGATGTCCCGCAGCGGGACGACTCTGGTGGAGCAAATAATTTCCAGGCATCCTGACGTGACAGGATGTGGTGAACTTCCGTGTATTGAACGTGCGATCGGGCGTCTGGAGAGAAACTATGGGGAAACACGCATCTATCCGGATGATTTCCCTGAGATCGAAAAGTCACTATATGCAAAGGAAACCCGGGAATATATTGACTGGGTAATGCAGTTGCACCCAATCACAACAGGGTATTTCACCGATAAAATGCCTTTCAATTTTATCCATATCTGGCTGATCAAGACGTTGCTTCCGGATGCGGCCATCGTTCATTGTCATCGGCACCCGCTGGATGTCATCGTGTCAAATTATTTCCAGCTGTATGGTTCGGAAATCAACTTTGTTTACGATCTCGAGATTCTCACCCGTTATTATCTGCGCTATCACCGCTTAATGCGGCACTGGCATAGGGTTTTTCCCGATGACATTTATAAGGTCCAGTACGAAGCGCTGGTTGCCGACAATGAGGACCAGACACGAAGTCTGATCAAGGGTGCGGGGTTGGAATGGGATGATGCCTGTCTTGATAAATCGCGCTCAAATACAGCTGTGCGCACGGCCAGTATCTGGCAGGTCAGGGAAGGGATCTATACCAGTTCAAAAGAACGATGGCGCAGGTACGAGAAACACCTGGGTCCTGCGATCGAAATACTCCGAGACGCAGGCGTTCTGGATAGGGAGTGTCGCTATCTTGAATAAAAAAAGCCGGGGCAAGCCCCGGCTTTGATCAGCTTTTGCTGCGCGCGACTTAGAAGTCGATACGCATACCTAAAAGAAGCCGGTCTAGATCTCCTACTTGAAAATCTTCATTATTATTGTCACTGTCATAGTCGACGGAGGCATATTCAGCATACAACCTCAGGCCACCGCCCAGGTTGTGATACGCACCTAAGAACCACTGCTTTGGATCAGTGGAGACAGGAGCTACCAAGCCTGCAGAGACTTCTGCCTGACCATATCCGAGCAGCAGGTTTGTCTTATCACTGGCACGCCAGTTGAAGTACAGCTGAGTGTGATCGATATCCCTTTGATCATTCCGGCGTGCATCACCGTCTTCTACCTTCTGATAGCCAGCAATAATATCGAAAACTCCGAAAGTGAACTTACCCGCGATGCCATAACGATCGGTATCAGGGGTATCGCTTCCGTCTTCCCTGGGATTGTTCTCTTCCTGGTCAACCGCAAACGCGAGGTTGAAAGCATCGGTTACGTTCCAGCTCAAACCGAGTCCAAGACCGTTTCCGTTCAGTTTCTCAGCGACATCGTTGTCTTCTCCGCTATCGTTCAAACGCACATCAATTTCCATATTTACCGGGCCAAAGCTGTTGGCGTACTTGATGGTGTTAGATGCACGGAAAGGACCTTGCCCGATAGATGAATACAGGTAGTATCCGACCGAATAGGTCGGGCTCAAGTGGGTACCAATTGAATTATAGTAGGCAGACCACTGGTTACCCATGGTGACGGTACCAAATCCGCCAGACAGGCCGACATAAGCCAAACGAATGTCGCCAATGCCTGGTTGTTCTCTATCGGAACTGGTAGAGAACTCGTAACGACCGATAGCGGTCAAGCCGTTTCCGATATCACCAGCGCCCTTAAATCCAAAGCGTGACGCTACGCCGGAGATATCCCAGGTGGAATCGTCGTCTTGATCTGTATAGTCAATAGCGTTATTGATACGACCGTAGGGTGTAATACCCGTGTGCCCTTCGGCATACACCGCTGGCGCTGCCAGTGTGCTTGCTACCGCGACAGCAATCAGTTTCTTGTTCATGAGATATACCTCTTGAGTACAGTTGTCAAAAAATTAATTTTTTCGCCCTCGATTTCTCGGTTGAAGTTTGCGAGATAGTTGAGTGCAAATTCTCCCCTTCGAATTCGAAGGCAAACGGATTTTGCCATATTTTGTGCACGAATATTAACTTTTTTTAATAAAATCGTTAAAAAAGTGCGTTTTTTTACGAAATAAAACAAATAAATACATATAATCAATAAGATAAAAATCTAAATTAATCTTAATAATTATTTAATTTTTGGGCAATTTTATACCTGATCGGAGCTTCGGAGGGGTAAATAAGTTAAATAAGCCTCCATTTGAGACATATCTAGGGCGCTACGGAATATGGTAGATTTGCCGCGTAGATTTTTTCCTTTCACTGCCCCTAGTTCATGCGCCAATCCATACCTAAATCGGTCATATCGATCATTGTCATAGTGTTCGGGCTTACGCTCGCCGGTTGCCAATCAGGTGCCGACAAACAACAAGACAGCGAAGGGCAGAGTTCGCCGAAAAAAATCGGTGATGGGACCGAGGGCGGTTTATTCTCTTCTGTCTTTAATAAAGGGCCTGCAAGGTCGATTGTCCTGCCGCCCGATCTGGTATCCAGCGCCAACGAGACGGTTAAACAAAATCATGAGGAGGGTACGCTGGCCCGCAGCGAAACCGTGTTACCGGAGGTGGTGGGCGCGACCATTGTCAGTAAAGAAGGTCGGCGCTGGCTGAGAGTGGAAGCCAACGCCCAGAATGTCTGGGATACGCTTGCGGATTTCTGGGCTGCCGAACAAATCGATCTGGTCGAATACAAACCTGCTGCCGGATTGATGGAAACCGATTGGATCGAGACTGGTTCGCGCTCCGAGCGTGATAAAAATCGCAGAATAGCGGCACTATTTGACCGGATTACGGGCGCGGGGATTTCCTATGACAAATTCAATATCAGGCTCGAAAAAGAAGGACAGGAGGTGACCAATATTTTTGTCTCGCACCGATCCACCCAAAGGCAAGAGAGTAATTTCAACTCACAGCAGAAAATCACGCAGTGGGAATGGGTTGAGCGGGAGAGCGATGAGGAGAAGATCGCGCAGCTATTGCAGGTCATGGTGCTTCTATTTGAATCAGGCGGTCAGAATCCGGCCTGACTCGGAATCCTCTGACCTGGGCCACCGTGCTGGACGATTAAGGCAAATCGGTCGTCGATGAAAACGTTATGAATAATCGCTCGCGCCTGGATTACGCCCTTGTACTGATAGACAGCCACGATTGTTTCGGGCTTGGGCACCTGCGCTGGTG
>JARRLH010000279.1:0-9717 GCA_037387205.1 Desulfofustis sp.
GCGTACCGCATAAAGCAGTTTCTCTCCCACCTCCTTCTCCTCTCCCACGCTGAACCCCAGAGCCGACCGAGGATTTCCGGAAACAATCAGGGAGATAACCAGCAGAACAGACAGAAAACATTTCAGATTCTTGGTGTGCATGATTAGGTCAATGAGGCAAGCAGCCGTTGTGTCCCCTCTTCAATAGTGATTAGCGGCTCGTAACCAAAATCTTTTCTGGCCCGCTGGTGACTGAAATAGTGGGAGCAGGCTAACTGAAGCGCGAGAAATCTTGTCATCCTTGGTTCTTTCTTGAGCCGGGCAAGGCGATGAATTGTTTCAAGCAGCCAGCCTGCCAGATAGGCTGGGGCCAGAGGAACTTTCTTTTCAAGTTGGGCAATGCCCAATTCCCGGTACAGGTCGTTTATCCAGTCCCACAGATAAACCGGACGTTCCTGTCCTATAAAATAAGCCTGTCCAGAGATTCTGCTACTCTGGTGAAGACTCTTGGCGGCAAGTAGGTGGGCATGGGCGGCGTTATCCACGTAGGTGATATCAACCTTGTTGCGGCCGTCTCCCACGATCTTGAGTTCGCCTTTTCTGCCCCTGTCAATGAGCCTCGGTATCAGGTGGGGGTCGCCGGGCCCCCAGATCAAATGCGGGCGTAAGGCACATACCCGCAAGCTCTCGTCCTGGTTTTCAAGGAGGTGGCGCTCGGCTGCAACTTTAGACTCGGCATATCCGCATAGAAATTTTTGGGCGTAACCCAGACTTTCGTCGCCTCCTTCGATGCTGGCGCGCTCAAACACCACCGAGGGGGTAGAGGTATAGACCAGGCACCCGACCCCGTTCAGCCTGCAGGAGTCGGCGATGTTGATGGTGCCCTCGATGTTGACTCTTCTGTACTCACGCCGGCTTCCCCAGATCCCGGCTTTGGCCGCCACATGGAAAACAGTGTCGATATCCCGGCAGGCCCGGGCGGTGAAATCTTTATCACCTATATCACCGACCAGGCAACGGGCTCCCCAACGCTCCACCCCTTCATAACGGTGCCTGCCGGCCACCTTCACTGTACAGCCTTGATCCACAAGCCGCCGCACAATGGCAGAGCCGAGAAACCCGCCACCACCCGTAACCAGAACACGCTCCATCATCTCTTGCGCACCTGCTGCTGAGCCCAGACGGCGAGCTTCTCGCGGAAAATCTTGGCGTTGTGCCTGATATCCACCGGAAAAGAATCGTGCACCAGCACCTGCGCCACATTTTCAAGCAGGGGGTGCTCCGCGCACAGTGTTTTGATCTCGGTAATTATATCTTTGACGTTTCTGGTAATCGGTTTGTGCAACTCGATGATCATCACCAGTGTCTGATAGTCGTCTTCTGAGTCTATTCCCACCAGGGCAGAACGGAACACCTCGGGATGATTGTTGACCAAAGCTTCGCAACAGATTGTGTACATGACCCCGGGCCGCAGAACCAGAGCCGTCCCTTGCTGTCGGTGTACCCCACATCGCCGATTCGATGCCAGAACTTTTTGCCATCTTTTATTTTACTCGCCAGATTCTGGACTGCATTGCCGTCGTAGGCGCGGGTAACCACATCTCCTTTGACGATGATTTCACCCCGTTTTTCAGGGCCGAGCATGGTGCATTCACCTATATCCTCCAACACCGAATCGGTGGCTTCAATGATTTTCACCGTTATCCCAGGCAGCGGTCTCCCCACGCAGGTTCCCTTGCCCTTCTTGGTCTCTGCCCAGGTCTCCCCGACAATTTCACGGCCTTCCATGGACACGATTGGCAAACACTCAGTGGCGCCATAAGGAGTATGTATTTGACCGTCCTCACCAATAATCGCAAATACCTGTCGAATAAGGTTTCCGCTTACCGGAGCTCCCGCCATCAGGACCTTCTTCAGGCTCCTGCAGCGAATTTTATTCTTTTGGCAGTAACGGCTTACCACTTGCCATAGCGCCGGCGAGCCAAACGAATAGGTAACTTGATAATCCTGAATCGAGCGGACAAATTTCTGGGGATCGACCTGCGCCGGTCTGGTGGGGTCCATGTCAGGTATCACGGCGTGCGCGCCCAGAGCCGCTGAGAATAGAGCAAAGAGAGGAAACCCCGGCTGATCAGTGTCGCCACGACCGATTCCGTAATAAGATTGTATCTTCTCAAGTTGAGCACTGAAGATCGAGTGTTCGAATCTCACCCCTTTCGGAGGCCCCGTGGAGCCGGTTGTAAAGATTATGGCAGCGAGAGATGTTTCATCAGGATGGAAAGTTTCAATACTTCCCTGCTCAACTTCACGTTTTCTGCGGATATCACCCGAGGGGAATCCCCAAAAGCGGCCGCAGCAGAACCTTTTTTTCAGAGAGCGAAATGTGTTGCCAAAAAGTATGCTCAACCCCACCACCGGGGGGATGCCCACCAGATAATCCGGCTTTACGCCGGCGCTGCACCTAAGCAGATTTTTATACCCCATGCCCGGGTCGATGAGTATCACCGGGGCGCCAATCCGAAAAAGAGCAAAAGCGAGCGCGATAAAATCTATCGAAGGCTTGACCATGAGCATAACCCGGTCGCCGCTCTTCACCCCTTCTGCGCTGAAATAAGCCCCATACCTGTCAGCGTAGAGATCCAGCTCCATGAATGAGCAGGACTGTCCGCTGCGCG
Organism: Desulfofustis sp.; assembly: GCA_037387205.1. Classification (GTDB taxonomy): domain Bacteria; phylum Desulfobacterota; class Desulfobulbia; order Desulfobulbales; family Desulfocapsaceae; genus JABDQA01. The sequence goes on from JARRLH010000279.1 coordinate 2,655, forward strand.
CTTCTGTAATCGCGATCCTGGCTCCAAGTTGCTGAGCCGTTTCAGTTAAAGTGTGGGCGATATTGTCACTCATCGATCAACAACATCTCTTTACTCAAAAATTCTTCTATACATTTCTCAATCTCACCCTTGCCGTCTTCCAGCAGATAATGTCCCCAGTCCGGGTAGTAATGAAACTCAGCCTGGGGTAGATGTGTTTTCCACTGCTCGTAGTAGTAATCATTAAAACAGAAATCCTTTCCCCCCCAGAAAATCGCAGCCGCAACATCACTCTCTTTCATCACTCTCAAATGTTTCTCTATACGCACCAGCGTTTCATAAGATCTATGCGCGGTCTGCAGAGGAATATCTTTGACAAATTCATAAATGGCACGACGATTGCGCCAGTTGCTGTAGGGATGAAGATACCCCTCAGCCGTCTGCCGATTCATTTTTTTAGTTACCGCCATGAATAGCGCAGCGCCGGCAAAAGCGTTCAAACCCTGAACCAAGAGCTTGCCGATAACCGGCCAGCGGCAGAGGCTAATGCGCAGGGGTATCCTGGTTGCCCGAAAAGCGGCAGTGTTGAGAATGGCCAGCCTTTCCAGGTCCAGTCTTTCGTCTGCTGCGGCCCCAATACCTATGGGGCCGCCCCAATCGTGGACCACCATTGAGGTTCGACTCACACCGAGATACTCAAGCAGCGACTGAAGATTGGCGATATGATTTTCCAGAGTATAGTCATACTCGCTCGGTTTATCCGACAAGCCACAGCCCATATGGTCAGGAACTATTACCCTGAATCGCCGCGACAGTGCCCGCAGCAGATTTCTGTAGTAATAGGACCAGGTGGGATTGCCGTGCACCAACACCACCGTGTCACCCTCTCCTTCATCCAGGTAGTGGAGCCGGCCCTGGGAAAGCGCCAGGTAGCGGGAATTGAAATCATATTCATGAAGCACGTGAAAATACCCTGTGAGAAAATTTTACCGACTATGAGTGTTATGCTCCGCCAAGAACCGCCATCCATAATAAAGCTTTAATGCGCCTTATTTAAGGAAAAACACGAATCCTCGAAGTTTAAATAGTTTTTCGTTAAACAAATAAAATTATTGCCATAAGTAAAATGATATGCTAAGTCGATCTTTGTTTAATTGGTGGAATAATTACTTTTTTCGATCTTTTGTTGAGAATCCTTCTCATTTCGAAGCGTTCCACCTGCAGTAATGCTGTTGTTCCTGAGGCGGGATCAGCGGCTATTAAAAAGCCCGGCACCAGGGCTGAAACAAAAAGGAGTAGAAGAATGGCAGAAGGTACGGTTAAATGGTTCAACGATGCTAAAGGATTTGGGTTTATTCAACGAGAGGGAGAATCCGACGTTTTCGTCCACTATTCGGCAATTCAGGGTGATGGTTTCAAGTCGCTCGATGAGGGCGTTCGGGTCAAGTTCGAAATAGTGGAAGGACCAAAGGAGCCTGTCAGCTATATTGAGAAGCAACGTCTTCGAGCTTGAGGGGTTTTCATTTTGAAAACCCCTCTTTTGTTATTCCGTCTTCTGTTCCCCAAATTTCAGGTTGGAACAGCGACCAATAAAGTGTAACAGCAGCCGCACCCCGATCCCTGAGGGTCCCTTGGGGATATAGCTCTTTTCTGTGTAATCCCAGGCCGTACCGGCAATGTCCAGATGCGCCCAGGGCGTGCTGCCGACAAATTTCTGCAGGTACGCTCCTGCGGTGATTGAGCCTCCTGGTCTGCCGCCGATATTTTTCACATCAGCCACTTCTGATTTCAACTGCTCAGTGTACTCCGGGTCAAGCGGCAACTGCCAGACTTTTTCCCCGGTCTGCTCTCCGGCCTCGTTCAGGGCCCCGGCGAGCACATCGCTGTTGCTCATCATTCCCGTTCGATGATGCCCCAGCCCGATGATAACCGCCCCGGTCAGGGTAGCCAGGTCCACAACGCAGTCCGGTTTGTACTTCTTGATTCCGTACGCCAGGGCATCGGCAAGTATGAGTCGTCCTTCGGCGTCGGTGTTGATCACTTCAGAAGTAACTCCGTTGTAGTGAGTTATCACATCTCCTGGTTTGACGGCTGAACTCCCAGACATGTTATCAGTGGTCGGCACGATGGCCACCACCCTCACCCGCGGCTTATTTTCCGCTACCGCCTGCATGGTCGAAATAACCGCGGCTCCGCCGCACATGTCATACTTCATGTCTTCCATGCCGGCGGCTGGTTTCAGGCTCACCCCGCCTGAATCGAAGGTGATGCCCTTGCCCACCAGAAGAACCGTCGTACGAAAATTTTTCGGTCGATGCTCCAGGATAATCACCCGTGGGTCAGTGGCGGACCCCTGGTTTACCGCAATTATGCCTCCCATCCCTAATTTTTTAATCTGGCTTTTCCCCAGCACTATACAGCGTAAATCGCTGGTGCGGGACAGCTCCCGGCCAAATTTACTAAAATGTTCGGGAGTCCAGCGGTTGGCGGGCTCATTGGCCATATCCCTGGCAGTCATCGCCGCCTCCGCTCCGATCCGGGCGAGTCCAATCGTCCGTCTGAGTGCCCCGCCCTTGCCGTGAATTGTTACGGTTTTGAGCCCGGCATACTCATCTTCTGCAGCCTTTTTCTGCTTGTAATTCTTAAACTTATAGTTACCAAGCAGTATGCCCTCCATAACCGAGGCGGCAAGGCTGTGGTGCGGATCGCTTAGAAACTCGGGGAGTATCAGCAGCANNCGACCAGAAGCAGCCGCTTACAGGAGAATTGCTTTCCCGCTTTAAAGTTGTCTGGGTACAAAATGATTGATTCATTCTTCTGCCCTTTGAAATCGCCCAAGGCGGCGAGTTCTCTGACGACAGACCGTATAGACTGATCACTCCTGGGAAGTTTTTTACCATTTTGGGCAACCAGGAATACCTGCAGCGCCCCTGTATAGGAATCGATAGGCTTCTGGGTGAAGCGCAGCTTGACTTTGTTCATATCGTTACCTGTGGTCTGGATCCGTTCACTTCTCGACAATAACCGGTAAGCAGCTTGAATTATCTAGGAAAAAGCCGACTTCACTACTATTATACATGAATACCTGAATTACAACGACTCGGAGAAATCCCCATGTTGCACACTCTCGTTATCTCAGTCTCCCTGGCCATCGTCGTGTCGGCGCTCTGCTCAGTCTGTGAAGCGGTACTCTACTCGCTAACCACTTCTCAGGTGGAAATGCTGCGCAAATCGGGAACCCGTGCAGGAGCAGTGTTAAACGACCTGAGAAGCGATATTGACGAGCCCATAACCGCGATTCTTACCCTCAATACTATTGCCAACACGGTCGGCGCCGCCATTGCCGGTGCCGCCGCCGCCCACCTATTCGGCGACAGAAGTGTAGTCCTCTTTTCCGCTGTTTTCACCATGGCAATCCTCATCTTTTCAGAGATCATCCCCAAGACTGTTGGCGTCTCTTTTTCCTACCGGCTGGCCCCGTTTATCGCATTTCCCATCCGTCTCATGGTGGTCTGCCTTAAACCAATCGTCAAACTCTGTCAGACGATCACTCGCCTGATCCCCAAGGACAGAAGCGACGAGTCCATCTCAGCCGAGGAATTGCAGACCATTGCCGCCATGTCCCGGGAATCCGGCCAGCTTGAAGAAGTGCAGGAAAAAGTAATCTCAAATATTATCGATCTTAAACAGAAAACGGTGCGCCAGGTCATGACGCCGCGCACCGTTACTTTTTCACTGGATGAAAACCTCACGGTTGCAGAAGCAATGCTCCAAATCTCTCGACTGACAAGCCACAGCCGTGTACCGGTGTACGACAAGAACCCGGATGACGTGACCGGGATCATCATGAGAAAAAAGGTTCTGCTGGCTGCAGCCCAGCAGAAGGAAACCACTACCTTGGCCAAGCTCAAAGTGCCGGCTCATTTTGTTCCGGAAACCATGCCGCTCAACCTGGTTTTGATAGATTTTTTCGAGAAACGCCAACATCTCTTCGTCGTTGTTGATGAATACGGATCGGTGACCGGTGTCATCTCAATGGAAGACGTGCTTGAAGAGATCGTCGGCGAGGAAATAATCGACGAATCAGACCGGACCAGGGATATGCGAGAACTGGCCCGCAGGGAGACCACGAGGATACGGGCAGAATAGGCTGTAATCAGTTGATGGGTTCAAGTTGCATGCGGGCTGAGAGCTGCTGGCCTTCGCGCAGGTAGGACAATTCGATCTCGTCGCCCACCTTGAGATTTTCCAGGATATTTCTGATATCGTCTACGGAATCAACAGCTGTGCCGTTGATGCCGACGATTATGTCACCGGTGACTATTTCACCTCGATACTGTCGGGCGGCCTGAAGCCCGACCTGGTCCGCCGGTCCTCCCGCTTCGACTTCGCCGATCAGTATACCATCGCTGATGCCGTATCTCGCCGCATAGCGCTCATCGACCAGAGTCACGCCAATACCCGGCTTGATTAATTTGCCATGCCTGATCAATTCCGGAACCACCCTGTTTACTTCCTCTACCGGTACGGCGAACCCAATGCCGGCGTAGGCTCCGGAAGGACTGTAAATAGCGGTATTGACGCCGATGAGCCGGCCGGCACTGTCAAGAAGCGGACCCCCCGAATTACCGGGATTGATGGCCGCATCAGTCTGGATAACGCCGTTAATCGTTCTACCGGTGATTGCATTGATTTCCCTGCCCAATGCTGAAATGATGCCGGACGTAATGGTGTGGTCAAGCCCGAAAGGATTGCCGATGGCAAACACTTTCTGGCCAACCAGAAGATTAGCGGCTTCACCCACTGGTATCGGTTTCAGTTTATCCACCGGGGCGCTGATCTGCAAAACAGCCAAATCCTTGTCCGGTGCGGCACCCACCAGTATTGCCTTATATTCAGATTGATCGGAGAGTGTGACCCGGATATGGCTGGCGTCCGAGATTACGTGGTAGTTGGTGACAATTCTGCCTTCCCTGTCCCAGATAAATCCCGATCCCGTTCCCTGGGGAATCTGGACGGCGTTGAGGGAGAACAAATTTCGTCTCACCGCCAGGGAGGTAATAAAGACCACCGAAGGAGAATTTTCCCGGAAGATCTCTATGGTGTTTTTCTCATCCTCGGCCAGGTCACCCCGAGCGGTGATCGCTCGTGGTTCGGCGTTGCGATTGATCGCCCGCCAGTCCTGGCCGCCGAACAGGTACCAGAGCATTCCTGTCACAATGAGCAGCAGTATTAAAGGTTTCAGGAACCCGGCTTTTCTGGGTTGCTCCATAACAAATTGCGGTCGATTAGAGGCCGAGAATTAGTTTAGCCGTGTAAAAATACATCATGACGCCGATAATATCGATGGCGGTGGTGACGAATGGACCAGTGGCGATGGCGGCGTCAAAGCCAAATCTTTTCAGAACCAGGGGAATGATGGTTCCCAGGGTGGCGGACATGGCCATGATGAAAAAGATCGACAGCCCGACCACTGCGCCGAGCATGGTGGGGTCCCGGTGCAGGAGAAAGGAGACCAGCCCAAGGAAAATACCATAGACACAGCCGAGCAGCAGACCTACCCTGAATTCTTTGAAAACCACCTTAAAGAGTTCGTTCATGTTCACCCGACCGGTGGCGATGCCCCGGACAATGATGGTCGAGGACTGGGTGGCGATGTTGCCTCCCATTCCCATGACGATCGGGATGAAGGATGCCAGCGCTATAACACTGGTCAGTTCCTGCTCGAAACTGCCGATGATGACCATTGCCATGATGCCGCCGATCCAGGAAGCAAAAAGCCAAGGGGCTCTGAGCATGGCATTGTCAAAAGCAGACTTCAGAAGAATTTCTCGGTCCTTGCCGGCACCGGCCATCTGCAGGAAATCTTCCGTAGCCTCTTCACGAATGACATCGATAATGTCATCGACGGTGACGATTCCAACCAGATTATAAGAAGAATCGACCACCGGTACCGCGAGAATGTTGTATTGCGAGACCACGTGGGCGACCTCGCCTTGATTGGTATCGGTACTCACCGAGATGACGTTGGGATTCATCACGTCTTTAAGTTTTCTTCCAGGTGCGTTCATCAGCAGTTCGCGCAGCGATACAACACCGGCCAGTTTGCCGTCCCCATATTTTATGTAGAGATAGAACACCATTTCCATCTCTTCGCTTTTCTGCTGAATGATTGATATCGCCTCGCCAACCGTCAAATCATCCTCCAGGCACATGAAATCTGGCGACATCAGGCCGCCTGCTGTCTCCGGATGATACTGCAGAAGACCTTCCACCTCTTCACGGTCTTCTTTCTCCATGTGCCTGCTTATTTCAGCAGCCAGATCATCTGGTATGGTCTCGAGAATGTCTACCGCGTCGTCAGAAGGGATGTCCGCCAGGATCGAAGCCAGGTACTGCGGGGTCAGTTGCTGGACGAGATCGACCAGTATCGCGTCATCGAGTTCGCTGAGGAATTCCCCCACGACTTCGGTCTGGCCGATAATGTTGAATATATTGGTCCGCTCCTCCTCATTTAAATGTCTGAAAACCCATGCCATATCGGCAGGATGGGTCTTCTGGATTAATTTCAGGAGGTGGCCGGAGGCACTGCGCCGGTTGAGCCTTCTGATCATATCGAGAAGAACCATGCCTTCACTGCCTATCATTTCCCGTTTTGTACTATCAGTTCGTGCCATAGCCGGTACCTGGGAAGTCAATTATGCGATCTTGTCACACCCCCTGCCTGTCGGTATAGTAACGCACCTCATTTATATTAAAAATGGTTTTAATTGCACGTCATTTCTCCGCCAAGAGAAGCAATGCCCTCAGCCCATGACAGATACCCACTCTAACGCTGACGTCAACTCCCTTGGGAGCCGCCTCACTCAAGCCTGCTCATGCCACGAACAGGGGGACTACCATCGGGCTGAGATCCTTTATCGCGATCTCATCGGACAATACCCGGGAATCTGGCAGCTGCATTTCAATTACGGATTGCTGTGCGACGAGACCGGTCGATATGAAGAGGCGCTGGAAAATTATTTCGCGGGGCTGGCGATCAATCCCGCAAGTGAAGACCTTCACTACAATGTTGCTATCTGCC
>JARRLH010000280.1:0-4339 GCA_037387205.1 Desulfofustis sp.
ATCTGGGTCACCACCCTGATCGGTTTTCTGTCGTTGCTCTTTTCTATGATGCCGAGTAATTCGTCATCGACCCGCATGGGCACCGTGACCGGGACCCTGGTGCCGAGCCGTTTGACTTTCACGTGGTCGATTTCATCCAATTGCTCGAGCAGCCAGTCGAGCATCGAGTTGGGCAGCACGAAGGCGTCTCCGCCGGTGACCAGGACGTCCCTGATGCGTTCGTTGGCCCTTATATAATCGAGCGCCTCTCGATAGGCCTCCCGGGAGTAGATCTTGTCCTTGCGGCCGATGTGGGCGATGCGCAGGCAGTGGGTGCAGTACATGGCGCACATGTTGGTGGCCTTGATGGTCACCACCCGGGGGTAAAACTGATCGATGAGCCGGGCCGGCGAATGGTCGGCGGCCACGGGCGGGATTTCAATGCCGGCGTTATCGATCATTTCACCGGTGGGAATCGACTGGAGCATGACCGGATCGTTGACCATACCGGGCCTGATCAGGCTGGTATAGTAGGGGGTCAGACGCATCCGGTATTCTTTGGTGACCCTGGCAACCGAGCTTGCGGCTTCAGGCGGCAGGTCGATCAGCTCGGCCAGGGTTTCAATGGAGTCGACGGCATGTCTTATCTGACCTGGAAACGAGTCCCACTCAGCGTCCGACATGTTCAGCCTGCGCTTTATCCTGGCCTGGTTTTCCAGGATACTATCCCACAATTCAATGCCGCTTGGCGCCACCTCGTCCTTCTCCTGCAGATAGGCGTCCACCCGGTCATTGGCCTCGGCGGCAATGGGCAGGGCCTGGGTCAGCCGCCCGCCGATGCTGACCATATGTTCGTCAATCTGCTGGTGCTTCAGGGCAAGCCTCTCCAACGTTTCCGGACGGATACCGAAAGCCTCCGGGGCAAAGTGATGCTGCCGCCGGCAATGCAGCAGAAAGGTGAAGAGTTCGACAATCGGCTCGGTCAGTTCCGCCCCGCTGGCCCTGGCCAGCAGTTGGTCAGCCCTGAGACGGGCTTCCTCCCCCGGGTCGCCGACCTGTTCGCCGGCAGGCTGCAAGGTTTCCAGCAGTGTTCTCGTATAGTCGTCCAGCGCCAGCTCAGATGAGGCGGCGTCGCCATTATCGCTCATTGTCTTTCAGCCTCAATTATCGTTTGTCTGATGAAGCCGACGCCCTGGCACAGCCCCTCGTCGACATCGTCCCGGTTTTTGGCCACCGAAACCACACGGGCCAGAAAACTGCCCGGCATGACCAGAAAATTGGTGCCCGGGTGCTCGAGTATGACGAAATCCTTGATCAGCTCGCCGTTGGCGACCTTTCTGAAGGTTTCCCGTTCGTAGGGGTTTTGAGGAATGTAGCCGGTGGTCAGTTTCTTGCTTTCTATTTTGTAGTTGTAGGTACCCCAATGGATATTTCTTATATTGTCACCCATCTCCATGACGTGGGGCGGAAATCTGTTCTCGGTCACTGCGTAATATTCCAGTTCCGGCAGCATGGGTGAGCCTTCGGGCAGGGACTGTTCCAGGGTGAAGCAGAACTCCAGGGTGGTGCCCTGTTTCCTGGCATTGATCTCCAGGAAGTAGACGTTGCCGTCGTTGTCGATCAGGTAGTCACAGCCGAAAATGCCGCGATATCCCTTACGGCCCAGCATCTTGCCGACCTTGGTGGTGTAGTCATAAAGTTTCAGGCGCTGTTCGCCGTTGACGGTTGAAGGGAATTTAGAGCCGATAAAGCGATTGCCGTCGACGATCACCTGATCTGCCACCCCGGCGATGTAGACATCTTCTTCGTTGGCGACCACAGCCAGGACGGTGGGATCGAGCTGATGCGGAATGAAACGGGAGATCAGGTAGACATCGTTGGTATTGCCGAATTTCTGCTCCACCTGGTTCTGGTTGAAGGTGACGGCCGAATTGATGCCGGCCGCCGAATAGGCGCCGCTGACAAAGATACCGTCCGTCCATCGATCCCTGAGATCGGCGGTGATCCTCAGCAAACATTCCCAGTTTTCACAGATTTTATGCTCGGCCAACGGCACTATACCTTCCAGCGCCTTGTACTGGGCAATCTTGTTGTTGAACTGCCGGGCCAGATATTTGTCAGGGCCGAGGATCGATACCCGGTCGATCTTGTCGAGGGTCATCTCCAGGACACTTTCATAAAGATTTATGTAGAGCTGATTCTGGCGCTCGAGAATTCGGTCGATCAATTCGCGAATGACTCGGGAGTTGGACACCGCACTCATGAATTTGGCGGTATCTATTCTCCAACTATGGCGAGGTTCCTGACCGTTTTGCACAAAGCTGTGGTCGGAGATCAGTTCCTCACCGCCGAAGGGGTTGATGACGATGATGTTGGCATAGTTGTACTGAATGCAGACATCGGGGATGATCGAGATGAACCGAATTTGACGTTTGGGAATCCGGTGAGCCAGGGCTTCCTGAACGAAGTAGTTGAGGCTGTAGGTTTTCAGCTCGCCTACATAGAGAAAGTAGTAGTAGTCAGGATTGTAGGTGAAGTTAGTGAACAGAATCTCGTCGTCTTCCAGAACCATGTGCTTATTTCCTCTACCCGTTCATCTGGTCACAGCCTGCCTGGCCAGAACCATAAAAACAAAAAAGACACTGATCGTATGCCGCAATGGCGGTTCGATCCGTGTCTTGCACCTTCCCTGCGCGGGGTACCCGCTTTGAACGGGGCTGTTCGTCTGAAACGGCTCATCCGAGGAAGACCCAGTGGCTGCCGAAATTCAGGTTACCGGTCCAGGGTTCGCAACCAGTTCCGTATCCCGCTGCCTTCCACGAAGAATAGGAATGGTTAACTGGTCAGATTAAGCTCTCATTACCTCCAAGATGTACCTTTGTCAAGCAAATGGTTTCTCCTTATGGAAGTTTAAGAAATTTTTGCAGAAGGTGTCAAAATGATTATCGTTTTATCAGTTAAGCGGTCTCCTCGTGTTGCTGGTCTCTAGCGGGAAATGGCTTGACTTATGGGGTAAATTTTGTGATTAATATTTACACCTTAATGCTTTTCCAATGGAGATGTGGAGATCTCATTGGAAACAGGTGAAGGCAGTCGATGCCGTTCACACTGCGGCATCTCTTCTTTCGACCACTGTTTTTAATTTAAACGGTTCTTTCGGTTACCCTTTCCGGTGACCGGCCAGTGTCTCTTGGGTAGGATTTATTTGAGAGATAGTCTTTAAACTCAAACAGGAGGGAGTATGAGTATGAAAAGAAAAGCATCATTATTGGCGGCTCTGACTCTGGGTTTTGTCATGGTGTTCAGTTCTGCGGCAGTCAGTGACACCACCTTCGTGACCATCGGAACCGGCGGTGTAACCGGTGTCTACTATCCGACCGGCGGCGCTATTGCCCGTCTGGTCAACAAGGGCAAGAAAGAGCATGGTATCAGGGCCTCGGTTGAGAGTACCGGCGGCTCGGTCTACAACCTCAATGCCTTGGCCTCAGGAGAACTCGAGATGGGTGTGGCCCAGTCGGACTGGCAGTATCACGCCTGGAACGGCACCTCCAAATTCAAGGAGAAGGGACCGAATAAAGATCTGCGAGCTGTCTTTTCAGTTCACCCCGAGCCTTTCACCGTGGTCGCCCGGGCCGACTCAGGCATTAAGAATTTCCAGGATCTCAAGGGCAAACGCGTAAACATCGGTAACCCGGGATCAGGGCAGCGCGGCACCATGGAAGTGGTCATGGAGAAAATGGGCTGGACCAAGGACGACTTCAAACTGGCCTCCGAACTCAAGTCCGCCGAGCAGTCAAAAGCTCTGTGCGACAACAAGATCGATGCCATCGTCTTTACCGTCGGCCATCCCAGCGGCTCGATCAAGGAAGCTACCACCTCCTGTGACTCCGTACTGGTGAACGTCGAGGGCCCGGAAATCGATGCTCTGGTCGAAGAAAACGATTACTATCGAACAGCAACCATTCCGGCCGGAATGTATCGCGGCAACGACACGGATACCAAGACCTTTGGCGTCGGCGCCACCTTTGTAAGCTCCGCCAAGGTTCCCGAGGATGTAATCTACGTTGTGGTTAAGTCTGTTTTCGAGAATTTCGACGACTTCAAGAAACTGCATCCTGCTTTTGCCGTGCTCAAGAAAGAGGAAATGGTAAAAGATGGCCTCTCGGCTCCGCTGCATGACGGCGCTGCCAAGTACTACAAAGAAGTCGGCCTGATCAAGTAATTCGGGGCCGTTCGTCTACAGGTTGTGCATACTCGTAAAAAGTGTGCACAACCTTTTTCTATTGCCCGGCCGGGCAGGGCCGGGCAGGAGTATCCGGAAGTGCATTTGACCGTGGTCTGGATCAGCCCGGAAGACTCG
>JARRLH010000281.1:0-4274 GCA_037387205.1 Desulfofustis sp.
CACCTCGAAATGCTTAGCTGCATCATAGGGGGTTCCCTCGGCATCTTTTACGCTAATCATAGCTTTCCCTCTCTTTGATAGATGAAGCAGCGGGCGCAGAACTCCAAGACTCGTTTGCCGGTTCCACCCCCACTATCAGGTTCTGCGGGGCACAGCCGGCGGGCATCGCGCCTTTTCTCACAGCGTCGGCGGCACCTTGCGAGGCACGCTCCCGTTTACTCGGCTGGCTGTCGGCTCGGCACCCCCGCCCCGCGTGTTTTATATTGCGGAACTTTATCGAGCAATCTAAAACAGAATACACGACAAGCATCCCATGTCAACTTTTTTTACATGTAATATGGGCACTTGAGGATATTCATGTAATTATATGATTAATTTATGTTAATTCAATCTAATGTCAATTTATGTTTCAGCTGAACGTGTTTTTTCTTGACACGCACGGCAAACCATTCTAATTGTTTCGACATGCGAAACAATACTAAAAGCGACACAAGTCCAGACCTTATGTTTAACGGCACCACCCGGCAGCAATCGGAAATGGCCTCAGCCAAACAGGATTCAACCAACAACTCTTCGGCAGAAAAAGTTCTCAAGCTGCTGATGGCCTTCTCGACCTCCGAGATGGAAATGGGAACCACTGAGTTGAGTGTCAGGCTGGGTATGCATAAATCCACCACCAGCCGTTTGATTAAAACGCTCGTATGTACCGGTTTCCTGCAGCAAAACCCGACCACCAGAAAATACCTGCTGGGCATGTCGGCATATCGACTGGGCTATGCCGCCACCCGAACTCTCAACACCCGCCTGCTGGCCGTCGCGCACCCTTACCTCTACAGCCTTGCACAGCACACGGGGGAAAGCGTCGCCATGGAAATGGTATCAGGTATCAACATCATCCTCGCCTCCCAGGTCGAAGGACCGAGTCACCTCAGATTTAACTTTCAGCAGGGAGAAGTCGTGCCGATCAACGTCGCGGCAGGCGCCAAAGCAATTTTGGCGCACAGCTCATCCGATTTCAGGGAAACCTGTCTGCAGGGGGAGTTTAAACGGTTCAACCCGCGCACAATTGTCTCCAAGCAGGAATACCGGGAGCTTCTGAAACAGATCAAAGCGACCGGCGTAGCCTACGACCGTGGAGAACGATATACGGATATCTACGCAATGGCCGTACCGATACTGCTTACCGATGGGTCCCCGAAAGCAGCGGTGGTCATTGCCGGGCCCGCCTCACGGCTGACCGACGCTTTTCTGAAGTCAGCTGACCGTCCGTTAAGAGAAACCGCCGCCAAGATATCCGAGCTGCTCCATTCTTGAGTAGGCTGAATTTTTTGCTTCGCCCCCTTTTCTCACCATTTTCTCCAAAATATCGGACCTGTCTCCACTATAGTGGGCCCAACAGTTCGGCCCCCAATTTACTCCTGCCCAGGTTACCACGCCCAACATCTTGATTATTTACTATTTTTCAGTCCATCAGAGAGGCTGAATTCAACGATGGCATGCTTATTGGAATGACCCTCTGCATAGAATTGATTTCGGCAGACGGGTTTCGCCATGGGAAGGTTGCGCTGCCTTCCATATAAATAGGAGAACAAAACAGAGGCAGAAGACAATGGCAGATGTGAAGCTCAAAGACAACACAGTCTTGAGGAGCCTCGGGCTGGGCGGCTTTTTCGGGGGCGGTGCCGAAGGCATGGTGGATGTGAAAGACGGCAGGATTGTCCGCATACGCCCATTGCGCTATGGCTGGAAGTACAAAAAAGAAGAGGTCCGGCAATGGCGGATGTCCAAAAACGGCAAATCGATCGAACCACCCTGGAAATCCCTGCCCGGTCCTTTTTCACTGGCCTACAAAAAGAGGGTCTATTCCGCCAACCGGATCGCCTACCCGCTTAAGCGAGTTGACTGGGATCCCGAGGGGGAAAGAAACGCCCAGAACCGCGGAACAAGTAAATATGTGCGAGTTTCCTGGGATGAAGCCAGTTCTCTCATCGCCTCCGAAATCAAACGGATCCATAAAACCTATGGGGTCCATGCCATTCTGATGCAGGGCGACGGTCACGGCGAATGCAAATCGATCAATACCCCCCACGGGCATCCGGGCAACCTCCTCGACCACATGGGGGGCTTCACCCTCCAAGTACGCAACCCGGACAGCTGGGAGGGCTGGTACTGGGGAGCAAAACATGTGTGGGGACAGGGAGTTCAAGGAAATATGTGGCCGGCTGCCAATACGGTAAACGACGCCACCGAACACACGGAAATGATGCTGTTCTGGGGCTGTGATCCCGAAACAACTCCCTGGGGGTTCACCGGCCAATTCGCCAGTAGATTGTGCTATTTCTGGACGGAAATCGGCATGAAACAGATATATATCTGTCCGGATCTCAATTATGGCGCAGCCATTCATGCCGACAAATGGATTCCGATCCTGCCCAATACCGACGCAGCCCTGCAGCTTGCCATAATCCATGTCTGGCTCGAGGAGGATCTTTATAACAAGGAGTATCTCCGCACCCACGCAACCGGGACCGATGAGTTTTTTTCCTACGTGGTGGGAGAGGAAGACTCAATTCCGAAATCACCCGCCTGGGCCGCCAAAAAGTGCGGCATTCCCGAATGGACGATAAAGGCCCTGGCCCGGGAGTTCGCCGCTAAAACGACATCGATTGCCCACTATTTCGGCGGCGGTCTGATCCGCGGCCCCTTTTCCCATGAAAATGCCAGGCTGGAAGTGATCCTTCTGGCCATGCAGGGGCTTGGCAGCCCTGGCGTGCATCAGCTGCAATTGACCTACTTCGGCATGCCGAGGAAAGAAAAGCTTGCCGGCGGGGTCTGGAACCCGGATCTCGAGGAACGTCTTTCGATACCTGTTATGTCTTCAATCTCCGCCTGGCAAAAGCAGGCCCTGCCCAAGTGTCTGGTGCACAAGGCTATCGAATCGGACGAACCGATCACCTTCAGGGGTACCGGAGCCATCGAGGGGCTGGTCCATGACCAGTTCAGTGAATACACCTTCCCCATCCCAGAGGAAGAAGGCGGCAGCCAGATCCATATGATCTGGACCGACTCACCGTGCCGCATCACCTGTTGGAATGGGGGCAACGAGACCGAAGTGGCTTTACAGAATCCCAAGATCGAGACCATCGTGGCTCAGCATCCCTGGCTTGAGAACGACTGCCTCTATGCCGATATCATTCTGCCGGCCAACACCCTGATGGAGGTTGACGACATCGTCACCAACGTCCGCCAGGGCACCCCGCAGCCCAACATCATGCTGCAGGATAAGGCCATCGAACCCATCGGCGAATCGAAGAGTGACTTTGAAATCGTCGCCGAAGTGGCGGAACGGGTGGGACTCAAGGAACAGCTCACCGAGGGATTGTCAACCAAGCAGCTGCAGGAACGAATCTGGCGTCATATGGGAGGAGAGGATCTGATCAGTTGGCAGGAACTGCAGAAGAAGAAATACTGGATGTACAATACCGCTGCAGACTGGAAGGAGGATCCTCCCGGTTTCAGGCAGTTCTATGAGGACCCCGAGAACCATCCGCTGGGGACCAAGAGCGGCAAGCTCGAATTCTACTCCGAAGATCTGGCCGTGCGCTTTCCCGACGACAAGGAGCGGCCTCCCTACCCCAAATGGATCGAGAGAAGCGGTATGCACGACGAACGGCTGTCGAGCAGCCGGGCCAAATCTTACCCGCTGCTGCTGATGTCCAATCACGGCCGCTGGCGGGTACATTCCCAATGTGACGACATCACCTGGACCAGAGAGGTGGCCACCTGCAAAATCACCGGCAAGGACGGTTACAAATACGAGCCTGTGTGGATGCACCCCTCCGAAGCCGAACAAAGAGGAATCAAGCATGGCGACATCGTCAAGATTTTCAACGATCGCGGAATAGTGCTTGCCGGAGCTTATGTCACGGAGCGCCTGCGTCCCGGTGTTGTCTATATTGATCATGGGGCCCGGGCCGATGCCATTAAGATAGGTGAAATCGATCGGGGCGGGGCCATCAATACCATTTCCCCGGACGGCACCATCTCGGAGAACTGCGTTGGCCAGGCAACCAGCGGTTATCTGGTACAGATCGAGCGACTGTCCGGAGAGGAAATGGAGAACTGGAGACGAAAACATCCCGAGGCCTTTGCCAGAAAATACGAACCGGCCGGTGGCTTACGCTTTGACGCCTGGGTTATCAAAAAGGAGTCCTGATCATGAAAGCCTTTTACATCGACTTATCCATCTGCAACGGCTGCTATTGCTGCCAGAT
>JARRLH010000282.1:0-4269 GCA_037387205.1 Desulfofustis sp.
TCGGCTGATATTTGGTTTTCTGACCTGATATCTCAAGTTGAATTAATTTAATTTCAGCTTATTTAATCCAATCCACAAATACCACCAATTTCACATTACGCCCGCAAATCTAACAAATTTTCCATCTCTCCAATTTCCAGGTTCAGGCACGCTATATCTAGTTTCAGACCGAACCATATTTGTTATGTTTGTTGGAGAACTATAAAATAGTCCGCTATGCGCAAATTAGGCAAGTGCATAAATGGCTCAAGGAAACGGTCCATGTTCAGAGCGTTACTATCAAGGTCTTTAGAAGATCAGAAAGTTCAGTGTCACGTTTGTCAGAGGCGATGTGCGATTTCGCAAGGAAAGGGCTGATTTTGTAAAAATAGAAAAAATGAAAAGCGTGACCTCTATTTCTCGACCTATGGACAGGTATCCTTAATACCTCAACAATTTGTTTCTTTTCTGAAATTATGGTATGTGAGGTCTCTATAATATGTGGGGTCTCTGCAAACGGATAAAGTGCGAATATTTTTGAATTTAAAACAAGGGGGATCGTTTTAATCCGTCAATTTTGATCGCTATTATGTGTCTATATTCTTTACCTGATTCTTGCCGGACAAATCCCGCCGCAGTGGGATTGCAAGTTTAACATATAAAGCACTGCATGCTTTTGCCTTATTGGCAAGGTGTATTTGTATTTGTTTTTGTTTTCGTTTTGCAGGGTTTACGGATATTGATTTCCGGTTGACATCAGCATATCGCAGAGTATTTCTGTTTATTCCACTGTTATTGTTTCTGAAGTACGAATGTACTGCAAATGAAAGCCTTATCCGTACTTAACATAGTTGCTGCAACTATCGTCGCATTACTTCTCTTGAGGTCAGGCTCAATCTATGGTTTGCAAACCGAACAGTCAGAAACCAAGCGCATTTTGGTGCTGTATTCTTACCATGAGGGTCTACCGTGGGATGAGCTTATTGATGAGAGCTTCCGAAATACACTGGCATTTCAATCAGACTTCTCAATCGAAATAAATGTCGAGCACACGGATCGGATCAGATACGCCGATGATAAATATCGCCACAAACTTATCGATTTGTACCGACACAAATACTCACATCCAAAAATGGATCTGATTATTGGCGTCGACGATGAAGCTGTGGACATGCTGCTTGATTTTGGCGAGAAGGTGTTTCCTGAAATTCCGACCGTGCTTATCACGGCTGAACCCAAAACCCTTCAGAAAGATTTGTTAAAGCCTAACATGACCTCTTTGCTCTGGGGAGTGGATATCAGGGCTAACGTTGAACTGATCGGAGAGATTCTGCCCCAGACGCGCCATATTTTTGTTGTAGCGGGTACCTCGCCGAGCGACCACGAAGCGCTGAAATTAGCGCAAGCATCTTTGCGGGAGGATACGAAACGGTTTGCAATCCGTTATTTGACAGACATTTCTGCCAAGGATCTTATCAAAAAAGCGGCACAGTTGCCGGAGCAATCGGCCCTTCTCTACCTGGTTTTCTCCCGGGATGCTGAAGGGAAAAGCTTTGTTCCCCGAAAGATATTGTCCATACTTTCCAAACACGCCAGCGTACCGGTATTCGGCGTTCTTGACACGTATTTAGGATATGGGATCGTGGGGGGCAATTTGCTTAGCGCCGAGGTACAAGGGAAACGATGTGCCGAGATTGCCCTGCGTATCTTCAGGGGTGAATCCCCGAAGGATATGATCCCGGAGCGAACGCTCAATCAATTGATGTTTGATTGGCGCCAGCTCAAACGCTGGGGCATCAGCGAGGATAAACTGCCCCCCGGCAGCATCGTGCGGTTTAAAACCTATTCTTTCTGGGAGCTCTACCGCGGGTATATCGTTGCCGCCCTTTTTCTCATTTTGCTCCAAAGCGTGCTGATTTCTTTTTTGCTGTGGCAGCGGGCACAGCGCCGCCGAGCCGAGGAAAAATATCGCACGGTAGCCGATTTTACCTATGACTGGGAGTACTGGGCAAACCTCGACGATTCGCTCGAATACATCTCCCCCTCCTGTGAGCGTATCAGCGGCTACAAGATACAGGATTTCATTGCCAACCCGCCTCTTTTCAAAGAAATCATCGTACCGGAGGATCGTGAGGTATGGGACAGGCATTATCATGATTCCCGTCAGGAGCCAAAACCACGCGAGATACAATTTCGGATTCAAACACGGGATGGAGAGATCCGCTGGATTGAACACAACTGCCAGCCGGTGATAGACCGCCAGGGATCTCTGCAAGGTTTTCGCGCCGGCAACCGTGATATTAGCGAGCGAAAGAAAGCGGAATTCGAGGTGCAACAACAGCGCAATGAGCTCGCTCATGTCACCCGGGCGGCGGCACTGGGAGAACTCACCAGCTCTATCGCCCATCAAATCAATCAACCCCTGGCTGCGATCCGCAATTACGCCAATGCTGCGCAGCGGTTTCTTTCGCAAAGCGAACCTGATTTGAGTAAGGCGAGAGACGCTCTTGAAGGGATCGCCCGGGACGACAGACGCGCCGCTGAGGTGATAAGCAGTATTCGGGAATTATTGAGAAAAAAGGAACCCCGTTATCACCCGGTACAGGTGAACCAGGCCATCCGGGAAGTCCTTGCTTTTATTCGCAGTGATGCGGTTATCGAAGGGTTGACAATCGAAACAGTGCTTGCCCCGGCGCTGCCCGTGGTGATGGGTGACCGGGTTCAATTGCAGCAGGTCCTCCTTAACCTGATACTGAATGCGGTGGATGCGATGAATAAAGTGGAGCCGGATAAACGCAAGCTCGTGATCAAGACTGAAAACAAAGAGGATCGAGACGTGCAGGTCTCGGTAAGGGACCATGGCGCGGGAATTGACGAGGCTCAAAGGGCCAAGCTGTTTGAGTCTTTTTTCTCTACCAAGCCCAAGGGGATGGGGATGGGTCTTGCCATCAGCCAGAGGATTATCCATGATCATGGGGGTAGGATCTGGGGTGAGAATAATCCTGACATAGGAGCGACCTTCGGTTTTACACTGCCGACAGGGAATAACGGGCAGCACTGCGATCAGCAAAAGGTGACTGATGACTGAATTGAACCCAACCATATATGTTGTCGACGACGACCCTTCGGTTCGGGACTCAACGGAACTGTTGCTGAAATCGGTGGGATTCAATGTCAAAACATTCGGCTCGGCACAGGCCTTCCTCAAGGCAAATCTGCAGGAAGATCTCGACTGCCTTGTGCTCGATGTGAGGATGCCCGGGATGAGCGGGCTCGATCTTCAGCAAAAACTGGTCTCGGCAAAAACACCGCTGCCTGTTATTTTCATTACCGGCCACGGCACGGTTCCGATGAGCGTCCGCGCCATGAAGGCAGGGGCCGTTGACTTTCTCCAAAAGCCCTTTGAAGAACAGGATCTGCTCGATGCCATCAACAGGGCTGTTGCGCGGCAAAGGGAGAGAAAATTGAAAGCGGACGAATCAGCGAAACTTCACCTGCGTCTCAAGGCTCTGACATCCCGGGAATATGAAGTTTTCTCCCTCCTCGTAACCGGGATGGCAAATAAGGAGATTGCTTACGAGCTTGGAACGACCGAAAGGACAATCAAAGCCCACCGGGCCCAGGTCATGGAGAAAATGAATGCCGGATCCCTGGCAGATTTGGTACGTTTTGCCGAGCAGTTGAAGACCCACCCTTCAGACCACTAGCGCCCCCTCACCAAAGTACAACATCTATTGTCCCAAAGTACAATATGATTTCCCCCAAGTACAATTGATTTTTGATTTCATCCTGTGTAGGAATAAAACCATCCTATGATGGAGGCTTCTATCGCTGAAGTTCACCCCTTAGTTGCAACGTTGGGGTTCGGTATATCACCTTTGTGTATCTTCTGGTTTAGTCGGCGTTCTCAAAGAGAGGCAAGATCATCATGGCAGAAGAAAAATTCACGGTGTTTGTAGTGGACGACGATGGATCCGTCCGTGCCTCGTTGAAGCTGCTGATGGAGGCCTGTGGATATCCTGTGGTCACATTCGAATCTGCTGAGGATTTTCTCCATTCAAGCTTCAGGGGGAGTCCGGGCTGTCTTATCCTCGATATCCATCTCCCGGGAATGAGTGGGTTCGACCTGCAGAAACAACTCATCAAGTCCCAAAGTCTGATTCCCGTGGTGTTTATTACAGGCCACGACAGGCCCAGGATGGAAGATGAGGCGATGAGAGTGGGAGGCGTCGCTTATCTCCGAAAGCCTTTTGAAGAGCAGTGCCTTCTGGATGCGATTCAGCTTGCTCG
>JARRLH010000283.1:0-4267 GCA_037387205.1 Desulfofustis sp.
ATGGTTAATCTACATACCTCCAGTGGCACAGGGGTGTTCTGACAGAAGATGTTTTACCTCTGCTTACTTCGCATGAGCGCAGTGACACAGGGATAGTCAAACAACAGTGAATTCGCTCTTATGAAAGTGCGGGCAACTAAGTAACCTACGCAGTCAAACTTCAAACCCGGGAGGAGATTCGTTATGAAAATGATGCGCCTGATGAGCTTATCAATTCTTACCGTTGCACTGGTATGTCTGGGACAAACTGTGACAGCCCAGGACAAGCCGATTGAAATCGTTTTTTCGACCTATATGCCCACTTCGTATCCTTATCTGGTACAGCCGCTGCAGGATTTCATTACCTATGTGGAAAAAGAAACCGGCGGGAAAGTGAAGTTTAAATTTTTCCATTCCGGGCAGCTTTACAAAGGCAAGGAGGAATTCGCCGCCCTGGAACGAGGCGATATCGACATGGCCGCCCCCAATGATCTTTATCTGACCGGGATCATACCCAATACTGGAATCAGTAATTTGCCTTTTTTGTGGGAGACCCCGGCCAGCATGCAGAAAAGTCTCGATGCCGGCCTCTGGGACCTGGGCATCAATCAGAAATTCGAAGAGCATAACGTGAAAGTGCTGGGAACCGCAGCCGGCGGCCCGTATCAGATTTATTCCAAGGGCTTTGAGGTGAAATTGCCCGCCGACTTCAAAGGTCAGAAGTGGGCCGTATCGGGCAGCACGGCAAGTAAAGCGGTAGAATTGATGGAGGGAAGCCCGACTACAATGAGCTCTGGTGAACTGTACCTGGCTTTGCAGCGCGGCACCATCAACGGTACCACCCGCCCCCTGATTACCGGACTTGGGCGCAAATTATACGAGGTGGTGGACAACCTGGCGGTCACCAACATGGCCTATTTTACTTGTGTTTTAGCGATTAACAAAAGCAAGTGGGAAAGTCTGCCGAAAGATGTTCAGGAAGTAATGATTGAAGGCGGTAAAAAGCGCGACCAGCAGCAGCTGATGATGCTGGAGGAATTCATGGCAGATGCCGTCAATCAGTATAAAGAAAAAGGCGTCAACGTTCATATTTCCAGTCCGGAAGAGCTGGCTAAATTCAAAGAGGTAATGATCCCCGTGCATGAGTGGTGGTTGACCAAAGTGCCGGACGGGAAAAAATACCTCGATTTCATCGCCCAGAACAAATGATTCGCACTATCTTCTCTTGAGATGTTGAAAGCGGCCGGATAGCGGGGCGATACTCCCGGTATCCGGCCTTCTTCCCGGCATCGTAACACAGATAAAGGAGCCATTTGCAAAACCATCTTTTCGCCTAAGCTCTTGGTTATGCTCAAAATTTTTGCCTCGGGATATCAATCATATGCCGGTGGTAAAATTTCTTGCATGCCTTGATTTTGAACGAAAATCTTAGTTTTGCAAAAGGCTCAAAGGATAGTATTTTTCTGCATGCCGAGAGCCGTTTATCCTCTGCATCGCGGTGTCTGCACAACGATATTCCCAGCGACATGAAGAATTTTCTGCATCCGTTATTCAACTGCTTCGAGCGCATCAGCCGTCTTGGTGCGGTCCTGGCCGAGATCTGCCTGGTGCTGCTTTTGATTCTCGTCTTTAATGAAGTGATTGCCCGCTACCTTCTGAACAAACCCACGCTCTATTCGGTCGAACTCAGCGAGTATCTGCACTTGTTCGGTGCCTTCATGGCTGCCGGCTGGGTGATGCAGAATGACCGGCATGTGAAGATGCACTCCGTGGTGAATCTCATGCCGGAAAAAGTCAGACACGTGCTCGATATCAGCACCTCAGCCATTGTCCTTGTATTTTGCCTGATTCTCGTCTGGGAGGGAGCTAAATCGTCGTTAATGGCTTTTGCTGGGGGATATCACTCGAGTTCCCTGCTCAATGTACCCCTGTGGATTCCCTATGCCATCATCCCGATCGGCTCTCTCATACTCACACTCCAGGTTCTGGTTCGCATCGTCAGGCTGATATGGCCGCCGATCAGTTCGGATAACCCGTAAGCAAAAGGAGTAACGTGGATTCTGTCACTATCACCCTCATCGTAATAAGCGGTTTTTTACTGCTGCTCTTTCTGGGAATGCCGGTTTTCGGCGCCCTGGGCATGTCCAGTGTTGCCGGTATTCTGCTTGTTCAAGGTGTGAGAGGGCTTGGGGCCGTACCGGGAGTTATTTATGACAGGCTTACCGTTTTTCCCCTGGTCGCGGTTCCGCTCTTTATCCTTATGGGAGAAATAATTTTCCATTCCGGCATAGGCTCAAACATTTTTACGGCAACCAACCGGTGGTGCAACCGGCTGCCGGGCTCCATGGGCATGGCCAGTGTTGCCGCCTGCGCCATTTTCAGCGCCCTGTGCGGGGTGAGCGTCGCCGGGGCTGCAACCATCGGCAGCTTTGCCATCCCTGAAATGCTGAAACGCGGCTACAATAAATCTCTGGCCACCGGCTGCGTCGCCGCCTCTGGTGGCCTGGCCCTGCTCATTCCACCGAGTGTCGCTCTTATCCTGTACGGTGTTGTAGGCGATGAATCGGTAGGCAAATTATTTATTGCCGGGATAATACCTGGAATCGTGCTGGCCGGCCTGATGATGGGCTATATCTTCATAATTGGTGTGGTCAGGCCGGAACTTGCTCCACGCAGCACGGAGGACGTAAGCTGGAAAATGAAATTTGACGCCCTGATTCAGATCTGGCCGGTGTTGCTGCTCATTATTCTGGTGCTCGGCAGTATTTACAAGGGGATTGCCACCCCGACAGAAGCCGCTGCTGTCGGTTGTGTCGGTGCACTTATCCTTTCCTACTTCAAGAAGAAACTCGATTGGAAAACTTTTAGAAACATACTGAGATCGACAATAAACACCAGCACCATGATCATGTTGATCTTTGCCTCGGCGCTGCTGTTCGGGTACGTACTCACCCGTCTCCAGGTACCGCAGGAACTGGCTTCCTATGTGGCAACCCTGGATATGCCCAACTGGGTCATCCTGCTCTGTATCTTTGCCCTGCTGTATATCATGGGCATGTTCATGGATGTGGTGTCGGTAATTTTGATCAGCACACCCATCCTGCTGCCGATCGTACTGCAGATGGGGTACTCGAGCCTCTGGTTCGGCATCGTAATGGCTATTGCCTGCGAAATCGGCACGGAAACACCTCCTGTTGGCCTGAATCTCTTCGTCATAAAAGGGGTGTCTCCGCCCTCTGTTTCACTCATGGATATCATTCGCGGCGCCATTCCTTTTGCGCTGGTCGAAACGGTAGGGCTGATAATTTTTGTCGTCTTCCCCGGGTTAGTCCTGTGGCTGCCAAATCTGGTACAATAATCAACAAAAACAAGAATCATCGTTAGGTCTTGGGAAATGATAACAGCAAAGAGCCGGGCCCAAAATTATCAGGTTTTTTTCACTGACGGGCTCCACCATGGTGTGGCGGACACCACGGAAGACAAGGGAGGCGGCAACAATGGCTTCCGGCCCCATGATTTGCTGGAGGCTGCCCTGGCCACGTGCCTGAATATGTGGCTCAGCATGTGTGCCAACAATTATGGTATACCTGTTGCGCAGGTAGAAACCAGAGTGTCACTTGACAGATCCAGGTCCGACGAAGTCATTGTTAATTATTCGATCGACATCTCGGGTTCTCTATCCGGTTCTGAAAAACAGAAATTATTAGCTGCAGCCCAGACCTGTCCCGTGCACAAAACCTTAGCGAAAAAGCTCACCCTGAAGGCAGTCTGACTGGTCTCGACTCAGGACGGTGTAATTGGCGAAGGCTGCCCGACCGCAAGGCTCGGCACGGTTTAGCTGAAAATGAGCTGTCAGCGACGGCGCAGGTCTATCTCATGATGAGCTCGGGCTCGATGGCAGACCAGACTTCGATACCATAGGAACTGGATAGAGAATCCTCTGGGCTGTTGCTGATGACCAGCCCTGCGGCAGCCTTTGGCTATGGGTCTATCCTGTGGGGGCTCAGCTTGGTGTAGTCAAACTCCACGCCGATGCCCGGCTGATTCGGAGCCACCGCCATCCGGTCTTCGACCACCAGCGGCCGCCTGGTGTATTCATCAATAGGAAAACTGTGCACCTCAAGCCAGCCGCTGCGCGCTTGCGAGGCGAGCAGGCTGACATGCAGTTCCTGCATGCCGTGGGAGCAGACAGGGATATTGTAGTGGTCGGCAAGCTTCGCCACTTTGAGCCAGCCGGTAATACCGCCGCAGTTGGAGGCATCGGGCTGGATAAATGACAGTTTCGCCT
>JARRLH010000284.1:0-7368 GCA_037387205.1 Desulfofustis sp.
CTCCGCCAACTTCCAGGCGGCGGGCCTCGACAAAACCATAGTTTCAGGTTCCGGCAGCGTCAGGCTGCCTGAACTGGAAGTGGATCTGGGGGCCAACCCTTACTATGAACAGTTCAAATGGTACGACACCCGGTTGTCCCTCATCATTCAGGATGAGGACCTGAAGACAAATTTTCACACGCGCTTCATTGATGACAGCCGGCTTGACGGGACTTTCACCCTGCTGGGCGGAATTGGAGCTGCTGAGGGTTTCGCAGGGGTGCCGCTGCAGGGAACTGTCGAGGCCGATATTAAAGATCTTGATATTCTCAGTGTCGTCACTTCGGATTTTCTGCTGCCCGAGGGCAGCCTTTCCGCCACTCTCAATCTTGACGGCACGCTTGGAGCCCCCCAGGTTGCAGGAGATGTCCTGCTCCAGGATGGCGAACTGAGGATACCCATGCTGGGCGCACACTTATCCGAGGTGGCCGGTACCATGGGCTTTGAGGGCGGCCGGCTGGTGTTCGACCTGAACGGCAGGTCCGGCAGCGGCACAATCGGGGCCGCGGGGCTGTTCGATTTTGGCGCTGAACCCTGGCAGGGCAGCCTTGCCGTTTCCGGGGTGGACGCCGAGTTGCTCAAGCGCCGGGCGATAACGCTCACCGCCGATCCGGATCTGATGTTGAAGATTGGGCCGGCAGGTGGCTCTCTGGTGGGCAGGGTGGCCGTCTCGCAGGCCCTGATAGAAGTCGAAAAAATCGATCGCTCGGCCTCCGAATCAAGCGACGTCGTCTTCGTCGACGCAGCTGCGCAATCGTCTTCCTGGCCGTTTCACTACGATATAGACGTGGCTCTTGGCGAGGATGTCCAGGTTAAAGGGCATGGTCTGGCCGGCAGGCTCGAGGGGCAGTTGAATGTTGCCAGCAATCCCAGCAACATCACCGTTGGTCGAGGTTTCCTGGATATCGCCGATGGCAGTTTCGCCATTTACGGCAGCCCGTTGACCATAGCCAGGGGGCGGCTGTCCTTCAATGGAGGCCCGGTGGATAATCCGGGCCTTGATATCAAGGCCTCAAAAAAGGTGGAAGAAGCGGGTTTTGGTTCCGAAGGCGTGGAAGTGGGGGTCTACGTTACCGGCAGCGCCGCCTATTTCGAGATGGAACTCTTTGCGGTACCATCCATGGAAGATAACGAGATACTGGCCTATATTCTCCTCGATAAACCTTTGAGCAGGGACGGCGACGAGAGTACCGGGCTGGTCAGTGCGGCAGCCCAGGCCCTCGGTCTGGGTAAAGGCACGAGGCTGCTCAGTGATGTCAGTTCCATGCTGCCCGTTGACGATATCCGGGTCGAGGGCAGGATAGAGAGTCAGGACACCTCGCTGGTTGTCGGTAAAAATCTTTCCGAGCAACTCTCGGTGAGCTATGATTACAATTTATTTAAGAACGCCGGCTCCTTCAGGGTACGTTATGAGTTCGGCAAGGGCTTCTCAGTGGAGAGCAGAAATTCCATGGAGTCGAATGCAGTCGAACTCTTATACTCCTTGGAGAGGTAAACGTATCTGAACCCGAAGGGTGCAGAACAATATGATTTTTGGGGAATCGACATGAGCCTGCAGGAACAGATATCCGCTGAGCTGAAGACGGCGATGAAAAACAAGGATCGGGTCAGGACCGATGCGGTCAGAGTGCTTATCGGCGAGTTTCAGCGCCAGCCCGAAAAGGAGCTGAGCGATCAACAGGTGACGGGCATCATCAGGAAGCTGATAAAATCCGAGAAGGATCTGCTGGCCGTTTCCGGGGCCCAGGACTCGGGTTTTATAGAAGTCCTGGAAGAGTATCTGCCCAGACAGGCTAGCGAGGAAGAAATTAGAAGGTGGATTACCGAAAATATCGATTTCAGTGAGTTCAACAACAAGATGCAGGCCATGAAACCGATCATGGCCCACTTTGCCGGCAACGCTGACGGCACTGCGGTCAAAAAGGTCCTCCAGACCTTCGACGACTGAACCGCCGGCTCCCGCGCTTTTCTCTCGTGTTAAGACAGGTCTGAAGATGTTCAAGCGGTTGAAGAAAAAAGAGAAAATTCTTATCCTCGGGCTCGGCGGGGTGGGTTACTACCTGGCCAAGCGGCTGCAGCATGAGGAGTATGCGGTAACCGCCGTCGAACCCAACCCGGAACGCTACCGGTACGGTGATGAAACGCTTGATGTCCGGCTGATCCGCGGCGAGGCGATGGACATAAAATGCTGGCGGGAAGCGGACGCCGCTTCCATGGCCTGCGTCATCTGCGTCACCGACAACGACGCGGTCAACATGATGGCCGCCCAGATAGCCGACAAGTTCGGCATCCCTTACAAGATAGTCAGGGTTCATTCTCTGCAGTTCGGACTGCCGGGATCGCTGCTCGGCGGCGAGGACCTGAAGATCGACCTGCTGATCCATCCCGAGGAAATGGTAGCCCAGGAGATAACCAGGCTGATCAAGCTGCGCCACGGCAACGAGGTGATTGAAAGTGCCGATCAGAAAATTCAGCTGCTGGCCGCCAGGATTACCCATGACTCCCAGTTTGCCGATCAGAAGCTCAAAGATATTTCCCTCAAATATTCAAGCTTTGCCTTTCGGGTGGTGGCAGTTGCCAGGGGCATCACCACCATTATCCCCGATGGCGAGTTCGAGATTCTGCCCCACGACCAGATCGTAGTGATGACCGACAGCGAACATTTGCCCGAGATGATGAAAATCGCCGGTGTTCCAGAGGGACTGCGGCAGCGGGTGTTGATTGTCGGCGGCGGCCGGATTGGCTGCCGGGTGGCCGAACTGTTGAAAAAATCGGTCGAGATCACCCTGATCGAACGGGATGGAGAACGGGCCCGGGAACTTGCCGGCCTGCTGACCCATGTGCAGGTGCTGCACGGTGACGGCTCCAAGGCCGAGGTCCTCAACCTGGCGGGCGTCCAGGATATCGACACCTTCATTACCACCACCGGCAGCAACGAAACCAATATCATGAGTTCGCTGCTGGCCAAAAATATGATGTCGGGCGGCAACAACAACGGCAACGACAACGTAACCGAAAAAACCATTGACGTAGTCAGCTAAGAGGATTACCAGGTGCTGGCGGCCACTATCGGGCTCGATATCGCCCTGAATAAAAAAAGGATGGCGGCCGGTGAAATCATGAAGCATATCCGCCGCAGCGAACTGCTCTCCGCCGCCCACCTGCACGGCTTCGATGCCGAGGTGGTGGAACTGGTAGCGGCGCCCGGTTCTCCCATCACCAAAAGACCGCTCGCCAAACTCGATCCCTCCTATCAAGGCAAGCTGCTGATCGGCGGGGTCTATCGCGACGGTGTGTGGCAGGTGGCGGTTGGCAGTACCCATATCGCCGCCCACGAGCGGGTCATCGGAGTCTGCCTGTCGATGCAGCTCATAGAGATGAGAAAGCTGTTTTCTGTGTGATTCCCCACCCCCATCGGCGGCAAGCGCTGCGTTGCGCAATTACGAGATCCTTCCTACCCCCTGTCTTCCGGTTGGCTGCCTCAGGCGTCGACAGCCTCTCCTGTCATTTCCAGCCAGGGTGACAATCGAGCTGGCTTTCTCCTGCCATCGTGAATAATTAAGAATAATCTACCAACGAAGGCGGACCCCCGGCGGGACCTCATCTTCATTGCAGCAGGAGAATTAAATGCAAAAATATATGAAAATATTCGTAATCTTATCACAAGTCCTTGGGGCCGGACCCCTCTCTTCCATGGCGCTGGCTGCAGCAGTCCCGGTTACCGGTTCTGCCGGCTCAGTTCTACAGGTCGAAGAATTCGCGGTGTTTGATGAGCCCTGGGCCATGACTTTTCTGCCCGGCGGCGATCTGCTGGTTACCGAGAAATCAGGTACTCTATTGCTGGTCAGCGCCGACGGTAAATCAAAAACCGCGGTGGCCGGGGTACCGGAGGTGGCCTACGGGGGGCAGGGAGGGCTGGGTGATATTATACTCCACCCAGAATATGAGAGTAATTCCACTGTCTACCTCTCCTATGCCGAGCAAGGCCGCAACGGCAAAAAGGGAGCGGCGGTGGCCATGGCACGCTTCGACCACGATCCTTCCAGGCCGGCGCTGAATGACCTCAAGGTTATCTGGCGTCAGCACCCCAAAACTACCGGCAGCGGCCACTACTCGCATCGCCTTGCCTTCAGTCCCGACCACAAACTGTTTATCACCTCCGGTGAGCGGCAGAAACATAAACCGTCCCAGGACATGACCCAGAATCTCGGCAAGATTAGGGACGGGCGTCTATGGACCCACGAAATGGGACCGCGACATGGGGACGAGTTCAATCTTATCGTTCCTGGAGATAATTACGGCTGGCCCCTCGTTTCCTGGGGGGACCAGTATTCGGGCACCGATATACCCGATCACGACACCCGTCCCGACCTTAATGCTCCAGAAATCTACTGGGTGCCCACCGTCGCACCATCGGGTCTGATCATCTACAGCGGGACGGTGTTTCCAGAGTGGCGCGGCCAGGCATTCATCGGCGGACTGGCCTCGAAGTCGCTGCTGCGCATCAAGATTGAGGGCGACAGCGCCGAAGAAGTCGAACGCTTCTCGATGGGCAAGAGAAACCGTGAGGTGGAGCAGGACCCGGAGGGGGCAATATGGGTTCTGGAGGACAAGAGCGGCGGCCGTTTGCTGAAACTCTCGAAAAGCTAGTCAATCATCTTCCGAATATCCTGCCGATAAGTAAGTTTGCGAGTAAGCCAAGATGGGCGAGCAGGGCGAGCCCCAACTATCCTCGATAGGCAAACCTTCAATTGTTAGGCTTAGTGCTTATGCTTGTGGTATGGGGTGCAGGAGATTGCTTAGATTAATTGCCTGGCTTTTTCATAATCTTAAAAGTTCCAGGTAGTTGATCAGGCGGTGCAGACAAGATCTACAGAGGAGGACGAGAGTATGGCTATTATTACTATTTCCCGGCAGGCAGGAAGTTTGGGCGATGAGATAGCCAGGGAAACGGCCCGCACGCTTGGCTACGATTTCATAGAAAAAGTTCAAATAAGTGAGATTCTCTCGAGGCTTGGCTTCTCGACATCCGAGATTGACAGGCTTGATGAGAAAAAGCCTTCTATCTGGCAAACCCTCACCATACAGAAAGAGTTGTTCGCCAATTACATTAAAGCTGCTGTATACGAGCTTGCAACCCGAAAAAATGTAGTGATCGTCGGACGTGGGGGGCAGGTAATATTAAAGGATATACCGGGGGTTTTGCATGTAAGGATCATTGCTCCTTATGGGTTGAGAGTGCAGCGATTAATGGAGCAAAGAGGCTATAAAGATGATGACGCCAAGCGGATGCTGCGGCAAAGAGATCGAGACTCGTCTGGATACTTAAATACCTATTTTGACGCCAATTCGTCTGACAGTGACCTGTATGATTTAGTCCTCAATACCCGGGTGCAGACAATGGAAAAGTGTGTCGAAACTATCGCCTGCGCAGTAGCTGAAGACGCGATCAAAGACGGCCCACCCGCCTCAGAATTACTCTATGACCTGGCGCTGAAATACAAGGCGAAGGCCGCTATTTTGAAAGTCAACGGCGGGGGAGATATCATAAATCTGGAACTGACAAACGGCGTTGCCACACTTTCGGGACTGGTTGAGTCCTCCGCTGCCAAAAATGATTGTCAAAGGGTCTTACTGGAGATTCAGGGTATTAAATCAGTAAATAACGACTTGGGGGTCCGAAGTGGCGATGGGCGTATACTTTGAATCGGCATTAGCGCCTGGGCTTACCAATGGCTAAATCACCTCCACCAGTGCTGCTGCTCCCGCAAGGGGAATCCGCTTGTCTCCCGGCCAGAGTGCGCTCGGTTCCGCTTGAATTATTTTTGCTTTTTTTCAGTGCTGCGCTGGATCGACTGGTACAACCGTTTTACCAGGGCCTGATTGTAGCCGTGCGATGTCATGTTGGCGACGATTCGTCCTCTGATGGGGAAACCGAGTAGATTAAGGTCTCCGATCAGGTCCAAAATCTTGTGGCGCACGAATTCGTCGGGATAGCGGAGCTCCGTGTTCAGGACCTTGCCTTCATGCATGATGATATGGGAATTGAGATACCCGCTGCCCACTTTTCCGAGTCTCTGGGCCATCTCGATATTCTCGAAAGTATTGAATGATCGAGCGGGGGCTATTTCTTCGGCAAAAGATCCTTTTTCAGGGTTGAACGTATAAAGCTGTTCACCTATGGGCTGAGGGTAATCCACACGCATCGCTATTTCAAAACCCTCGAAAGGTTCCGCATAGACGTGCTTTTCATGGCTTTTTTCCTTGCCCACCACCACTTTTTTCCTGATCACGGCAACCTTGGCAGGTGCCTGCTGTTCCACAATCCCTACCTTGGCTATGAGGTCACTAAAGTCCTTGGCTGAGCCGTCTATGTTGGGTATCTCGTCATCCACCTTTATGAGTACATTGGTTATGCCGTAGATGGAAAAGGCAGCCATAAGATGTTCTACTGTGCGAACCTGCTGCCTGCCGTTTTCCAGGGTGGTTGAGTTGGCAGAGAACATTTTCCCTGGATCGGTTTGAGAAAAGTTTTCAAGCGAAGTGATATGACCGGGGATGGTCTGACCGTCCAGGGTTTGAAAGACAATGCCTTCGTTTACTCCCAGAGGACTCAGGATAATGCCCGTTTTTCGGCCACTTAGAAGTCCCACCCCATTAAGGACAACGTTTTCACCGATGGTACGCTGAGGGTCGGTAGAGACGACCACATCTACCGTACCGGCAGGGGTGGAAGATTTCTGCTCTGTGTCGTCCAGTCCTCTTTCCACCAGGGCCGTGGCCCCGTTTCTTGACGGTCGATGAGTAATGGCAGAGTCCACTTTCTCGAGCAGAGCTTCAAGGTGAAGCGGTTTCTCCATGAAATCGAAGGCTCCGGCTTTTATGGCGGTGACTGCCGTTTCGATCCCGGCATGGCCGCTCATCATGATGACGGGCAGCGCTGGGAAGCGTTCGTGTAAACGCTTCAGAAGTTCCAATCCGTCAACACCCGGGAGCCATATATCCAGCAGGACCAGAGAGGGTTCCTGGGCATCGAGGCTCTGCCAGAAGCTTTCTGCATCCTGAAAGGCAACGGTCTTATACCCTTCGTCTGCCAGAATTCCCGAGACGGTGGAACAGATCTGGGGTTGATCATCTACTATACAAATTGGGTTCATATCCAGTGGTCCCAGCTATTAATAAAAAGCACCTGTAAACATCTCATCATAAATGATTTTGCCAAAAAGTGCTGTGAAGATAGTTACGATGTGAGCAATATTCCACTATTTTCCCTGGGAGGAAAATTTTATTTATACTGGAAATTCCCCAGTCCGCCTTGCTTGATCTGGG
>JARRLH010000285.1:0-5565 GCA_037387205.1 Desulfofustis sp.
GCAATGCCCATGCCGATCAGCATGTTGGGTGGAGGCTCCTGGGCCCGTATTCCTGAATCGTGTCCGAAGAACATGAAATAGGGGACCTTGATGCCGGCATGATGAAACACCCCGGCCGAGGCAAACTGCAGCATGAGCCAGACGATGACGAGCTTGTTGTGGGCAGCGGCACTGATAATCAGTGATTTACTGACGAACCCGCTGAACAGTGGAAAGGCCGAGATGGACGCCGCCCCTATCACACAGAACAGACAGGTCAGGGGCATGGTCTTGTAGAGCCCGCCCAGGTCGGTGCAGCGTATTTTCCCGGTAACATGCAGAACCGATCCTGCAGCCATGAACAACAGGGCTTTGTAGAGAATATGACAGAACGCATGGGCCACCGTTCCGTTAATCGCCAGGGCAGTTCCTATGCCAATACCGCACATCATAAAACCAACCTGGTTGATAAGACTGTAAGCCAGCACCCTGCGAATATCGTTTTCCAATACCGCATAGAATATCGGAATGGCGGTCATCACTGCCCCCAGCCAGATGAGCAGCTCGGTGCCAGGAAACATCCTGGCCATCAGATAGACAGCGCTCTTGGTGGTAAAGGCGCTGAGGAATACGGCACCCGGCACGGTCGCCTCCGGGTAGGCGTCGCTCAGCCAGGGATGCAGGGGTGGAATGGCGGCGTTTACCGCAATGCCCAAAAAAATCAGCAGAGAATCGATGGTGGTGAGACCGACGAAGGCGAATTCAGTCGTCCCGCTGCGCTCGACATAGAGGATCAGGCCGGCCAGAAGGCAGAGACCGCCGACAATATGCACCAGTATGTAGCGCATTCCGGCGGCCTGGCTGGCCCTGGTGCGCCGGGCCAGGATCAGAAAGGTGGAGGCAACTGCCATTACCTCCCAGAAGATGTAGAGCGAAAACACATCACCGGCAAAAGTAACGCCCAGGGCTCCGCCTGCGTAGGCAAATGCGGCACAGTACTGGAGATCATCATTCTCCTTGAGGGCGAAGATGACCCCCAGCAGCGTGACGATACAGAAGATGTAGCCGAAGACCCGGCTCAGGGGGTCAATTCTGCTGAGTATGAGTTCATTGCCCAGCACCTGGAAACTCCAGTAACTGCCCTGGGGCGTGCTGAGCAGGATGAATAATGCCGCTGCCGGCACAGCCAGCATAAACCACGATTGCCCTCGTCCCTTCAGCAGGGGGATCAACATCGCCCCCCCAATCAGCAGCAGAGCCGGCGGCAAGCCGATTATCTGTGCGGGCAGAACCATCATCGACAAGACTTAAGAAGCGCTAAAGTTTTTCATAATAATCCTCATCCCGCTTCACCCAGCGGCGCAATAGTTTGGCGATGAAAATCAGCAGAACGCAGGAAACAAATCCATAGGCGGCAAAGAATTCAGGTGCATCTTCCCAGGGAAATTCACCATGCTTGTGGATGAACGGATCGATGATCAGCAGGAGAACAAGGCACCCGTAGAAAAAAAGGAGAAACAATCTTACGTTTCTGGGATTATCAAATACCGTCAATTCTTTTTTCATCCGTACCTCCTCAGATCCGCATACTTCAAAAAAACACCCGGGCAAAGACCAGGGCAAGATAGATGACGCCCACAGCCATAACGATATAGAACGCTTTTCGGTATCCGGGAACCGGCGTATG
Organism: Desulfofustis sp.; assembly: GCA_037387205.1. Classification (GTDB taxonomy): domain Bacteria; phylum Desulfobacterota; class Desulfobulbia; order Desulfobulbales; family Desulfocapsaceae; genus JABDQA01. The sequence continues at coordinate 1,667 of JARRLH010000285.1, forward strand.
CTCGAGAACCATCTTTTCCCGTTGCTCTTCCATCCTATCCTATCCTCCTGAAATTGCCTGAATCGCCAGGCGCGCCAGGCGCAAAAACGGCTGCGGGTAGATAAACAAGATTATTGACAGCCCTGCCGTCAGCAGAGGCGGAACAAGACACCAGACGGGTGCTTCTGCAGCGGGACCCGGGAACATCGACTCGGCCGGGGTACAGAAAAAGGCACGATAGACGATGGGCAGAAAATAGGCCGCATTGAGCAGTGAACTGACCAGCAGAACACCAAGCATGAGATACTGATTGGCCTCCACCGTGCCAAGTACCAGATGCCATTTGCTGATAAATCCGCCGCATGGAGGCAGGCCAATGACACTTAACGCACCGATGAAAAAGGCTGACATGGTCAGGGGCAGCCGCCGGCCAATCCCCACCATCTGGCTGACATTGGTGACGCCCGTGGCCACGAAAATCGCGCCGGCACAGAAGAACAGGGTGATTTTGCCGAAGGCGTGCATGCCAATGTGCAGCATGCCGCCAACCATGCCGCTTTTGGATAGCAGCGCAACCCCGAGCACAATATAGGAAAGCTGGCCGATGGTGGAAAACGCCAGCCGCCGTTTCAAACCGTCCTGGCTGAGGGCGATCAGCGAAGAAATAATGATGGTCAGGGCTGCGAGGGTGCACACCAGGGTGGAAAGCTGCAGTTCAGCAAGCCACCCCGTGCCGAAAATTCCGGTGATCATCCTGACAATGGAAAACACCCCGACCTTAACCACGGCCACCGCATGCAGCAGCGCACTCACCGGAGTGGGTGCCACCATGGCTGCCGGCAGCCAGGCATGAAACGGCATGACCGCCGCTTTGGCGAAGCCGAACACAAAGAGAAGCACCAGCAGAGTGGTCGCCTGGGGACTGATTCTGCCCTCCACAATTCCCTGGGAGGCAAACTCCAGCGTGCCTGTTTTGAGGGCGATATAGAGCATGGCTGGCAGGATCATGCCAATCGAGGTACCGAGAATGAATAACAGGTATTTGCGCCCGGCACTGCGAGCTTCCCTGTCCTGATGGTGAGTGACGAGGGGATAGGTGGAAAGCGTGAGCATCTCATAAAACAAGTAGAGGGTCAGTAAATTTGCCGAGAAGGCGACCCCGACCGTGGCCGACAGGGAGAGGGCGAAGAAACTGAAATAGCGGGTCTGATCGTGCTCGTCAAGGCTGCGCATGTAGCCGATGGAATAGACAGAAGTGACGATCCACAGAAACGAGGAGACCAGCGCGAAGAGCATCCCCAGTGCATCCACCCGCAGCTCTAAGCCATAACCGGGTAAAACCTCGACCAAAGTACACTCGATCCGGGTCCCGGCCAGGACAAGCGGCAGCATGGAGACAATGGTCAGGAATTTGAGGCCTGCCCCGGCAAGGGTCCACATCTCCCTTAGATTGGGCGATTTTCTAGACACCATGATCAGCGGTATGACCAGCAGGGAGGCTGATATTGCGATCAATGGTCTGATTGAATCAATTGTGTCCATCGACTCAGCTCAAAGAGTTGGCCCCTATCCTGTCAGCACAGGGATCACCTGATGGATGACCCTGGTGACAATCTGTCCCGAGAAGATTCCCAGGACAATCAGCAGCACCGCCGTCGTCAGCAGCGTGATGAGCATATCAACAGGTGCTTCTACCACCGTTGAAGGCCTATCGTCTCGTTCCATCGGGCCTGGCTGATGCCCCGCCTCCCCGCTGAACGGTTCAAAATAGGCTATTTCAAAACAGCGGAAAAAGAGGACGATATTGACCAGGCTGCTGATTATCAGGGCGGCGACAAAACCGTAGTGCCCAGCCTCGATACCTCCTGATATCAGATACCACTTGCTGAAGAAACCGCAGGTCGGCGGTACGCCGATCAGTGACAGACCGCCCAGGACCATGGCCCCCATAGTCAAAGGCATTTTTCTGAACATCCCCTTGAGGCTCGTGAGTCGGTCATCGCCTGTGCGGAAGGAGAGAGCCCCGGCGGCCATAAACACGCACAGCGTCATCAGCGCATCGTTGATGATATGCAGAACGGCCCCGCTCATCCCGGCCCTGTTCCCTAGCCAGAAGCCACCCACCATGTAGCCGACTTCGGCCACCACGATGAAAGCCAGCATCTTTTTCAAGCGCTGTTGGGCAAGAGCCATCAGTGAACCGACGATGATCGCCAGGACGGCAAGCCAGACGAGGGGCCCCTGAAGCGATATCTTATTGAAGGCAAAATCAAAGGTAAAAATGGTCAGGGTTACCCGAACCATTGCGTAAATCATCACTTTGGTAGTCAGGGGGGCAACCAGAGAGCTGACCACCGAGGGAGAATAGGTATAGGCGTTGGGGAGCCACCCATGGAGCGGGAAAAGGGCCATTTTTACAAAGAGCCCGCCCAGGCAGAGCAAAAAGGCCAGAACAATCACCTTTGAAGGCCACAGATCGGGAAGAATAACAGCAATATCTACCATATTCAGCGAGCCGGTAATCACATAGAGACACCCCACCCCAAAAAGGTAAAGAGTGGCGCCGATCGTACCCATGAATACGTAGTTCAGACCTGAAAGCGAGGCCCGCCCAAATTCTTTTTCTGCAGCGACCCTGCTGCCCGCCAGATTCAGAAATGAGACCAGGGCGACGGCGACCAGAATGAGACTGTTGAGATGATCTACCCGAAAAACAATACCCAGAGGCGGAGGCCAGCCGCCCAGCCGATATTCAACAACGCCGTATGACAGGACCTGTTGAAACAGACTCGCAGAGGCTGCCAGGGCGATGAGCCCCGCGCCAACCGAAAGCGGATAACAGAGTTTATCGCTGAACCACCACAGTGCGGTAACTGCGAGGGCGGCCAAAAGCGGTACGGCAACGATTATGGCAGGTAAATGTTGTGTCACACCTTCCAGTGACGCCAAAGAGGCCTCCCGTCCGTGGCAGATTATAAATGTTCGCCGGATGCAGTGACCTTATCCGGCTCCCGGTCCATTATCTGTTTCTGAATCTCGTCTTCCTCGAGAGTTCCGTAATGAAAATAGATTTTCATGGCCAGCGCCAGAGCCACCCCGAGGGTCGCCACCGAGACGACAATGGCCGTAAGCATCAATACATGGGGCAGCGGATTGATGTAGTCGGCGGCATGTATCGCATGAGCTGTGTCGCCGTGGACGTGTGCGATGATCGGCAGGGTGGCCCCCCGCTTGGCCCCGATCGATACATAAAAAAGTATGATTGCCGTCTGAAAGATATTCATGCCGATGATTTTCTTGACCAGGTTCTTCTTGGCAATCATCGCATACAGCCCGATCACGATGAGCAGGATCACCGCCCAGTAGTTATATTTGGCAATTATCAGGGTAGTGATCGCTTCCATGCTACAGTCCTTCGTCCTGTTTTCCAGCCGAAGCAAGATTGTAATAGATCCACACCATCACCGCGGTGACCGCTATTCCCACACCAATTTCGACAATCAATATACCGTACGACCTGGCACTGACCGGATCGAGGCCCGGAACCAGCGACAAGCTGCTGTAGTTCAAAAATCCTGCTCCCAGGAGGATGCACAGCAACCCCGTACCCAGGTAGATTATCACTCCGCCTGAACCGAGCAGCGCACTGGTCCTTTCGCTGGTCCGCCTGAGCGCACTCCTCAGGTTGTTGGAAATGGCATAGAGGATAATTGCCGCTCCGAAAATGACTCCGCCCTGGAATCCTCCGCCGGGGCTGTGGTGGCCGTGGGCGATCACATAGAGGGCAAAGAGCTGGACGAAGGGTACCACCAGCCGGCACGTCATGTTGATGATCACGTCACTGGGTACCCAGGCACTGTCGATTCTTTCAAATTCTTTAGTGTCCTCCGGCAGGCGCCCTCCCTTTTCAACCCGGAGGG
>JARRLH010000286.1:0-4251 GCA_037387205.1 Desulfofustis sp.
GATAATGGCTGCAAGACAACAAAAAAGACTTTTCTCAAGAAAGAAGGTATGCCGCTTTTGCGTGGATAAGGAGCTGGGTATTGACTACAAGGATCAGAAGACCCTGCGCAACTTTGTCACCGAGCGAGGCAAGATAATTCCGCGCCGCATATTGGGAACCTGTGCTACTCACCAGCGCCAATTGTGCTCAGCTATAAAAAAAGCACGGCAGATCGCACTGCTTCCCTATTCCGGTAATACCCAAGGTTAAATGGACGCCGAGGCTAAGGGTATCGTGTCAACTGACAGCGAAGGAAAAGCAGCCGCGCCCACGAGCGTCATCTGCATCATTCTGTTCTCGCTTGCGTTGCTGCTGCCTGCCGTGCACATTGGGCTGTTCGGCTGGATTTATTTCATGATTCCGCTGCTGGTACTTTTTTACCTCTACCGCTGGCGTCATGGCCTTACATTCATTGGCGCAGGTCTCCTTCTTGCCTTGGTCGTTTCCATCTTTATTTCCTCATTCGAGATCGTCATTTTCAGTTCGGCGCTCATACCCGCCGGGTACAGTCTCGCCCAGTCGGGATTTCGAGGCGATTCTCCATCGATGTCCGGCTTTAAAGGACTCATCGTCCTGATCTCCTGCTGGCTGCTTCTGCTTATCATGCAGACAGTGCTCTCCGGGGTGAATCCAATAACCGGGTTTCTCGGGTCGCTCGACGCTAATATCGAGAGGACTCTGGAATACTATCGGCAAAGCGACTCAGTTGCCCCTGAAACACTTTCAATCCTGGAAGAATCATTCTTGCAGATGAAAACGATATTGCCCACTATTCTGGCCTCTATCATGGTCAGCTTGGCACTACTCATCATCTGGTCCACCATGCTGCTGGGCAACCGACTGGTCCTGAAATTCGCCGGCTATCGGCCATGGGCGGATCACCAGACCTGGCGGCTGCCGGACAAGCTCATCTGGCTGCTGATCGGAGGGGCTGTAATTACCCTGTTGCCGCTCACACCGCTGCGCATCGTCGGCAGCAACCTGCTGATCTGCATGGGGCTCGTCTACATTTTCCAGGGATTTGCCGTACTGAGTTTTTTTCTGCATAAATGGAATGTCCCGCAGGTGCTAAGATTTCTCCTGTATGCCATGATGCTTTTTCAATCTTTTGGCACGCTGCTGCTGCTCATCATCGGTATCGGCGAAGTCTGGTTCGATCTTAGACGCTTAAAAAAACCTAAAGATATACACAATAAATCAGATCAATAACGTCCCGGAAGGGCACAATTATACGAGGAGTCAATCATGGAACTCATTCTCAAGGAAACAATAGATTCTCTCGGAAGAGAAGGAGATGTGGTCAAGGTCAAGCCGGGGTATGCGAGGAATTACCTCCTTCCCCAGGGAAAAGCCGTGCAGGCGACCAAAGAAAACATGGCCGCTCTCGAACAAAACAAGGCCGAAATTCAGGCCCGGCTCGACGAACAGCACAAAAAAGCTGAAGCGCTGTTTAAGAAGCTTTCCGGCATCACCCTCGAGTTCGAGGAACTGGCTGCCGATGACGATAAACTTTTTGGTTCGGTGACAGCCAACGATGTATTCGACAGGCTTGCCGAGAAGAACGTCGCAGTGGAGAACAAAAACATCTTTCTTCCCGAGCCGATCAAGGTGCTCGGCGAGAAAAAGGTCTCCATCAAAGTGGGATTCGACCTGGAGGCGGAAATCACCGTAAATATCGTGGCCCAGGCACCCGAGGCCTAAAAAATCATCTTGCCTGCAGGGAGGTTGTGTTTTCTGTTCTCATGGCCTGATGCCGGAGGGCAACGGTCGTTTTTTTGCACACCTGAAGCAACTTCTTCAGGTGTGTTTTTATTTTGACACATCAAGGCCATTATATTAGACATCTGGTGTATCCCTTTGACTAAATCAAAATCATCCAGATGAACGATTTCATTCAGCCGCCGGGACCTAACGATCGCAGTTCAGGCACACGGGTTCCGCCCCACAATATCGAGGCGGAACAGTCCGTGCTCGGGGCTGTCCTGCTCAAAGACAAGGGTTTCCTTCAGGTCAACGAGCATATCTCCGCAGATGATTTTTACCGCGAGTCGCACAGAATAATTTTTTCTGCAATGGTGGAACTATTTGACCGCAGCGAGCCCCAGGACATGCTTACCCTGACCAGCTACCTCAACGATACCAATCAGCTTGAATCGGTAGGTGGGGCATCCTATCTCGCCAGCCTCACCCACGCGGTACCGGTCACCGCCAACATCGTATCCTATGCCCGCATTATTCGGCAGAAATCGGTGTTACGGAACCTGATCAACACTGCCAGCGATATTGCCCAGCGCTGCTTTGAAGAACAGGACGATATCGATCAGCTGGTTGATGAGGCGGAACAATCCATATTTGAAATAGCCGGCAACAAGAGCACCAATCAATTCACCCCGCTCAGGTCCATAATTCCCGAGAGTTTCAAAACCGTTGAAAAACTCTATGAACGCAAGGAACTGATCACCGGGGTTCCCACCGGTTATGCGGAGCTCGACAAAATGACCGCCGGCCTCCAGCCGTCTGATCTGATCATCTTGGCCGGCCGACCATCGATGGGCAAGACCGCCCTGGCCCTCAACATAGCCCAGCACGCTGCCTTGGTAGACAAGACCGGGGTAGCCATTTTCAGTCTTGAAATGTCCAAAGACCAGCTCGCCATGCGGCTGCTCAGCTCGGTCGGTCGCATCGACTCCCAGAAAATCAGGACCGGTCGGCTCCAGAACGAGGACTGGCCTCATCTGAGCAGAGCGGCCGGGATGCTTTCTGAAGCTCCCATTCACATCGATGATACTCCTGCACTTTCAATTCCCGAGATGCGCTCAAAAATGCGCAGGCTCGCCTCAAACAACGATATCGGTCTTATTCTCGTCGATTATCTCCAGCTCATGAGAGGCCGCAGCTCCTCCGAGAACAGAACCCAGGAGATAAGCGATATATCTCGCAGCCTTAAAGCAGTTGCGAAAGAGCATGATGTCCCGTTGCTGGCCCTCTCTCAGCTCAACCGAGGACTTGAGAGCCGCACCGACAAGCGGCCAATGATGGCCGATTTGAGGGAATCGGGAGCGATCGAGCAGGACGCAGACGTAATCTGCTTCATTTACCGGGACGAGGTTTACAATAAAAATGAGGACAATCCCGACAAGGGTATCGCCGAAATAATCATCGGTAAACAGCGTAACGGCCCCACCGGGGTAACCCGGCTGTTCTTCAAGAAAGAATACACCATGTTTGAAAATCTCAGCAATTACGACGAACCTCACCTTCACGGTTCATAAGCACCACTCTTTCTATTCCGAACTACTTCTCGAGGAAATCGATGAGCACGCACAATACGTACGCCTCGCACTATGACTTCAAGCAGGTTGAATCGAAGTGGCAGCAGAGGTGGGAACGCGACAATTCTTACCAGGCAAGCGAAGACGCCGATAAAGAAAAATATTACGTGCTGGAAATGTTCCCCTACCCTTCCGGCCGGATCCACATGGGTCATGTCCGCAATTACTCAATTGGCGATGTGGTGGCGCGATACAAAAGGATGAGAGGCTTCAATGTCCTGCACCCGATGGGCTGGGACGCTTTCGGGCTGCCGGCCGAAAATGCCGCCCAGAAGCACAACACCCATCCGGCCAAATGGACTTACGAGAACATCGACTATATGCGTTCCCAGCTTAAACAGCTCGGTTTGTCCTATGACTGGCAAAGGGAATTCGCTACCTGCGATCCGGACTATTACCGCTGGGAACAGAAAATTTTCATCGAGATGTATGAACGCGGCCTCGTCTATCAGCGCGTCACCACGGTCAACTGGTGCGAGACCTGTCAAACGGTACTGGCCAACGAACAGGTCATCGACGGCGCCTGCTGGAGATGCGACGAACTGGTCGAGCCCCGCAATATGAATGGCTGGTTTTTCAAAATCACCCACTACACGGACGAGCTTCTTGACGACCTGCAGGCTCTGGATGGCTGGCCTGAGAAGGTCGTGACCATGCAAAACAACTGGATTGGGCAATCGACCGGACTTACCTGTGATTTCAAGATAGAAGGCAGATCTGAAGCAATACCCATATTTACCACCAGACCCGACACGATTTTCGGGGTCACCTTCATGTCGCTGGCTGCCGAGCACCCGCTGCTCGAAACGCTCACCAAAGGAACCGACCGAGAGGCTGAGGTCGCTGATTTCGTAAACGAAATCATAAAGGAAAAACAGC
>JARRLH010000287.1:0-4249 GCA_037387205.1 Desulfofustis sp.
CCGAGCGCACCACGCTTGCGCAGGCCAAGGCCTCGCTGGAGCGCGAACGTGCTGATCTTGAAAAACTTCAGGTTATTGAAATAACCGGGGCTGGAGATTGGGGGCTGGGGGCTGGAAAGTCCTCCAGTGGCCCGCCTCCAGCAGCCAGAAGCCGCTCCTATGACTGAATACCTTTGCGATACTCTCTGCAATGGCCTGCGCGTCATCAGCGCACCGATGCCTCATCATCATAGTGCAGAGGTACTGATTTACATCGGTGTCGGCAGCCGTCACGAGAACCCGCGCAAGGCCGGAGTATCACACTTCCTCGAGCATATGCTCTTCAAAGGGACGCAGGAATATCCCACCGGGCTGGCCCTTGAGAGGGCCTTCGAAGCGATCGGCGGCTCGGCCAACGCCGCGACCGACAGCGAAACCACCTGCTTCCACTCCCGCATCCACCCGAATCATATCGAGCGGGGGATTGCTATCTTCGCCTCGATGATGCAGCGGCCTTTGTTCAAGGATATGGAGATGGAGCGCCGGGTGATTCTCGAGGAAGCCATGGGCGACCTCAACGAGACCGGCCGTCAGATCAACTCTGACAACATCATCGCCGGCCTGCTCTTTCCAGGGCATCCCCTCGGCCAGCCAACCGTCGGCAATCGTTCGGCGATAGCACGGCTGAGCCTGGGACAACTGCAACGGCATCACGCCACCTACTACACACCTCAGAATGCGGTGCTGGCGGTGGCCGGCCCGGTCGAGCACCGTCAGGTCGTTGCCGCAGCGCAACAGCACTTCGGCGATTGGCAGGGCGACATCGCTCCGCCTCCGAAAAAATGGACCGACTTTTCAGGCACGGATAAGCCACTGCGTTGGGTTCGTGATGCCGGCTCCCAGATCAGCATGCAACTGGCCTTCCTGTTGCCGGGGCGTGACAGTGAACATGCGGTCAACCTGCGGGTCTTGCGTCGCTTGCTCGGTTGGGGAGGGATGAGCCGCCTGATGCTGCGCCTGCGCGAGGAGCTCGGGTTGACCTACGCAGTTGATGCCTCACTCGGACTCTATGCCGATGCCGGAACCCTGGCGATCGATCTGGCAGTGTCCGCAGAAAACCTGGGACAGGCAACCATAGCCATCCTCGACATCCTGACTGAGTTGCACACCACTGAAGTCGCTCGGGATGAACTCGATCACGTCCTTAATTGCTACCGCTGCGACCTCGATTACTCGCGCGACCAGGTCGATGAAATGGCCCTGCGCTATGCATGGGGTGAGCTTGCCAACTGCCGCCGCACCATCGCTGACGATCTCGCCGGCATCGACGAGGTAACCGCCCCGGGCCTGCAGCAAACCGTCGGCGAACTTCTGACGCCGGCCAACCTGCGCGGCGCGATTGTCGGCCCTTACCGTACCAGCGACCGCAAGGCGGTCGAAAGGATCATCGCCTCCTGGCGACCTGGCCACGACATTTAATCGGCCTTCTCTCATAGTGCAGGATTTGTGGCAAGATTACGAAACAACGTCAAGCTCAATGAAATGTTTGCCTTTGTTTGCACGATCGCAACCAGCAATTTTTAGAGGTATTTCCGGATCGCCTCCGCCAACTGTTCCGGGGTTTCCTCATAAAGGAACCGGTAGCGGACTTTGCCCTGTTTGTCGTGCAGAAAGACGGTGGTCGTGTGATTGATCGTGTACCAGTTGCTGGTTTGGCCCGGAATGATCATGTAATGAGCATGATAGGCTTTCACGACCTTGTCGATGTCCGCTTTGGTCCCGGTCAGGCCGATTGCATTGACGCCGAAATAGTCAACATATTCCTTTAATAATTTGGGGTTGTCCCGCTCGGGATCGACGGAAATGAACACCGTTCGCACCTGCTCAACCTCCTCCTTGCTCAGCAGATTGAATGCACGCTGAAGTTTGGCCAGCGTACTCGGACAAGCGTCAGGGCAGGAGGTTTAACCGAAAAACAGCAGGACGATGTTTCCTCTGAGATCCTCTAGTTGGAACGGTTTGCCGCTGGTTCCGGTGAGGGTGAAGTTGCCGTCAGGGTTGAAATACTGTGCGGGATCGGGCTCTGTCATTTTCGGTGGATCGGCAAAAAAAGATCCCACGATAACAAGCAAGCAGATGCCGATCCCGGCCAACGTCAGTTTTATCAGCAGGTTTCTCTTCATTCATGGCCCTCCGGCACGCCCATGCCGAATCAGTGGTGGGACATGGGGGGCATCGATCCCCATTTTTTGACGACAGCATCGACCACTACCGTTGGCCTGTCGGCAAAGTTCAGCGAGAGCGGGATCGACTCTCCCTCTTTAATCGGCCTGACAAGGCCGATCAGCATAATATGATAGCCTTTCGGAGCGAGGATCGCCTGCCCGTTGGCAGGGATACGGAGTTCGCTCACCTCCTTCATTTTCATGATTTCGCCGACCTGTTCCATGGTGTGGATTTGAACGTTCTCTGCGACCTCACAGTCCGCTGATTTCAGGATGGCATCGTCCAATCCGGCATTGTGGATGGTCATAAAAGCGGCCGTGGTTGTTGCAGACGGGGGAATGCCGCGAATCCAGGCATCCTGGACGGTGATCCCCTGCGCCCCGGCGTTAGCAATAGACTGCAGCAAAAAGACGGTTAAAAAACAAAGGCTTCGAGAGAGCAATTGCACAGGAATTTCCTTTCAAAGAAATATGGTTGCTGACTGACGCTCAATAATCGAGGGTCAGGATTCTCCCCTTGGTGAAATCGAAAAAGGCGTTCTTGTCAGCGATCTGTATCCCGTCGGCAACATCCTCCTGGGATTTCCCCGCCGCCTTGAGGCACCCCGGACAGACCATCAATGTCGCTCCCTGCTTGAGCAGCGCGCTGAACTGTGTCCGGGAGGACGGGAAGTGGGAGTAGCTAATGTCGGGAGAATCCTTGAGAACCGCATCCACGCCCTTGATGTCAATATATACAAGGACATCGTGATCGTCTGCCATGATTTTGGCCATGTTGAGTGCCATCAGCACCCGGTGCGGATCGTCGCTGCCATGGCTGATATGGATAAAAACACCATCCTTGACATTATCTTCCGCCTGGGCCGGTAGTGCCAAGACCGCGGCTAAACAGAACACGCTGAACAAGACCATAGCTCTTTTCATCGGATCTCTCCTTTCCTTCTCGGAATAGACCTTTTGTGAGATAGGTGGCGAGGTGACGTCGACTGCCGCCAGGTTCATTATGGGCTTAATTCCCCGGTGGTCCACGTGGGATTATCAACAGGTATAGCAGCTCAGATAACACTGTCAATCGAGGAACAGCCGGTTAGTTCAAAGAGAAGTGACAGGAATTTGTTGTTCGCGGTTTGCTCCGACACCCTTGTAAGCAGGGTGGGAGGGCGAGGCAACTCATCGAAGTCCTCCCAAAAGTTACCATTGCCGGCACGAAAACGGGCGTGTTATTGATAAAATTCAAGAAGCCCGTTATTACCCTGAAAAGAGCCTTGGAGTTGATATGATCACAGCAATCGCCACCTTCCAATTACCAAATCCAATCACTATCGACGAAGCCCGCAAGATCTTTTTGAGTACCGCTCCGAAATATCAGAATGTGACTGGTCTCATACGGAAGTACTATCTGCTGTCACCGGATGGCAGCACTGTTAGTGGGGTTTATCTTTGGAACAGCAGAGAAGAAGCTGACGGTATGTATACCGAGAGTTGGAGGTCTTTAGTGCGAGGAAAGTATGGTACAGATCCCCTGGTCACTTATATGGATTGCCTCGTCGTAGTAGACAATCTTTCGCAAGAGATCATCGAGGCATAGGCAATAGTTCTATCCGTCACGATTTCTGAAACGAAAATAGCCTTTTTTTGAACGCTCTATTTGGGATAGATTTAGAAACGGCAGATGACCCCCTTTAATCGACCTTAAGAATCAGCAACGGGCCATCCGGTACAATTGCCCAGCGGGCATCCGGACCGAATCTATCGAGTAGTTGCAAGATAGCCTCACTGATTTTTTCGACCGGCTTAAAATGAAACCGCTTCAGCGTGTCGGAGTCAATCCCCTGAGTGTGTACCCAGATTTCATTCTTTAACATCACTTGGTAAGTCTCCTGAGCACACCATTGGTCAGGGAGAAAGAACTCCTTCTTCATCAGCTTTTCAATAAAGGACTGTGGTGTAGTGGCATGCTCGAAAACCTCTCTGTACTCTTCACTGCCAAACCCTTCTCTGCACTCAGTGGCGATCAGAATCACCCCCCCTTCGCGGGTCGCACC
>JARRLH010000288.1:0-4227 GCA_037387205.1 Desulfofustis sp.
CGGCCGGCCCTCTTTTTCCAGCAGTTCCAGGATGAATTCCCGGCTGGGTATCGGGTTGTCATATTTCTGCGCTTCTCGCGCGGCATAGGGATCGGCAGGTCTTTTTTTGCTCATTGGATATCGGGTTCCGGTACGGCACAGCGCCGTTTGATAACTAAATATTGTAACGCAGGACGTCCTTCGACGGTGGATAATGTTTGACAAGCAACAGGAGGATCGGTAAAGTTCGCGGCCAATGCCGAGGTGGTGAAATTGGTAGACACGCTAGCTTCAGGTGCTAGTGGGGGCAACCCCGTGGAGGTTCAAGTCCTCTCCTCGGCACCACTCAATCTCTCAGTAAGTCTGTCTTAATCTTAAACATCAACAGAATTTCAACTGTAAAAAACCCGGCATATTCAGAAAGATTCTCTCTGGACATAACCCCTTTTGGTGTAACGAGTAGTTTCTAACGCGTATCTTGCTGCTTGCGGTGAGTTCTATTGAGATAAGCACCGGAGATAATCCTGCCGGCGACAAAGACAACACCCCAGAGCAGAACCAGCAGGGCACCACGAACAAATGTCTTGTTGGTAATATCTTTACCCTCTCTACCAATGTCCGCAACCGCACTATGCAACTCCTCTGAAATTAACAATGCCTCTATCGCTTCGCGTTGTTGAACCATGAGTTGAGCGACCGCCTCTTCCCGTTCCTGACTTAACTTATCGAACATCTGGATAATCGCGGCTTCGCGCTCACGACTTAACTCATTAAACATTTGCACGACGGCAGCATCGCGTTCTGCTGGCAACTTTTCGATCATAGCCGCATAGCGTTCTGTCGAGCGGGTGAGACGCTCGGTGTTATCGAGCACCTGAATCACCTCAGGCATACTCAAAACTTCCCGCAATCCAAATTCGGCCTGCAAACGTGTCAGGTTGGGGGCGCGCTGCATGTAATACATCACACGCTCACCAAACTCCTGGATCTCGACGGCGGCTTCCCGGGTCTGCGATATTTCACCCAACAGGCCGCCTGTTTCCTCGACGCGTTGCAAGTCGATCGCCCGCTGGTCAGTGAAGCCACTGAAGCGAATATTCCAGAAATAGTGTTGATCCGGATTTTGTTCGTTCCATTCATGGATCAAGGTCCGTAAATCCTTTTGCTGCTCCGGGGTGAGTACCCGTTTTGTCTTTTCCCAGATTTCCTCTTCTAACATGCGGGAGGCCTTTAGCAGACCCTGACCGAGTTCGGCGCCGAGATATTCAGGTACCCAATACGTCTCGACTTCCTCGCGCGTCAAGCTGGCCAGGACCATCATATCCAGCAGATTTTCCACCGCATTGGGACCCACTGCGATTTCGACGACAGCCGTTTGACAAGCCAGTTTCCAGCCGGCCGCAAACCAGCGTAATTCCGGCGTGGTTGCCTTCGCCTTGATGCGATCCGCCTCCAGCGACATGCGCGCGGCGTACCGATCGCCATAACGCATGACCTCCACTTCCAACTGCTGGCGTTGCATCGCGGGTTTGCTCGCCGCCTCGTCACCGATTTTTGCCACGGTGACATCCTGAGATTTCGGCTGCGTGGGGGTACCGACACAATCTGCCACCAGGCTGGCGCCGATACTGAGAAAGATAAATAAACGATTCGGATAGAACATTTACAAATCCTGCATCGTACAGTGAACCTTGAGTTCAGCACAGATATCTCGTATCGCTTTCACCGAAATGCTCTGGCCAGTCTGACCACTCTCTCCCGCATCCGACCAGATAAAGAGTAAGCTTGAATTAGCATCAAGCTCCGTTGCCTGACCCGCAACACTTCTCTCGCCATCGGTCAATTCCAGTAAATAACGTTTATCCTCTTTATTCAAAATCTTCAAATCCTGGCGTTGCGCGGTAATCCTTAGCATGGCTGCATAAACCTCCGCGGCCGGAACAGCAAGTTGCACGGTAGCTGTATGCTGACGCGCACCCTTGGTATACACCACCATACCCGCCGAGGTTGATGCCTGCATGGGTCCATAGGCACAACCCAGCATTACCAGGGCACCAATCAAGCTAAATACAACTAATGTATTACGCCGCCTGTTCATCGTATTTTCTCTTTGCTTGAGCTTTAGATGTTATTGCAGATAGTGTCTGCTTGGTTATTTACGTTTTAATAATATGTGGTTTTTAACTGCTTATCGACATTTCTACTCTTTGTTACTTTTCTATAAATTGTAAGAATAGGTAATGAATTTGAAAAAGTGAAACTTGATATTTAATGAAAAATATCGCCTGCCTGATGGCAATCAATAAAACACGAATATTAATTTATTCTATACAGGTTTGATTGATTTCTTCCCAGAGTGCCTGATAAGCAACAGCGGAAGGGCAATGTGGCGCATAGGCTAGAAGGGGCGCGCGATGTTCGCCCATCTTTTCCACATCCGAGGCATAGGGAATCCAGCCATGCAGCATGATTTGTTTTTTGAATGGCGGGTTGTCAAGAATGGTGCGGTGTAACAACCTGCGCCGATCGACCATGGAGAAGAATGGCATTACTTTCAGAATATCGAGTTTTTCTTTGCGCAGAAAATCCAGCAATTGACTCAGGGTCCGTATCGACAGAATGGTTGGAATGACGGGTACCAGCAACGCATCCGCTGCATGGAAAATATTTTCAGATAAAACGGAAATGCTTGGCGCACAATCGATAAATATTACATCAAATTCATCTGCGAGTGGTTGCAATAATTTGTGTAGTCGAAATGATGTCCAGTCCGGGATAATTGGTCCCTTTGATATGTTCCTGCAACGGGTGCAGTTTACGCACAATCCCCTTGGCACCTTTTTTGATGTGTGGTTTTACCCGGAAATAAAAGGATGCCGCGGCTTGTTGATCCAGGTCCCATAAAAAGAGTACGCCAGCCTTGCCTGGCACTGAGATAGGACAGGTTCACGGCTGCGGCAGTTTTACCCACTCCCCCCTTTGATATTGTAAACTGCGAATATCCTCAAGGTACCGTTCTCAAGTATTTTCTAATCCAAGTAGTTCTGCAAACAGTTGTTTGTTTTTCTTGCTAGCAAAAGCATTAAATGGTACGAAAAAGTTGTCCATGACAGTCTGTTTTCTTGATAGCATGCTGTCGACTAATTGCTGAATTGATGTCAGGAGCATTCGGTTATCATTTTTAATCAAAATTTCCTGTGTTAAGAAGCTTTGCAGTATCTCTACATGCACCTCCAGATCCTGTAACTCACCAAGATTATTCTGTAAGCTTTTCAGTTCATTGATCAAAACTTTTACTTTCTTGGTAGAATAAAGACTACGAAACATCTCCAGAAGATAACGTAGTTTCTTACAAGACTTGCGTAATTGATGATAGTTTTCGATCGGCGATTTGTGAGTAATGCTTTTACCTTCTGAAATCACACGTTTATAAATGTGTCCTATGCGTTGATTGGCGACTTCGCCAATTGTGGACCGTGAGCAGGTTTCCGACAATGCAAAGTTGTCAGGCTGCAGAAACTCTTGCCAACTTTGCTTGAACTCAGCATAGCGAGTACTCTGGAGAGCATCGATCAGCGTGTCGTAAGCTTCTGCCTTCTTATGAGACAGATAATCCCACAACTCCGAATAATCTGAAGAATTATACTCCGGCAGCATTGCCTGATATTCTGGAAACTCAAGCAGCATGACATCATAATCCCGCGCTGGTCCTGTTAGGGTACTCAACCAGGCAAATTCATTTTTAAAGATCTCCAGTTTGTCCGGTGGAATAATATGCTTGATTTGCCCAAGCAAGGAACGAGTTCGCCGTATAGCAATACGATAATCATGCAAAAATTCCGAATCAATCTGTTTGACTAATCCAGCCTCATTGGTGTTCATGGTTTCCAATAGTGATATAAATATTCGACCCAACGCCTGGGGAGCGGGATCATCATAGTCGAACGCAATTTGAGGTTTTGAATCGTTGAAAGTTGGTTCAACATCCCAGGCAGCAAGACACGGAGACAGCAAACATGTTACATGCTCTTCCAGATCAAATTGTTTAACCAGCAAATTAATAAATTTATGTACTTCTTTTTCATATCCTCGTACTGGCTCAACCGCCAGCCAATTACGCAGTTTTTTACCTTGGGATTGTTCTGGCAGGCATGCTAGCGGTTGTTCGAGAAAGAGTCGCAAATACTGCTTACCCTCCTCATTCTGATAATTATATTCACGACGCTTGAGACGCAATTCACAAACCGT
>JARRLH010000289.1:0-4212 GCA_037387205.1 Desulfofustis sp.
CAACTTTTCTCAACCGCCGCTGTCACTAATCGATTTGGCGAAAACCGAACAGGCTGTTTCCTGAGCACGAATTTCATCCAGACCCACCGTACGGTTAAACTCTTCGAAGCTCACCATGCGCTCAGCCATGCTCAGGGTTGTCCCGTCGCTGGCCAGAGCGGCCATCAACTCCTGCACGGCCTTGGCGATGGTGTAGGTGGCGGAAACCGGGTACGCCACCGCGGCGTAGCCTATGTCCTGTAATTCTGGGGCGGACAGGAAGGGCGTCTTGCCCCCTTCGACGTTGTTTGCCAGCGTCAAACCAGCCAATTCTGAGCAGATGCGGCGCATCTGCTCGATATCTGTCGGGGCTTCGATGAACAATAGATCGGCGCCGATTTCGAGCGCTAAACGGGCCCTGTCAAGGGCCTCGTCGATGCCTGCGACCGCAATGGCATCGGTTCGCGCCATGATTACCAGGTCGTGATCTACCCGGGTATCGAGTGCAGCCTTAATTTTCTCCAGCCACTCAGTTCGCGGTACAACCCGCTTTCCTTCCATGTGACCGCATCGCTTGGGGAATACCTGGTCTTCGATGAAGAGGGCCGCAACACCTGCACGCTCATAGGCTCTGACGGTGCGAACGACATTGGCCGGCCCTCCATAACCAGTATCGGCATCAGCGAGAACTGGCAAGGGAGACGCGTCCGAGAGGCGGGCATAGAAATCAGCCATTTCGGTCATGGAAAGCTGAGAGATATCTGGAGCACCCAGCAGCCCGGCAGTTGCTGAATAGCCGCCGGCCACATAGGCTTTAAAGCCGCACTGGCCAATGATTCTGGCTGTCAGGGCATCATGTGCCCCCGGGAGCACTAAGATGTCAGGCGAGTTCAGAAGATGGCGAAACCGGGTTGTACTCTTCATGATTCTGTCCGAGCTCCTTATGTAGGCTTAACTCTGTTTTCTCATTACTTCTAACCGGGCCAAATTTCTCCAGGGCGTATATTATCAGAATTAGCGTTAAGTTTCTTTTCTTTGAGTCTGGTCAACCGGAAGATAATAAGAAAGCATTGACCTCGATGCGCGGCACGCACTCTCAGTCAGGATGGCATGACGGATGAGGGAAGGGCGCCTACGAGGAGAAGGCTTACCTGTATAAAGTTGAGCATCGCATTTTAAATGTGTTGTGTGGTTTATTACCTGAACAAATGTGGGGTGTGGTGTATAACATCAGACAAATAGACAGACTGGGACGTGCAGCTCGAGCATCAGTGCCAGTCAAGCGCTGATTATTTTTCTCCAGAATACATACTAGCGGAATATTACGGACTGCAGGGGTTTATGGACAATAACAAGGCTAGGTTCATGCACTGGTATACAGGCTGGGTTCTCGATCGGCCTATTTGGACTATCGTACTTCTCTCTCTGGTTGTTGGAATACTGGGATACCAGAGCAGAAATTTCAGGATCGACGCCTCCACGGAAACGCTGCTGCTGGAAAACGATAAAGATTTGCGCTATGCCCGTGAAATATACAAGCGCTATGGAATTCAGGACTTTTTACTGATTGCTTTTACCCCCACATCCGGCGATCTTCTCGACCCAGAAAATCTCGCCACTATCGCAAGGCTGCGGGATTCTCTGAACCGCCTGGAAGCAGTGGAGTCCGTGCTCACCATTCTGGATGTTCCTCTGCTGGAAAGCCCTCCGGTTTCATTTAAGCAGCTTTCAAAAAATAAAATTCCGTCCCTTGAATCGCCGGCAATAGATAAAAACCTGGCGAAAACGGAATTATCTGAAAGCCCTTTTTATCGGGATCTTCTAGTGAGCAGGGATCTAAAGACCACGGCGATTATCGTTAACCTCAAAATCGACCCCGCCTATCGCACGCTTGTCACCGCCAGAAATGAATTGCTGGATAAAAAACTTAAGGCACAACTATCTCCTGACGAGGCCGCCGAGTATGCCCGCATCGTCAGTGAAATAAGGACGCAGCAGGCCTCGTTGACGGAGAGCCAACACGAAAATATCCTGGCGGTAAGAGCCATTATGGAGGAGAACCGTGGCAGCGGCCAGCTTTTTCTCGGCGGTATCAGCATGATAGCAGATGATTTGATCACCTATATCAAAAATGATCTGAGAATATTCGGCGTGGGGGTATTTCTGCTGCTGGTTCTGATGCTTGGCCTGTTTTTCAAGAGTAAGCGATGGGTTTTCTTACCAATGCTCTGCTGTTTTCTGTCGGTCATCGCAATGCTGGGCGTTCTGGGCACCTTTGCCTGGGATGTCACTGTTATTTCATCTAATTTCATATCCCTGCAGCTGATAATCACCCTGGCCATTGCCGTTCATCTGATTGTCCGTTTTCGCGAATATCAGGTGACCCTCCCCGAAGCAGATTACCGCACCCTGTTGAGCAGAACCATTCAATCGAAATTCATACCGTGCCTGTTCGCCGTTCTTACTACCATTGCCGGATTTACCTCGCTTATGCTGAGCAACATAAAGCCGGTAATACACTTTGGCTGGATGATGAGTATCGGCATTCTGATATCACTGTTACTGACCTTTGTGCTTTTCCCCGCAGCTGCGATGCTCATGAAAATGCCAAAGCCGCCTTCGCAAAAAACAATTCTCAATTTTTCATTTACCCAATTTCTGGGACGCATAACAGAAGCTTACGGCACTGTGATTCTAGTTTTGACAGTAATTTTCAGTATTTTAACCGTCATAGGCGTATCCAGGCTGCGGGTAGAAAACAGTTTTATCGATTATTTCAAGGAGTCGACAGAAATATACCAGGGCATGAAAATCATCGACCAAAAGCTCGGAGGTACCACCCCTCTGGATGTGATTGTTCAATTTGAAACCTTCGAGAAGGATGGCAGCGAAGATGAAGAATTCGATGAGTTTGAGATAGAAGAAGATTTCTTCTCCGATTCGAACGAGGGGGCTTCCAAGGATGATGGCGGGAAATATTGGTTTATGGACCATCGTCTGGAAGTCATCGAAGACGTACACGACTATCTCGAGAGCAGGCCGGAGATAGGCAAAGTGTTGTCGCTGGGGACCCTTCTGAAAATAGGCAGGCGGCTCAATAACGGAAAATCGCTGGACAGCCTGGATATGGCGGTTCTGTATACGAAACTGCCTGAAAAATATAAAGAGCTGCTGTTGTCCCCGTACGTTTCTTTCGACAATAACGAGGTCCGCTTTACGGTAAGGATAATAGACTCACTGGAGTCGCTGCAGAGAAATATCCTGCTCAAGGAACTCAAACACGATCTCGTTCATAAGCTCGAACTCGATGAAACCAAGGTTCATCTGGCCGGGACAATGGTCCTCTACAACAATATGCTTCAGAGCCTTTTTGCTTCACAAATCAAAACATTGGGAGTGGTTGCTTTGGCGCTGCTGATCATGTTTCTATTTTTGTTCCGGTCGCTGACCATTGCCCTTATTGCTTTGTTCCCTAATCTGCTGTCGGCTGGCGCCGTACTGGGGGTGATGGGCTGGCTGGACATTCCTCTGGATATGATGACAATCACCATCGCAGCCATCAGCATTGGTATCGCAGTGGATAACACTATCCACTATATCCATCGTTTTAGAGAAGAGATCCAGATAGACGGCGATTATTACGGTTCTCTACACCGCTGCCATAACTCGATAGGACATGCCATGTTCTACACCTCCATGATCATTATCGTAGGCTTTTCCATCCTGATACTCTCTCACTTCTGGCCCACTATCTATTTTGGCCTCTTTACCGGTCTGGCTATGTTTATAGCACTTATTGCCTCTTTGACCCTGTTGCCGCAGCTGCTGGTGTGGTTAAAACCATTCAAAAAGCACTAGGGCATATAGATGCGTGCCGGGGAAAGGAACTCTCGGTGTTTATGAAAACTTATTATTCCATGCACTTATACACGGAAAAAGTCCTGCGTCCGTTGTCACTCGGGCCCTCTGCGGAAATAGTGTCGCCACCCATCTCAGCAGCCTCATTTTGAGCAATTGTCGCGAGTTCCACATTTACTTTTTCCTCGGATCGATTAAAGGAGCCAATTTTATGTTTCACCATCGAGGTTACTGACCCGAGCTTTTTACAGGTTGCAAGTGTACCATCATTTTGATCAACAAGTTTAATTTCACTTCCCATGGAGGTGAGTTCAACCCAGGTGCACGCGGAGAGCAGCGAGAGTATTGAAATTGTCAGAAAAATTGTTTTTTTCA
>JARRLH010000290.1:0-5497 GCA_037387205.1 Desulfofustis sp.
GCTAAATCAATATGCCAATTGATCCTGGAAAGAAAACTGGAGATGAGCTGGCGATGTATCATTTATCCCAACAAGGTCGACAGGGAACTGGTTGACTTGATGTCCGCTTCAGGCTGCAAGCAAATAAGTTTGGGATTTGAAAGCGGCTCGGAGCATATGCTCAAGAACCTGAACAAACAATTTACCTTGGATGATGTCCGTGCAGTATCTGATATGTTTGCCGATCGAGGAATTGAACGGATGGGTTTCCTGTTGCTGGGAGGGCCTGGTGAAACAACGCAGTCCGTAGAAGAAAGCCTCGCCTTTGCAGATGATCTAAAACTTGATGCATTGCGAGTTACGGCAGGGATCCGTATTTATCCGGAGACCAAATTGGCTGAGACTTCGATGGATCAGGGAGTAATCAGTTCCTCAGCCAATCTGCTTCATCCGCATTTTTATCTATCACAAGAGTTGGAAGGCTGGCTATCGAATCGATTGAGAGAGTGGCAGGCATCCCGCCCCTATGTAATTATGTAGGTAAATGCATGGTCATACCTGTTACTGCTCAGTTTGACTAGTCACTGCAGTTCACAATCCAATCGGCTCGAAATAAAATTCCCCCTGCAAACCTTTTGAAAGTCAACGACAAGGGCGATAATAGATTCCCGAGCCTATATCGACACCGATAAATTGCCAGGCTAGGAGGTTGCCTTCGGCAGTGTAATTATCTGAGAATTGCTTCGAAGAAAGAGCATCGGGAAGCACCTTTCAACCCCACTCAAGTTCCAAACTAAATATTTCCACACCCAATATCCAAGTGGTACGAATCTGAGTCGACCAGATTTTCGAAACCGAAAATAAAAAAATAAATTTCAAATAGAAAAACAACTATTGCAAACACATTTGATGTAATTACAATTGTAGCTTGACATACCACATTGAAGGATAAGAATATGCATCAATCACCTTATAATCCGTCTCGCAAAGAGAGTGCCGGGTGGATGATTAAAACTATCTCCAACTGGATTGATAAAGAGTTGAGTCGGCAACTAAAGCCCTTGGGTATGTCGAAGGTTCATTTTCCCATCATGATGGTTTTGCTTGAGGAAGAAGGACTCACACAAGTTGAGATAGGAAATAAAATCAGCATGCCTGGGTATGCCACAAGTCGGAACATTGACCAACTCGAGTATAGAAATCTTGTGAAACGACAAGCGCACGAATCATCAAGAAGGAGTCATAGGATTTATCTTACTCCTCAAGGCAAGGAGCTAGGATCTGAGTTAATTACAGTGGCGGATAGCTTAAGTGAAAAATTATTAGACCCACTCAAAGATGATGAGCGGGAAACCTTAATGATGAGCGGGAAGCTTTTAAAAACATGCTCAACCGGGTGACCTTGTCAGTCGTAGCTGAACCATCTTAGAACGAATAGCGAGGCCACAAAAATCGAAGCAAAAGCCATGTACAGATTCTTATGCGGTCGTTTTATATACTTGGCGCAGAAACCGAAAAAACACCCTAAATAGTGTCTAAATTGACGGAGGAAAAATGAAAAAGATCAATCAACCATTGAAAGTGTTGCTGCTGCTCATTTCGGTGCTTGTAGTGACAACTAACCATGCCAGAGCCGAAAAAGGTGACTGGGAATTCAATCTGGCCCCATTCTACCTGTGGGCGATCAACATCTCCGGCGACCAGACCATCGGTCCGATTTCCGCCCCAGTAAATGTCGAGTTTAATGACATCTTCGACAACCTTGACGGTGCCTTCATCGTCCATTTCGAGGCTGCGTATCAAAACAGATGGGGTTTTCTTGTTGATGTCAACTACCTCGATCTCGAGAATAAACAGTCTCTTGCTAATAGCCTCACAAGAAAGGTCGATCTGGATATCACCATGGCAGAATTATCGGGTTTTCGCCGATGGAATCTGGACCAGCATAATCTTGATGTGATTGTCGGAGGTCGCTATGTCAGGGTCGCAAATAACATCAGTGTGCTAGGTGGCCCTGCACTGGTTGACGGTGCCCAGGACTGGATCGATCCGTTGGTCGGCGGACGCTGGATCTGGAACTTTGCCGAAGATTGGGCATTCGTCGGCCGTGGTGACATAGGTGGTTTTGGGGTAGGGTCCAATTTTGCCTGGCAGGCGGCCGGAATCCTCGAATGGCAGCCGTTCAAGTATGTATCGTTTCTGGCGGGCTACCGTGCCGTCGGTATGGATTACGAGGATGGCAACCAGCGAAGTCCAGATTATTTCAATTTCGATGCCACCGTGCACGGCCCTGTTTTGGGTATAAATTTCAAATGGTAGCAAGCGGTCAATCTATCCTAGAAAAGGAGATACAGCATGATTCAAAGAGCTTTGAGAAATCTGGGTGCTATCAGTGCCGCGGCCTTTTTGCTGGGGGGTGCAGTTACGAGCCTCCAGGCAGCGCAACTTGTCCATGATTCTGAATATTATATCCTCGAGGCTCAGAACGCTGACAAATGGGCAGCAGATGACCAAGCTGTTGATGCAAAGCTGGACGCATTTCGCCAGAAGAACGATGGCAAACCGCCTAACATTCTCTATATCCTGATTGATGACATTGGTTTCGGGGATTTGGGTATACCGGAGCTAAACGCTATCCGTGGGTACGAAACGCCCAGCATCAATAGAATATCTGATGAAGGCATGCGTTTTGCCCGGATGTATACAGAACCCTCCTGCACACCCACGCGAGTGGCCTTTATGACAGGTCGTCAGCCATACCGTTATGGAATGGGGGATACTGCTGTCGACATTTCCGGGTTCGGCCTGCCAGGCAAGGAAGTTACTCTTGCCGAAATCCTTTCAGAGATAGGATATAACACCGTTCACATCGGTAAATGGCACATGGGTGATATTATGGAGTCGTGGCCCAACCATCAAGGTTTTGATTTTGCCGCATTTCCCATTCACCAACAGGGCCAGCTAACTATTTTCAACGATGATGCTGCCAACGAAGAAATCAGCATTGGCATCGGCAAGAATAACTATGATGATCGTTTTACCTTGGATAACTTCCACCGCCCAGACCCAGCTGCGATGGTAACAGGAGTAGAAGGTAAGCGAGGTGAAAAAGTTCGTGAAGTGCATATGAAGCCGGGTGAACGATGGACGGAGGCCAAATATCATGAGATGAACGTCCGCTACCAGGAGCAGACCATGCAGCACCTGCGAGATTTGGCCACACAGGACAACCCGTTCTTTCTTCAGTACTGGCCGCTTTATCCATTGACAGGACCAAGAACGACCACAGACGAGTATACAACTCCTAACGGCGGTAATTATGTCGAGAAAATGAAATTGCTTGATACCTGGATCGGTGAGATCATCGACGAAATGGACAATCTTGGCATTGCTCACAATACGATACTTATCGTTATGGGCGACAACGGTCATTTTACCAAGTATTCGCCTGGTAGCGGTTTCACAGCCATGATCTTTAGAGGCGGAAAGGGAGATACCACCGAGGGAGGAGTACGTGTCGATGCCTTTGTTCGATGGCCGGGAATGATTGAAGCGGATTCAATTGTTGGCGACATTATCCATGTCACCGATCTGTTTACCACCCTTGCTCGACTTGCCGGAGCAGCAGACAAGATTCCTACCGATCGTCTGATCGACGGAGTGGATCAATCTGCTCTGATGCTTGAAGGTGAGACTCATAGTCGACGTGATTACGTATTTATTTACTCGGGAAACAAGCTGGAGCAGGTTGTAAAAGAGCGTTTTAAATTAAAAGTCCCTGGTCCAGGAGAAAATCCCATTGGTGCAAAATTCTATGACCTCTACAGAGATACTCGGGAGGAATACTCAGTATCAACGGAAGTTGGCGCCTGGGGAGGAGCTGAAATGGTGAGGGTCATCCAGCGTCACAAGATGAGGAAAGAAATGTATCCAGATGAGCCACCAGCCTTTGGGATTCCCTATGACGGGGTAGAAAATCTTCGCCCTGAAAGCAAGGCTGCCGTTGAAGCGTTTCTTTTAAAGCAGAGTTCACCCAAAAAATAATACAATCTGAAGCTGCTTATCTGGCGGGTTTGGGATTGCCAAATCAAAGCTTGAATAAATTTTTGTTCGTCAAAATTTAACTTGTTCCTGTCGTGCCGAGATAAATCCATAACCTCGGGAGTCCCAATCGGGACAGAAATTGGTTATTGCCAGCCAGTGGGTGCGTAGCTGCAATGGTTGCAAGTCCCACCTGACCAAAGCCGAGCCGGCAGGTCAGTAGTGAAGTCTGCGGGTAAGCCCGGTAACGGGAGTCCGAAGCCAGATGGATCAAGGATGCAGGCTCTGTATTGAGCCCCGGTGCGCCGGTCAAAATCGGTGAGAAGGAGAGGATGAAAGAGCCTTACAGCGAAGACTTAGCCAGCCACGCTGGCCCCGAGTCATGCATATTTACTGGTAACGGTATGTATGAAGCGTTGACAGGGGTCCATGTGGGCCAGGTATTGAACCGCGAAAACAATACTAACTTTGGGGTGCCGACGTCATCGGGGCGTACGGAAGGCAACATCTGCTGTATCGCCAAAGGCGAGATACACCAGAACCCTGCGTGGTCTGAGACCCTGTGCACGTATGGAAAGCTTCTTACGCGAGAACCGGGAGATCCCATATTCGACCTTGGTAATGGCACCGGGGTCCGTGTCGTGAATCCCAAGGGAGTACTACGACAATGAACGAATATGGGAAGTCGGACAGTCTTATAGTACCTGAGAAGCACCTGAACAAAGGGAGTGTTAATCTACAACCTGCTGTCAATCACCGATCACTTTTGGGCACGCCTAACCTTTCTGTGAGAGGATCATAGAATCTTATGCAAAGGGCAGATTAGGATAATATGGGTGAAATAGAATATGTCAGGAGGAAATATTATTAAACTCAGATATGGCCATCTTTGAGGTGTTTCCTGTGCAGCTACTAATATGGTCTCAGTCTCAGACGAAAGCTGCCCGGTGAACATCATAGCTTTCTAAGATAATGAAGTCTGAAAGATTGATAGGTTACCTCTGAAAGCACAGATCTCTTTGCTGGTATTCGACATATTGATCTCCCACTATCATTTTGGTAGGGTTGGCGCTGGTTGTCTGGTGGAGACCCTTAGTAAAGACAGGTCATTAATGCGACACACTGGGTCCGAGTGCATCACCCACACAGCCTCACTTCGGAAAACCTGCACGGTGCGCCTGCTGCGTTGGAGGGCGTAGCTGCAATTTTGCTATCCGGAGATAGCAATGCGCAAGCCGCTGAGAAATAGATCGATACTCTTTATTCTGCCCGCCATTCTGGTAGTTGGGGGCAGTACTTTTCTTCCCCTGCTGGCCGTCGTCAACTATTCTGTGCAAGATGTATTCTACGCCAATGACTTTATCTGGGTCGGCCCAAAGTGGTTCGTGCAGGTACTCGGTTCCCATGAATTTTATCATACCCTGTTTCGCACTTTCGCCTTCTCTGCCATCGTCATGGCAATCGAGGTTCCCCTCGG
>JARRLH010000291.1:0-4185 GCA_037387205.1 Desulfofustis sp.
AGGAAGAGTGGGGCAGCCTGGTGTTTATCTTATTATATAATAATATCAATATATTGAAGCCTTTCCTCCGGCTTAATTTTCAATGGCTGGCGGTGCTACTTGATTAAAATTACATTTTATATTACATGTCATTTGAGCATTGTCAAGCATACAATTACATCGGGAGCCTGGGGTGAAAAAGAGCAAAAACCTCACCATAAAAGTGTACAACCGGATTATGCAGCTCATGCTCGACTATCAGATAGTACACGGTCAGCGTCTGGTCTTTGTCGACCTGGCCACCCAGCTCAGGGTGAGCCGCACGCCGGTGAACAATGCGCTGTCAATTCTGGCCCGGGAAGGGTATCTCGATTTTGTCCCCAACCAGGGATATTCGGTACGACGCTTATCAAAAAAAGACGCGGAAGAACTCTACCAGATCCGCGAGGTGCTCGAGGTCGGCTTCATTGAGCAGGCCATCAGCAAGATGACGGAAAAGAAGCTGCTCAATGTTGAAAACGCCAAGCTGGCCTTTGAAAAAGCCATTTCCGACCGGGTCCACCGCAACTTGTTCATCCTCGATACGGAATTTCATCTGGCCATACTTGAAATGGCCGGCAACAAAATGCTCTCTATCAGATATGAAGATCTCAGCCGCAAGATTTTCCTGCGTTTCAGAACCGAGGAGCTCAAGCTGGACAGGATCGAACAGATCCGCATCGAACATGCGCTGCTCTATGAAGCACTGTCGCTGAAGGATGTGGACAGAGCCAAGGGGCTGGTCATGGTGCACCACCAGAATTCACGGGAGTCGCTGTTTCCGATCATCTTCCAGGAAAAAAATTGAGATTGACGAAAACCTCATCCTGATTGCCGGTCAGTTGCGGTCAATGCTTATTCGCGGGGGCGGGCCAAGTCTTTGGGGCCACCGTGGGTGAGAAAATGATCAAGACCGGAGCGCTGCATCGGCTTTACCGACAGGCGGCCGTGGGAAGGGCAGGGAGCATGTCATACGGCGCATCGAGCTCGATGCCGAAATGTGCTTTCAGACCGTCGAGGTAACGGCTGTCATCAGGCATTTCAGTTATACGTTCACTACCGCCTTGCACTGTTCTCAAGGTCAGGTTGTGGAGTGAAACCCTGCCTTCCCTGGTCGCCAGCGAGGCCATTCGATTCTGGGTGAAGTGGCAATCCGGATGCGTTGAGGTGTAGTAATTCCCGTATTTTATGTCTCCAGGTCCAACATACTCCATATCAAAACTGTAAAGATTGAGCCACTTTTGTTCGCTTGTCAGAACCTGCAGCATCGTACCGTAGGGATCTGCCCGGACGAGGCGCAGGTCTTGACCGCTGCAATGATTCAGGCGATCAATTTCCAGTGGAATCGGCTCCCGCATGTTAAAACCGCCGAACCCCACATCGGTGAGCCACTCCCTGCCGTCGATCGTTACCAGGGAAATCTGATGCCCCCTCCCGATCACACTGCTGCCCGAGAGATGGACTCTGGCCAACAAGGGGCGTGCTGCAAAGCCGAAGGATCGCAGAACATGCAGAAAAAGACCGTTGAGTTCGAAACAATAGCCGCCGCGGGGACGGCAGACCAGCTTGGCAAACAACGAGTCGGGATCGAGCTCAATGGGGCGGCCGAGCAGGACGTCAAAGTTTTCAAAAGGGATGGCGCACAGCTGCTGACAGTGCAGGCTACGGAGTCCATCCTCAGTGGTCCTCACCTCGTTCTGATGCCCTATTCTTTGACAGTATCGGTCCCGATCAAATTGCTGCATAACGTCTGAGCCAGGTTGGGCAGGAGCCTTTAACGGTGACAACATGGACTGCTCTTTCACCCATTGTCTTCTTGGTCAACTTTGAGCCTTTTGGGGAGCATCTGTAAAAAGCGTATCGATAATATCTTCAAGCGATGGCTCCTGTCCTGCGTCTTTGAAACAGGCCATGCGCCTGTAGATATCTGCAGCGGCAAAGTGAAACCCCTCGGGAAGTCCAACTGCAGTAAAAGTCGAAGCGATTTCCTCCATTTCTCCAGCAAAACGCCATCCTTTCGCCGAGGCCTTCCTGATTCGATGTGTCGCGCTCTGGGCGAAATCAGAGCCGTGGCGCGACCATTGGTTTTCGAGTTCCTGACGAATACCCAGTCTGTCCGCGGCCGCCATGATTGCGCTCAGCAGTGCAGTCGTTCCTTTGGAATTCGCCGCAAAACACATTTTTAGCGCCGAAGCTTTGCCGGCCTCGTGGCCGATGACCTCAACTTCCAGGGGGCCGCGGCTGAAGCACTTGGCAATCCGACCAGCGGAAGGGCCGGATAGATAGAGCCATGTCTTGTCGGCGGTCCAGGCCGGCGGGCCGATTATGCCGCCATCCACAAAGTCGATTTGGGCGGCACTCAGTAATTGATCGATTTGTTGTGCTCGCTGGGGGGAAATGGCATTTACATCGACAAATATTCCGCTAAATGAGCTGCTGCAGACGGCCTTGGCTACATCCGTGGCGGCGTGAGGCGGACAGACGCTGACAATCACACTGCACTGTTCGCAGAGCTCTTCCACGGTGGAGAGCTCGAACAGCCCGTGGGTTTCGGCCCGCTGTCTGGTTGCCGGGCTCCGCTGTGAGGATGCCCAAAAGCTCTTGTGCCCACTGTTTTTTGCCGTTGCTGCAAGCGATACCCCCATGGCACCGGGGTGGAGGAAGCCGATGCGTAACTCAGACATGGTTTCAGGTTGTCCTCCAGTTGATTAATACATTGCCAAGCAAGGTAATCCCCACCCCAAGCACCCCGGCAGCTGTCCACTGGTAACTTTCAAACAGGGTGGAAAGGGTTAAGGCCACAACCGGAAAAAGCACCGTGGCATAAGCCGCCTGCTCCGGCCGTATATGTCTGAGCAGAGCAAAATAGGCGGTAAAGGCAATCACCGACCCGAAGAGAGAAAGATAGGCCAATGACAGGATATAGGCTGGCGAGGGGTCGAAATTAAAGACATTACCCCGGGCCACCGCCAGAATGCACAGCAGTCCTGTTCCATAAGTCATTGCCCAGGCTACGTTAGTCACCGGTGAGTGCTCCGGGTTTCTCATTCGGGCTGAAACTATTGTGCCCAAGGAGAAGCAGAAGGTGCCACAGATGGCGAAAAGGAAACCGGAAGCTATAGTTGAATGCACTGACGAGGCCCCTAACTCGCCAGTGAAAATCAGACAGACTCCGAGGACGCCCAAGAGGGCGCCACAAGCTAATTGGACTGGCGGCAAGCGACGTGAAATCAGACAGTTGAAGATCATGGTCAGCGCCGATGCAGTGGAAAAGATCACCGCAATAAGTCCAGTAATAATCGATTCGGCGGCAAGATAGAAGAAGAAGAAATTAAACGAAAAAAGCAAAGCGCCCTGGAGCATCATCAGTAAATGCTCGCGCAGGTCATATTTGAAAGGCAGCTGTTTTATAAGGCCCAGCAAAAAGACCAAAAGGGCGGCACTTCCCATGCGGTAGGCAACCGATACTTCCGCAGACACCGGGCCAATCTGATATTTGACAGCAAGCCAGGTTGAGCCCCATATGAGTACTACCGTCGCGTAGAGAAATAATGGGATCACTCGAGAATCCACAGACCTTCCTTCGCCTCTGGTGCAGTGTTCAAGTTGGCATTATGTCTTCGAACTGATCTACATTGCAGACAGTGTTCCTGCACTATGACAGAGATACCATAAACAGGCGATAATTTCCCTCTGGTAGAGGCAATCTCTTGGGGGCCTGCTTATTCCCGCTGAGCTGCGCGTCCGGTTCTGAAGTCCAGATGGACTAGACGCTGGATAATCTCCATCTACCTGAATACCAGGCAAATGAAAACAACTTAATAAGTGGAGTTTTTTTCTTGAACCACTGAGTTAGCGTTGGTTAAATGAGCCTCTGTGAGGCGGCCGGACTCAGACATGAGAGGAAAGCGCCGCCTGGTGATTAAAACTCGGTGGAATATATGGAGCCCAAAGGGCAACAAGAAGATAACCGCGCGCTTGAGAGGTCAGCCTTGATTGTCGCCACCCTGACTTCCTTCATGGGGCCGTTCATGATGTCGTCGGTCAATGTGGCGCTGCCTAAAATTCAGACAGAACTCCAGATGGATGCGGTGCAGCTCAGCTGGATAGCCACCGCCTACCTCCTGGCGGTGGCCGTGGGACTGGTGCCGGCCGGAAAAATCGCCG
>JARRLH010000292.1:0-4178 GCA_037387205.1 Desulfofustis sp.
GGGCCAGCCGGTGCTGGTGCCGCACGCCCCTACTGGTGGCTGGGTGCGGCTGTACGAGGGCGAGACCCGGTTTCTCGGGGTAGGGGAGATCCTCGATGACGGCAGGGTGGCGCCACGGCGTCTCTTGAATCTGGGTTAAGCCGGCTAATATCCCCTTATGGGGAGCTTGTGGCTCAACCGGCCGCCGGTTAGAATACCCAGCTCGCTAAATTTGAAGCAGATTCGGAGTATTTACATGGCTTTAAGTGCCGAACAAAAAGGGCAGGTCGTCAAGGAGTACCGGCAAGGTGATGCCGATACCGGCTCGCCCGAAGTACAGGTTGCCCTGTTGACAGCCAATATTACCAAGCTGACTGATCACTTCAACAAGCACAAGGCTGATCACCATTCCCGTCAGGGTCTGCTGCGCATGGTCAACAAGCGCCGCAAGCTGCTGGATTACCTCAAGGGTAAGGACCACAAGCGCTACCTGGATCTGATTGGTCGTCTGGGTCTGCGTCGCTGATTTCAGCAACAACCTTTCATTAATCCGATTTCAAGTCACCTTACCAATAGTTAAGGAAATATATCCGTGAGCGCTATCAAGAAAACATTTCAGTACGGTGACCAGACCGTCACGTTGGAAACAGGAGAAATCGCCCGCCAGTGCAGCGCTGTTATCGTCAGTATGGGCGACACCCAGGTGCTGGCTACGGTGGTCGGGGCCAAGCAGCCGATGGAGGGGCGCGATTTTTTCCCGCTCACGGTTGACTACCAGGAAAAGGGCTACGCTGCCGGCCAGATACCCGGGAATTTCTTCCGGCGTGAAGGCCGCCCGAGTGAGGCAGAGACACTGCTGTGCCGGCTGACCGATCGACCGTTGCGCCCCCTGTTCCCGAAGGGTTTTACCAATGAGGTACAGGTTATCCTCACGGTCATTTCCTATGATCCGCAGATCAACCCGGACATCCCGGCCCTGATCGGTGCATCCGCGGCCATGTCCATTTCAGGACTGCCATTCAACGGTCCGGTCGGTGCCGCCCGCGTCGGTTACGTCGATGGCAACTATGTCTTGAACCCGACCGCAGACCAGATGGAAGTATCCAGACTCGACCTGGTCGTTTCCGGTACCGAAAGTGCCGTGCTGATGGTGGAATCCGAGGCGAAGGAATTGCCCGAGGACGTTATGCTCGGTGCCGTGGTCTTCGGTCATGAACAGCAGCAGGTCGCTATCCAGGCTATCAAGGAACTGGCCGTGGAAGTAAACACACCGCCGATGGAATGGACGGCGCCGGAGGAAAATACCGCACTGGCCGGGGCGGTCGAGAAGGAGGGCCGGGAAGCCATTGCTGCCGCCTACAAGATTGCTGACAAGCAGGACCGTTACACACTGCTGAGCAAGGTACGTCAGGAAATTGTTGACGAGGTCGCCGATGATGAGGCGGAAGGCGGTTTCTCCAGTGACGAAGTCAAGGGCGCCATTGGCAAGCTCGAGAAGAAAGTCGTGCGCAGCCAGATCCTTGCCGGGGGCGCGCGTATCGACGGCCGCGATACCAGTACGGTGCGCCCGATTACGATCCGCACCGGTGTATTGCCGCGCGCCCATGGTTCGGCACTGTTTACCCGGGGCGAGACCCAGGCGCTGGTGGTGACGACACTCGGCACCGAGCGTGATGCTGCGCTGATTGACGGCTTGTCCGGCTCCTACAAGGAACAGTTCCTGCTGCACTACAACTTCCCGCCATACTGCGTTGGCGAGACCGGCCGCATGGGTGGCACCAAGCGGCGCGAGGTCGGGCACGGCAAACTGGCAAAACGTGGTGTCAGCGCGGTAATGCCGGATAAGGAAAGCTTCCCGTATACCATCCGCGTGGTCTCGGAGATCACCGAGTCCAACGGCTCCAGTTCCATGGCAAGCGTCTGCGGCAGCAGCCTGTCAATGATGGATGCCGGTGTACCCATCAGCGCCCCGGTCGCCGGTGTGGCCATGGGCCTCATCAAGGAGAGCGATGACTACGCCGTTCTTACCGACATTCTGGGTGACGAAGACCACCTCGGCGACATGGACTTCAAAGTGGCCGGTACCGCGAATGGCGTTACGGCCCTGCAGATGGACATCAAGATCCAGGGCATTACCCGCGAGATCATGGAAAAGGCGCTGGCACAGGCCAATGCGGGGCGCATGCATATCCTCGGCGAAATGAACAAGGCAATTGCCACGCCGCGCGCGGATGTCTCCGAATTCGCACCGCGCTACATCACCCTCAAGATCAACCCGGACAAGATCCGCGACGTCATCGGCAAGGGCGGTGCCACGATCCGCTCGATTACGGAGGAGACCGGAGCGAGCATCGATATCGATGATGACGGCAACGTCAAGATTGCCTCGGTGGATTTTGCAGCCGGTGACGAGGCCCGCCGTCGGGTTGAGTTGATTACGGCTGATGTCGAAGTTGGAACGGTCTATGACGGCAAGGTCGCCAAGCTGATGGACTTCGGTGCGTTCGTGACTATCCTGCCGGGCAAGGACGGGCTGGTGCATATATCGCAGATCAGCGATGAGCGTGTGCAGAATGTCAGCGACAAGTTGTCCGAGGGTGACCTGGTAAAGGTCAAGGTCCTCGAGGTTGACAAGCAGGGCCGCATCCGGCTCAGCATGAAGGCGGTGGGGCAGGACTAGCCGTCGATCGCAAGCTTGAGACTGGAAAGGGGCCGCAAGGCCCCTTTTTTTGTTGCTGTTTCAGGCTGATGCCTGCTTTATATGACTTACTTTCCGCGTACCAGGCTCTGCTGGCTTGAAATCCTGACTGTGCGTGAGTTGTCTTTTACACAGGTAAGCGAGTTGCTGTCATGCATCTTGCATTCGACTGAATGCTCGATCCCCCAGCCGGTATTGACGGTATGTGAGGCAGCTGATCTCTCATCACCGTAGGCCGCTTCCGGCTCCTGTTGGGAACTGCCTCCCGTCTGTCTGGTATTGACCACCAGGTTACGATATAAAACCTTGAAGGTTCCGTCACTGGCAAAGTCGCTGATGACGGACTTGGTCTTGAATTTCACATCGTTGCCACCACTGCTACGGGTCTGATCATCGCTGAAGCAGGTGATCCTTTTGTCCTCGCTTCGGCAGTTATTCACGGCAGAAGGCAGGTAGCTGACCGGTCGGGATTGCCGGCTCCATGTCGTCAGCATCAGGTCTTCCATGAGTTGCGCGTCGTGGGTCTTGTCACCGGTAGCTTTCCGTTTTTTGGGTACAGTTGGCTGGGCAATCAGCTTCTTCCCCCTCTTGGCAACCGGTTTCCTCCTGGTCTTTGCTTGCGATGTTTTTTTCTCTGCGGTATTCGCGGGCAGCGGCTGTTGCAGCTTTTCGGTTACCTCGATGATCGCGCCCCTGGCCTGGTCAAAACCGCCATCAGCGGCCCTGGAATACCACTGGAGAGCCGTGGCGTAATTCTTGCGTACACCGGAACCGGATGCGTACAGTTTGCCGAGGTAATACTGTGCCGGTGTACTACCTTGCCTGGCAGCATCACTGAACCATTTGAAGGCCATTTTGTTGTTTTTCTTGATGCCGGAGCCTTCGTAGTACATCAGCCCCAGACTGAAGCTTGCATTTGTGTGTCCTGCGGCCGCGGCCTTTCCGTACCAGTGCCGTGCCTGCACGTAATCAATGCGTGTACCGATACCTTTTTCATACATATTACCGAGATCAAACTGACTATCGACTTCACCGCGCGAGGCGCTGATTTCGGTCGTGGAAAAGCGTGATTCATTGGACTTCATCAATTCCAGCCGGGAAGCGGCCTCCTTATTCTCCTGTTCGGCTGCCCTGGTATACCACTCAATTGCCTTGTCGCGATCGGCCTTGACACCACGACCGTTCTGGTACATCGAGCCAACATCATACTGTGCGGCACTGTCACCCTTGTTTGCATCACGCAGCTTTTCCTTGAACAGGCTTTGCCAGATATCGCTGGCAGCAGTGGTACCGGTGGTTGCCATGAGCAGGATCAAGCCAATGATTTTATTTTGCATGAGGGAACCTGTTTCGTTGTTCGTCGCTTGCCGCAGGGAGTGGCTGACATGGCGACTGTAACGGCCAGGTTACTGGTGCCCTTTAATATAGTAAGCCGGGATGTTAAATATATATGTTACATAACAAGTAGTTGCATTATGTATTTCAATCAATATATAGGACC
>JARRLH010000293.1:0-4171 GCA_037387205.1 Desulfofustis sp.
ATCGTCTAAATGGATATTCCATTGCTTATCTGCCGGCCGGTATCTGAACATTTCGGATTTTTCAGCAAGTGCTGATTTGATCTCCCATTTATGTTGAAAGGTTCGTCCTTCCAATTGACTCAAAATGTTTATCTGTTCCTTGGTAAAAGGGCCTTTCTTAAGTGTCTGAATCAAGTCAGATGAAATTTCCACCTCGAAAAGTTCCGCTATGGCGAGTATGGCTCGTGCTTGCTCGCTGTTGAGGTCTGCTGCAGAATGTATGGCTTTACTGAATGCCATGCCATTGGGAAAAGTCTCCCACATGAGTGGTTCAAAAGGTGCGTGGGGAAGTTCAGAATCCATTAAGCGCTGCATTGCCGA
This sequence comes from Desulfofustis sp., assembly GCA_037387205.1. Lineage (GTDB taxonomy): Bacteria > Desulfobacterota > Desulfobulbia > Desulfobulbales > Desulfocapsaceae > JABDQA01. The sequence continues at coordinate 361 of JARRLH010000293.1, forward strand.
TTGAGTAATGTTGTATTCCACCGGAGTATAGGTCTTCTGCTGAAATACATTTTGCATAAAAAACAGTGAAATAAAGCAGACCAAAGCCGCAATGATCGGGGTGGTCACCCAACTGCTGGTAATGCCGGTAACGGTCCTCCACCTGATTCCTCTGCCACCTTTTAAAAGTCCGATACCGATAACTGCGCCGACAATAGCCTGTGAACTGGAAACCGGAACAAGCGGAATCGTCGGTAGATTATGACTCATTAGCCAGGCCTCCAAGGCCTGTGAAGAAAAGATAAAAAGAACTGCAGAGTGAGACCAGACAACCACTGTTGCGGCCACTGGGGTAAGCGGGAAGATACCAGTCCCGACGGTCATCATGACCCGTTTTGAGTAGGTAAAGACTCCCACTGCGATTGCCACACCCCCAAGAAAAAAGAGCTGCTGGGCAGAGCTGAAGGTAATGCCGAGAAGTGTAATGTGACTAAAGGGGGCGACCGGAACAAATACGCCCATGACATTGGCAATATTATTTGCCCCCAGTGCATAAGAACCGAATATTCCGGCCGATAACAGAGAGTATCGGGTAATTAAATCGAGTCGGAACATTCGAATCTTAAATCGATTAATGAAAATTGTTGTTGCTTTATAGAGGCAAATTGCAAAGCAGGCTGAAAGTGCCGGGCAGAATATCCAGGTCGAAACTATTTTTGTCAGGGCATTGATATCTGTAACTGAACCGGAAAATAAGTTCCAGCCTATGATTGCTCCGACGATTGCCTGGGAGGTGGAGACAGGGAATTTGGCCAGTGTCATTAGGTAGACGCTGAGAGCGGCTGAAAATGCTACGAGAAATGCTCCAGCCAGGGCATTGACTGCCCCCAGTTGGCCCAATGTATGTGAAGCCCCCGCACCGCTGATCACTGCCCCGAGAATGACGAACAGGCTGCAGTAAATAGCTGCTGTTTTGAACCTGATCATCTTTGAGCCAACAGCGGTCCCAAATACATTTGAAGCGTCGTTAGCGCCGAGAGACCAGCCGAGAAAGAAGCCGCTTGAGAGAAAAAAGGAAAACAAGAGATTAGCCTCTAAAGACTTCGTTTGATGGCGTAAATATTAAGCTTGTCGGCGATGTCTTCAGCTCGGTCAGCTATCTTGTCAAGGGAGTGTGCAAAATCGCGCTGCTGCATTCTATGGCTCAAGCGCAGATCCTTTTTTGAAAAAATAGACTCTTGCAGTCGTATGGATATTTTGTCGCTTTCTGATTCCCAGTATGAAACTTTATGCAGATGACTGGAGATTTTAGAAATATCGATAAAAAAGGCCCTACAAGACTCGACAAGTGCCTCGTTCGCCTCAATCGCGGCATTGATTAATTGCCTGAAATCATAATGGAATTCTTCGCAAATTTCGGGTAATTCTATCCTGAATCGCCACAAAGTGCCTTTGAATCGGTCAAGCAGCGAGTCCATGTTTTCCAGCAGTTCCATGACATCGCCCCTTGATTCGGGAATCAGTGTTTTAGTGTAGAGGTGTTCGTTTATCGATCGCCTGAGATCATCTCCCACATGCTCACAGTCGGCAATTTCCTGGATTTTTCGCTCAAAGTCCTCTTCTTTTCCGGAGAGGTAATACTCACATCCTTGCCGAAAAATTAAACCTGAAAGGCTGACTTGATCGAGAAAATGTTCGACCTGTTTTTCAATACCTGTTCTGACTCTGAGTATCTTTTTCATATCTTCGCCTCATTCTCTCCTGGTGCGGCGGCTGCTTGACGGTGGGAGCGCCATGCCTTGTATAGGGGCCAGACAAAAGAGAAAAATGCGATAAGCAAGACAATGAAGGCGAGCTTGTCGCGGTAAAAGACCCCATAGCCGTCCATCATGACTGCACGCCTGAAGTTTTCCTCTACCATCTTCCCAAGAACAATACCAAGCACCACCGGTGCGACCGGGTACCCGTATCTTTTGAAAAACCAGCCGACAACCCCGAACCCTATACAGGCAGCCACATCAAACATTGAACCGTTTACCGCAAAACTGCCGATAATGGCAATTGCCAGAATTAGTGGGAACATAATGGATTCGGGTACAGACACAACCCTGATGAAAAGCCTGTTGCCGTACAATCCGAGAAACAGCATGACGATATTGGCAACGATCAACGCCGAAAATATGCCGTAGACGATTTCCGGGTTATTTTGAAAAAGCATTGGGCCGGGCACCAGATCATGGAGCATAAAGGCCCCAAGCAACACGGCATCTGTGGCACTTCCAGGAATACCGAGGGCAAGAAGCGGCACCAGGGCGCCTCCGACAGAGCTGGAGTTGGCGCTTTCCGCAGCGGCGACACCTTCAAGAGAACCGTGTCCGAATTTCTCAGATTCCTTGCTTGCCCGCTTTGACATATCATAGCTGATAAAGGCGGCAATGGTTGCGCCAGCTCCAGGGAAAATACCGATTACAGTGCCGATAATGGATGAGCGCAGGATGGTAAACTTGATTTTTAAAAACTCTTCCAGACTCGGGAGTTTGTTGTCTATTTTGTCCATTACCCGTCCAACACCGGTCCAGGTCTCAAATTTGGAAAAAACAACACTGACGGCGAACAGCCCGATAAGAGCAGGAATAAGCGTGAAACCGTCATAGAGCATGTCGTTGCCGAAGGTGAAGCGGGAGACTCCCGAAATTGGGTCGATTCCTATGGTTTTGATGAGAAGTCCGAAGAGTATGGCCACCATGGACTTTAAGACATTGCCCCGGCTCATTGAGGCAACCGTGGCAAGACCGAAAAGGGCCAGGGCAAAATAATCGGCCGGGCTGAATTTTAGAGCCACTCGTGCGAGGGGGACGGCAAAGAGGATCAGTATCAGAACCCCGACTGCGCCTCCGATTGTTGAAGCCACCAGGGCGGTGCCCAATCCTTTGCCGGCTTTACCCTGCTGAGTTAAAGGATAGCCGTCCATAGCAGTAACAGCAGCCGAGGGTGTTCCCGGCGTGTTGATGAGTACCGCGGTAATCGAACCTCCATAGTTGGAAGCGATGTAAATCGAGGTCAGAAGAATGAGTGCCAGCGCAGGGCTCATGGTGTAGCTGAAGGGCACCAGCAGAGCCACCGCCGTCGATGGTGAAAGACCCGGCATTGCCCCTGCAAGGATACCAAAAATAACTCCCGTGACGATTATCAGGAGCGGTTTCCAGCCAAGTATTACAGATAAACCTATTGAAAAACTTTCAATGAGATCCATTGCCGCGTCGTTCTCCCGTTGGCTTGAGATTCATGTCTTTCTCTATATAAAATCTTCAATCAACCCAAGGGGCAATTGGATGTAGAGTAATTTGTAGAATATTAGGTAAGAGAAGAGTACCCACCCCGTGCCCACTAAAAATATAGTGAATGGTTTTCGGTATGAGAGCATAGACATTGCCGTGGCAAGAAACAGAAATGAACTGATGAAATAGCCCAGATAGTCCATGGCGAAATAATAGACAACAACCAGACCGACCCCAAGGCCGAGAAAGAAGATTCGGCCCCGTTTGGGATCTTTATCAATCCTGCCGGTGAAACAGAAGAATAGTATTGCCACGGAAAGTAAGATCAACCAGAATATCCAGAGAAGAGGAATTAGTGCCGGTCCGGCATCTTCTGTTGGAAAACCGAGTGTTTTCACCCAGAGCACGAGAGAAAATACAATCATAATAAGGGGAATGATTGCCTGTCCGGAATAGTCTCTCATTTTCGAGTTTCTCATGCCGAAATATATTCCAGAAGCAATCAGAACCAGGGCGAGTATCCAGACAAACAACCCCGTGCCTTCACTGAAGTA
>JARRLH010000294.1:0-4170 GCA_037387205.1 Desulfofustis sp.
GCCGCTATTTGAGTAGCCTGGCTGTATTCCTTACGTGTGGCCAGGATTGCGCGCAGTACTCGTCCGCCATCCATGGGAAAGGCCGGAATCATATTAAAAGCTACCAGAAACAGATTCACTGCCATGATGCGTTCTAAAAATGGTCCGGTTGTCACCGTTAGCTTTTGAATTGGCTCCAACGATGCGGTAAGATTCAGCCACAGGAATAGGCCGAAGGCAATTACAACATTAACCGCCGGTCCGGCCAACGCAACCCATAACTCCTGCAGCGGATTGGTTGGCAATCTCTCTAAACGGGCAATACCACCAATCGGGAGTAAAATGATGTCGCGTGTTCTAATACCATAACGTCTGGCTGTCAACGCATGGCCGTATTCGTGCAACACTACGCACAGGAAAACGGTAAGTATAAACGCAACACCCATGACGACAGCCGCAATGCTTTGTCCCTTTTGCCAGTGCATCAGCGCCACCCAACTGATGAGCAATAAAAACGTAACGTGCATGTACACATCAATTCCTGCAAAACGACCTATTTTAAGTGACCATTTCATATTTAAGAACCCTCTTTTTATCTATGTTAACATGTTTATTAATCAATATTGTTATCCACGGCGACTCATGAATTTCGGTGTTTAGCCGCTGTGTTGGAAGTTTATCAACCTACAATAATATAAAACAATTTTAGGGCGTTTAAATGGGAGAGGTATGGTAAGATTTTAACAGGTAAAAACTATCGATATATTGAAAATACTGAATCTAAGTCTTAAATCATTCAAATTAAGATATGAAATCAAACGATAGCTTGTGTATCGGTATAACTATCAAAGCCTTTTTGTAAAAAAGCCGGTAATGATGTATTGAAGTATTGTTATTTATTAGCTATAATTTTCATTCTGAAACATTATCTTATAAATCGGTTGCAAAAGGTTTATGGCTTATGGACATTTGGTTTGTCGTTATGGAACTGGTAATGCTGCTGGGCGGTGCTTTCATGATGGGCGCCGTGGCCCAGCGCCTGGGGCAAAGTCCCATAATAGGATATCTTCTGACGGGGATTATCGTCGGCCCGCTGCTGTTTAACACGGCTCTTGTCAACCAGGTTTCGGAACTGGGGGTCGCGCTGCTGTTGTTTTCCATCGGTCTGGAATTCAGTTTCAAACAGCTAATGAAAATGGGGCGGATGGCATTCGGCGGGGGAACGCTGCAGTTGGTGTTGACCATTCTAACGGTTTCCCTCATAACAGTTAAAATGTTCGACCTACCCCGGGCGTTCACGCTGGGAGCCATCGTAGCGATGAGTTCTACCACCATGGTGTTGCGGCTGCTGGTGGACCGTGTGGAAATCGATTCGGTCAAAGGCAGGACATGCCTGGCCATTCTTCTGCTCCAGGACATAGCCATCGTACCTCTCGTGCTGATGGTCAGCTTCTTTACACCGGCTGCGTCAGAGATAAATATCGGTCTGCATATCCTCAAGGTGAGCCTGTCAGTTATCGGGTTGGCAGTTGTTTTCTACCTGTTGCTCTATCATTTGGTCCCGGCACTGCTGAGCGAGGCGAAACTCTTTGCCAATCGGGAGCTGACCGTACTGCTGAGTATCACTGTGGGTTTCGGCGCAGCTTGGGCCGCCCATAAACTACACATCTCCCCGGCACTGGGCGCTTTTGTTGCAGGCATGCTGCTGGGAGAATCCCCTTTTGCCACCCAGATCCGATCCGATATCGGCTCGATGCGCATTATTATGGTCACCCTCTTTTTTGCCTCGGTAGGCATGCAGGCCAAGCCCATATGGTTTATCAAACACTTGCACTGGGTAGCACTCATTTCGGTAATCGTTCTGATCCTGAAAACCGGGATCATTTATATTGTTGGCCGTTTATTCAGCCTGGAAAACCGACAAGCCCTTGCAACGGGCATTACTATGAGTCAGATTGGAGAGTTTTCATTTGTGCTGGCAGCCACTGCCCGCAGGGGCGGTGTGCTTCCAGCTGATATTGTTGACCTCATTGTGTCTGTGATCATTGTACTGATGCTGGTCACCCCATATCTGATTGCCAATGCCGATACTATAACCGAGCGGTTACTGACAATGATTTATAGAAAGAGGCCTTTGGCTGCAAGCACTTCTCCATCCGGGAAGGCCGAACCGGTCAGCCGAGTACTGGTGGTGGGATTGGGGCCGGCCGGACGTCAGGTGGTACAGACACTGTTGGCCCAGCACTTGGAACCCGTGATAATCGACGTTAATCCCAAAAGCCGCGATTATGCCCGTCAACAGAGCCTTCATCTTCATCTGGGGGATGCAGGTCAAGAAGAGATTTTGATACATGCGGATCTGCTTAACGTGTGCATGGTAGTGGTGACGGTTCCCGATCCCCATGCTGCTGTCAGGATCGTGGAAATCATTCGTCGGCTTAGACCCAATGTGCCCATTGCGGCTCGGTGTCGATATAACCGGCACGTCGCCGATCTCCAGGGAGCAGGCGCCGACATCGTCGTCGATGAAGAGGTCACAATGGGAAACATGTTAAGCCGACATATCATAGATTATCTAATGAATGGCTCGACCGCCGTGGTGGCCTGCCGTCTCGGTGGGAAGATATCAGAATTGATCACCGATAGGAGAACCTAGTCAGATCTTTATTTTTTAACTTTCGTCAACTTAAGGAGTTTGTCGAGGAAACTCTATGGGCATTTGGATTGTCTCTATTATTCTCATCTTCACTCTAATTCTTCTGATAACAGAGAAAGTTCCTATTGATCTCACCGCCATGGGCATCATGGTTTCGCTAATGGTCACAGGTATTTTGACACCATTGGAGGCGGTAGCCGGTCTTGCGAATCCAGCTGTTGTAACTGTGGGTGTAATGTTCCTTATTAGTCAAGGGATGATCCGAACCGGTGCTGTCGGCTTTGTTGGCGAGAAGTTAATTAACTATTCCAAAGGAAATGTCAATCTTGCTATGCTGATGATCTTGCTCATTGTGGCCATATCCTCTGCCTTTATTAATAATACGCCTGTTGTAGTTCTATTTATTCCTATAATTACCAGTCTTAGCTGTGAATTCGGTGTCAGTCCTTCAAAATTTCTCATACCAGTTTCTTATGCCTCCATTCTCGCCGGCACCTGCACACTTATTGGCACTTCTACCAATATTATCGTAAGTGATTTGAGTGCGATGTATGGTTATGGGGAACTCGGCATGTTCGAGTTGGCTGCACTGGGCGTGCCGATTGCCTTGTTAGGCATGGGGTTCCTATACTTTGCCGCTCCTCGATTTATGCCCGGTCATGTTGAACCTGTATGTGAAGTGGATAAGGAGCATAGACGTTATCTTACGGAACTCCTGGTCCCTGATAACAGCTCTCTTATAGGTAATGAACCCCAGCAAGCCCTTTCTCAAATTTCTCCTTATTTTGAAGTTTTTGAGGTCATACGCAATGAGCGTATTTTGTATCCCTGGCGTTATAAGATGAAAATTAGGGCCGGCGACTTGCTTTTAGTAAAAGGTTCTGCCGGCGATCTTTTAGATATGCTTAATGAGAAATCCGTCAATCTGCCTCACATAGAAAAAGATCTCAAGTTCACTCCAGGAGATTCTGAGTCACTAATTGTAGAACTTATCATTCCACCGCAGTCCTCATTACTGAGAGAAAGATTACTCGAGAGCAGCCTCCATGGAGAACACGAAACGCACATCATCGCTGTCAAGAGAAGAAATCTTCACTACACTGAACAGAAAATTCGTGAACTCCGACTAAGAGTGGGGGACATACTGCTGGTTCAGTGTCACCAAGACGAGTTAGAGCGACTCAGAAGAAATCCCGACTTTATCATTGTTGAAGATGTTCATCATGAAATAGTTTTGAAGAAAAAAGCCCCGGTGGCAGCAATCATTTTTGCAGCGCTCATCGTTGCTGCCAGCACCGGTCTGGCGGATATTATGGTCTGTGCAGTTACGGGTGCTTTTCTTATGATTCTTACCGGCTGCCTACCACTGCGAGATGGCTATAGGGCCTTACAAGGTGATGTCTTGCTACTTATTGTTGGCACCATCGCTCTGGGAACCGCCATGGAAAAAACAGGTACCGCCAAATTCTACGCCCATGAATTCATCGTGGTCCTCAGGAATTTGGGTCCCACGGCCATATTGAGCGGATTTCTTC
>JARRLH010000295.1:0-4170 GCA_037387205.1 Desulfofustis sp.
TTTGTAATTTGGTGCTTGGAATTTGATTATTTGCAGTACTCCATCACTCCAGCAGACTGCCGCAGCGTACTGACCCAATGACGCCGAAGGCATATGACGCGAAGCTCGATGAGAGCTGAGCACTGCTGCCTTCTGCCTGCTTGATTGAGCTCGGGTCGTTCACATTATGCCGCACATTATCTATCTCCCCAAGGATGAACTCTACCCAAGATTTGGTTGTGCCCAACCTTCCAAACAAATAGCCTATGTCAGAGAGGACCTGCCTGGCTGTGTGAAAAAATTTGTGACGGTTCACGAACGCTATCATCTGGGAGACAAAGCACAACGGTGGGTTTGGCGAGAAATCAAGGCAAATATCGCCGGGGCCCTCAAGCATCCCATAGGCTTCGTGGCCTGCGTGCTCATGAGCCTGGCGCCTTACCGGTTAAGATATTATTGGCAGAGAATTGTCGGGAAGACTTCGTAGGAGTGAGCGGTAAGCAGTAAGCAGTAAGCAGTAAAAAAAGAATCCAGGAGCCAGGAGCCAGAATCCATGAGAAAAAAATGAACCACAAAGACACGAAGACACAAAGAAAAACAAATAATAGTGACAAGAGCTCAGCTGAGCACGTTCGAAGAATGATGTGATGTTTTTTTCTTATTTAATCTTGGTGTCTTGGTGCCTTTGTGGTGAGAAAAAATGAGCTACCAAAGCTGAAGGTGTCAGGTTTCGGGTGTCAGTAGCAAGTGGTAAATCTACATCAAGCATCGAATATCTCAAATTCCTTAATTCCTTAATTCCTTAATTCATCAATCCCAAACCGGGAACCCGCCCGAAGGGTGGGAGTCCGCAGGACAATTCCGCAATCTTCCCTCTGACCTCTAGTTTCTGCTCAAGGGGGTGAGGCAGAAATACTATCTAGCCCGGATATTTCATGAATTGCTGTCGCGAGACCACGAAGATGGGCGTGCCACCTGGCAACCGCAGGGTGTTTGTTCCGAGGCGCACCAGAACGGTACGTCGCAGGGGCCGACACCCGAGGACGCCAGGAAGGACGACCATATCCGTGGTCGCAGCAAGTGATTCATGAAATATCCGGGCTAGGAATAATTGGTTTCGGCATAGGTTGAATTGTCTAGTTTTCTGATTAAGCGTTCAACTTCGGCCAGGTCTTTTCCCTCTTTCTCCGCATTTGAGGTCGTTACCGGCAGGTCCTGGAGCGCTTTATGCAGCTCGTTCACAGCCTCTTTCAGGATAGTTTCAGCACCTTGAAACCAGCTGAGGTTCGCGCCAGCCTTGTCACCATGAAGTATGCCTGTACAGGAGTCCCTCAACACGTAAAGTTTGGCGACCATGTTTCTTACCTTGTCATAGAGTTCGCTATGACCACTCATGCGCTCCTCTCCTCGCGGATCATTTTCAGAAAGTCGGTGGTTGTTTTTCCGTCCTGATATGCGCCGGCGTGGGAAAATGAGGGTTAAGGAATTGGGGTTGTCGTTAATGTAACGTGCTCTTTTTCGTAATAGACGTTCGGCATCGATTGCGAGGCTCAAGAGAAAATTACTATAGTAATTTATATATTGTCAATAAATTTAGATTACAAAATCAGGAAAACAGAGAATTTTTTTAATGCAGCTTAAGAAATAGATGAGATGGTTGAGTTGTTGATAAATAATGTTATTTATATGAATGTGATGTACCATTGTTTATAAACAAAGTTAACGAAAGCATCGAATCCTTTAACGCAGCGGATATACCTGCTTTTTCGATGCTTTCACCTGAGTTTGCTTGACACCTCCCCCAGAACAGGTTTAGGGTAACTTAAGAGACGGGGCACAATCTCTGATCTTTCCTGATCAAACATCCAAGCGTTGATTTCAACCGAATTTCAGCTTTCGGCTCACCAAACAGCAATAGGCTGAGGTGGTCGCACATTGCGGCCACTTGTCACGCTTATCCAGCGTTTCTACTTCTGTGTTCCGTATGCCTTGAGCTTTGCGCGGCAGGAGGCAAACAACGACTTTCATTTGGCACGCAATGTGCTTATTGCTCAGCGCGGATTTGTAGAATTTGAAATCATGAGTTGGAAATGAATAAATTTAGAGTTTCATTGGTCGCAATAATCGTATTGCTGAGCACTCCTTTGCTTTCTGGGGTTACCTGTGCATTCCATGAAGGCGGCGAGGGTTATTGCGAAGGATGCCACACAATACTCGGCTCTCCAGACAACCAGGACTGGAGGACAGATGAAAGCTCCAATGCTGTACCCGGCACCCTGATGCTTAAGGGCTCGGACCCGAGCTCCACCTGCCTGCGCTGTCATGCCGAAAGAAGTGCAGATCACAGTGTTCTGAGTAATGATGGCTCCCGGTTCACTCCAGGCGGAGACTTCTATTGGCTGCAAAAGACATTCAGTTGGAGCATGGAAGGGCTGAGCTATCAAAGCAGAGCTGACAGCCATGGTCACAATATTGTGGCCTTGGATTATGGTTTGTATCCTGACGGGCGGCTGAGCCAAGCCCCAGGGGGTAGTTACCCCTCCGCGGCTCTCGGCTGCACTAGTTGCCATGACCCACATGCCAAGACCACTGGAAACGGTGGAAATCTGGTAACGACGTCGGTGCCCAGTTCCTATGGGGAGGAACCATCTACAGGAACACCCCCCGGCACGTTCCGGCTCCTTGGCGGGGTAGGATATTCAGGTGGTCAACGACCGTCTGGTGTAACATTTACAGTTGCGGCCCCGATCGCCGAGGCCAGTTCATTCGGTTGGGCCGAAACCGATTCCAACCACACTGCATACGGCTCTGGCATGTCGGAGTGGTGTGCAAACTGTCACGGTGGCTTCTTGAATGGCAGCAGGGGAGGGGTTGGTGGGAAGCACCCGGCCGGGAACGGTGCGAAATTAAGTATTGAAATTTCGAATAACTATAACTCTTATGTGGGTACCAGGAGCCTTGGCGGGGACCGAGCGAGCGCATACCTGGCACTGGTACCCTTCGAGGTTGACGCCATCAGTGCGTCTCTTCTCGATCCTTCCAGTTCTTCGGGCCCTGGCTCTGGTGGGATTGCGAATGTAATGTGTTTGACTTGTCACCGGGCCCACGCCTCAGCATTCCCGAATATGGGAAGGTGGGATTTTGAAACCTCATTTATTGCTGACTCTCACCCCAGTGTGGGTGATGGGGGGGCGAGTGGTACAGATGTTCTGAACAGCTACTATGGCAGAGATATGATCTCGAAGTTCGGCGAAAAACAGAGACAGCTCTGCAACAAATGCCATCGAAAAGACTAGAGTCACCGCCGCACCAAAGCCGTTAAAGAGTTAATTGGAGAATGAGAAAATTAGTTGATTCGTTGAAATCGCAAGATCGCGGCTAAAAGCCGTTCCCACAGTAAAATCTCTTTTTTCTGCTTTTTTTGAAATCCCAAATCTACAATCTCAAATCTGCAATCCAACCGTGTTATTATAATTATAGAAAATCCAAAGGGGAGGTGATCAAATGGACGTGTGGAGAACAATCGGAGTGACTATCATTTTCGGTATAGTCGCAATTATTGGTGGTGGGCTTTTCTGGGTCTTGTCAGAAGACTGGGCCGTGGTGTTCACCTATCTGGCCATTGTGGGCTTTTTCCTCATGGCTTTCCTCCTGAACCCGGAGCGAATTGTTAATGAGATGGCTGGGAACGAGGAAGCAGGGGAACACTAAAGTAAGTGGTAAACGGTAAATGGTGAACTCGTAGAAACCGTTGCAGTCGTTGAAACCGTTCAAATCGTTGTAGCCCTTCAATTCGCTAAAGTCGTAAAAGTTGTTCTAATCGCGGCTGAAAGCCGCTCCCACAGGAGAATATCTTTCTTCTTCTGTCGTCTGTCTTCTGCCTTCTGTCGTCTTTCACCGTCTCGCCTTTCCCGCATTTCTCGCTTGAAAAATCCGCAATCCACAATCCGCAATCTTAAATCTTCCCTCTCGCCTTCCCCAGTTTCATGGCGGCCTCAATCATGTTTTTTGGTACTTCTACCTGTTCTGACTCAGGCTTGCGCACCATAGAAAGAGACTCAGTGGGGCAGGCGGTAATGCAAAGTCCGCAGCCAATGCACCGGTTTACGTCCAGGGCTACCGTCTTGTCATCCAACTCTAGCGCTTCCATCTGACAGCGGTCTACACAGTCCCCACAACCCTCACAGGTAT
>JARRLH010000296.1:0-4148 GCA_037387205.1 Desulfofustis sp.
GCCTTAACATTGCAGAAACATCTATTAGCAGGGGTAGACAATGCAAACATTTGCAACTTTATAAACAAGTATGGGTGTCGTAGTTGCCTTAGCTTCTACTAAAACCATCGGTGAAGATTGTAAAGAAGAGATTGCGCAGTTCAGGTCAGATTCGGAAGCATCGGTTCAATTATCAGGCAACGCACAAAGAGTATTCAAGAGTGTATAGGTGATGTCGGGGGGATAATAGTAATTATGGATAATGAGCGTCGTTGTTGTAAACGAGAACTTTTAGAATTACCACTACAGATACGATCTGAGCAAACGCAAGGGGACTGGGTCTCCGCGCTGATGCTCAACGCAAGTGCAACGGGTTTATCACTAACGATCCCTAAAGAGTCGTCACTTAGCCCTGACGAGCCTGTAGATTTGCGCCTAATGCTCAGCAAGAGCAGTAGTTATGAGCTAGGATCAGGCATTATTCATCACGCAACTATCCAAGACAACTGTACGGTCCTTGGGATTGAACTTAAAGAACGGACGCCCTTTTTAACCGATGTTAAAATGTTGGGCATTTCCTCCGAATTACTCAAAATAAAATCCCTTCTGCCACAAATAAGTAATTCCGGACTCAATGTCTTGATCAGAGGTGAAACTGGGACCGGAAAAAATGTACTGGCGAAACTAATCCATAACGTGCGTCGGGGGGAGGAATCACCTTTCATCAGGGTCAATTGTCCAAGTATCCCGGATTCTTTGTTCGAGAGCGAGCTTTTTGGACATGAGAAAGGGGCCTTCACTGATGCCAAATTTTCCACACCGGGATATTTCCGTTTGGCTGCAGAAGGGACTCTCTTACTCGATGAAATCTCAGAAATTCAACCACATCTACAAGCAAAACTGTTAAGTGTTATTGAAGATAAAAATTTTATCCCTGTTGGTGGACAAAAAGTCATTCCGGTTCGCGCTAATATAATTGCCACTTCAAATCTTGACTTAGAAAAAGCTGTGGACGAAGGACGTTTTCGGCGCGATCTTTACTACCGTCTTTGTGAAATACCCATTCATATTCCTTCGTTAAGGGAGCGCAAAATCGATGTCTCTCTATTGGCGAATTATTTCCTCCTTATCTATTGTAAAAAGTTTAACCGCTCATTTCAACTGTTGAGTGACACTGAAATAAAGATTCTAAATGACCATTCCTGGCCGGGAAACATTCGCGAACTGGAAAACTATATGAAACAGATCGCATTGCTGGGTAAATTTGTCATACCAAGTCAAGTGATGCCTAATAATGCTTCAAAAGGATATCTCAGCCCCTCAGAAGGGGCTCATAGAGCTCCAGAGGAGATGGACCTGGGGACGGACTTCCTCAACGATTTACTCGCGGAAGAAAACACCCTACCGGAGATCATGAAAAAAATGACCGAGCACATGGAGCGCACCGTCATCTTGAAAATACTAGAGACATGTAACCAGAATAAAACCACCGCCGCTGCCCGGCTTGGAATCTCTTACCGGACCCTGATGAGAAAAGCTAAGCAGTTTCACCTTCCTTGAGCCTCAGAGCCCAGCAAGTCTATCTTACTGACCTCTGCAGTAAAGCCCCTCATATACATTTCTCAGCTCTGTATCGATTTGCAAAAAGACATAACAAAGCGACTGCCTGTGAAGGCGGCGACCTTTATATCCAGAGGTTGCATTGCCTTGGCCTGTCTTGACTCCGGTGTGACAGGCCTGTCATGCCAAGATTGTCACTTTGTCATAGTAATTTACTTTTTCTGTCACTGTAAAATCGTTGTCCAGGATGAGACTTATCCCATAGATATCAGCTACTTAACATAGAAAACCTTAGTTGGCATGGCTAATGCAAAGACTGAAAACTAAGTTCCATCGCCAATAACCCTTTATGCATGAGGATTTATGACGGTTGTCAATCGAAAAGACCAAGGAGAGCGTCGGCAACCTGCCGGCATGGCGTGTCGGATACTGCTGACTTATGAAAAAGAGCGCAGTGAGAGGTTAAACCGTTTTTTCTCATTCTGCGGATTGACATTTATGGATACAGAAGATCAAGACCTGGTCGGCTTTCTAAAAAACGAATTGAGGGGCTCGGATTATCTCTTTGAGGTCCCAGGGAAAGATGATTTGGAACAGGGAATTTCAAAAATAGGACTGCTTCTCCCCGAGACCGATATAGAGGGGGGAGAGATAGTTAGAGACCGAATAAAAGAGTTGTGCACTAACCGTAAGCTTAACTTTGAAATTACCCTGGTGACTTACCCTGATGACGCAACGCGACCGGGGGAAATTATTAAAAAGGCCTTCAAAAATGAATCTCTGAAGGGGATTGATGAAAACAAGACAGTTGTTGAGTCATGACGAAATCATCTCCTTCGGAGAGAAGATTCATTGGCATCGAAGGATGGTCCTTCTGGCCGATAATAACAAAGGGTGGCATCAGGCCACTCTAAACTCAACACATAGGAGGAAATCACATGAGTAACTTGGTCAAGAAAATCAATGCATTTTGGAAGGAAGAGGATGGTGTCACGGCGATTGAGTACGGCTTGATTGCCGCACTGATTGCAGTAGCAATTATTGTCGCTGTCGGCGCTGTTGGGGGAAGCTTGTCTGATACGTTTAACACAGTAGACGGTCAACTTCCTGCTGCGGGTTAATTCGTTTCTTTGGGGGAGGTCGTGTCGGTGTTGGGGAATCTCTTCGACTTGGCACATAGTTTGCCCAGCTATAATCCATAACCGATATGGCCTCCCTGTTTTTTAAGTAACGGAAATGTTTCGTTCTCGTATCCGATGGAGAAACAAGATGGAACGACTCAGGCAGTTTCTGAAGAATGAAAATGGCGTGACTGCTATTGAATACGCCCTCGTTGCAACCCTAATTGCGGTGGCAATTGTCGGTGCCGTCACCTTGCTTGGGACTTCAGTCACTACAAACTACGAAAACATTCAAACAGAGATAAGTAACGCACAGAGATAAGTAACGCATTTTATTAACTAGCATCGACAAGTATCAGGAAGGAGCATTGCATGACATCGAAACTGCTGCATAATTTACCGCGCTGGGCATGTGGTGCTTTCGCCGGAATGTTGGCGGTATGTTTTCTCTACCAGGGCAGACATGATCTACCCATCCTGATGGCTTCGCTCTTCTTGTTGCTGATCTGCGCTACCGACACCCTGTATGCAAAAATTCCCAACCTGTTCGTCCTGACCTTGACTTTGTGCGGTTTCGGCCTGCACGTTTGGCTGGCAGGGGTTGCAGGTCTGTGGACCGCCCTGTTCGGTCTGCTGGCCGGTTTTATGCTGCTACTAATCCCTTATCTGCTTGGAGGGATGGGCGCCGGGGATGTCAAGGCGCTGGCGGCACTGGGGGCACTGCTGGGAGCAGAAACGATCCTACAGGTTGCCCTTTACATGGCCCTGTTTGGTGGATTGATGTCTATTCTGCATTACCTCTGCAACCGAAATTTGCTCGCTCAATGCCGCGCAGGCATGAATAGCCTGACGGTGTTTTTATATACCCGCGATATCAAAATATTGAAACCTAATTCAAACAATGAGTCGTTGCGCTTTCCTTATGCAGCGGCGATCGCTTTCGGCTTTTTTGCTCATACCTACTGGGGAAACTTGATCTAGTTCATCAAGTCGAAGACTGCAGGAAGAGCATCAGACAGCATGACCAATAGGAGGCACACATGAAAAGGTATGGGGCGCTTATAGCATTGTGTTTGGCAGTAATCTTCGGCGCAGCCGCAGTGTATCTGACGAATAGCTGGTTATCGTCAAAGGCGACGACCGAGGGAGGCGTGGTGGTCAAGGAGGAAATTCCAGTCTCGGAGATTGTCGTTGCCGCCGTTGATATTCCCGTTGGCAGCCGTCTCAACGAAACGAGTCTGGCCCTTGCCACCTGGCCTGAGGCCAATATTCCAAAGGGGGCTTTCACCGATATGACTCAACTGAAGGATCGCATCGCAGTCTCCAAGCTGGTTGCTGGTGAACCGCTGTTAGCCGCGGAGCTGGCGGCGCCGGGATCCGGCGCCGGATTAGTGGCGATGATTGAACAGGGCATGCGCGCCATGTCGATCAAGGTTGACGAGGTCACCGGTGTTGGCGGTTTTATTCTGCCGAACACGTTTGTCGATA
>JARRLH010000297.1:0-4140 GCA_037387205.1 Desulfofustis sp.
GGGATAAAAAATCGAAGTCAGACCAACATTACAACGGCCAGATTTCGATATTCTTTTCATATCTTAACTTTTTAAAAACTTCACATCTTGGCAAGATATCGCAACTTTTCCATTGCGCAAATAGAGCACAATATCCTGTATGAACATTTTCTCGTTTTTCCTATTCCAGAGAAGCGGTAGAGTTTATGTCTGTCCTTTTACAAAAGCCAATAAGAGTCAAGGGGGTATTTATTTCTCTCGACTGCGCGGTTAGAATATGATCTTGTTAAATTCTTAGGCACAATTTTCACGTCTTGTGAAATATAAAATCTGCTGGCAGAAACATAGTTACCATCAAGCCCACATTTCATAGGGAATAGTTAAAAATCTGGTAAAAAAAGTGAGTATTAATATTCTGTCCCACTTTCGGTCTAAGATTAAAAAACATGACAGGCATGCCCTTTCAAAATACATTCTCATCTCAACATTACTTGTCTTGGCAAGCCTTATCTGGCCTACTGTAATTTGTCCCGCCCCTATACTATCTGATGTTATTCGTAAGCAACTTTTATTGAAGCTTGATAAAATAAGCTCCTCGCCCAAGTTTGCCTGCCGAGGAGAGATTCTTTGTGGCTCTTTGGCAATCCCGCGCTTCTATGAAAGGAGAGACTTTAGGCCTGCTTGGATTGTTGGCGGTGATCCACTTCCACAAGCGGATTCCCTGATTAATGCAATTCGTGAGGCCGATCGAGAGGGATTAAGGCCAGACGATTACCATCTCGCTAACATCCAATCTTTACTTGTTGAAGTACGCAAGAACAAGGTTGAAGGAAAGTTGAATTATTCTGAAAAGTTGGTAGACCTCGATTTGCTTCTCACAGACGCATATCTGATTTATGCTTCTCATCTGCTAGCTGGGCGAGTAAACCCTGAGACCATTCACACCGAATGGATCGCATATAACAGGACAGAGGATTTGGCAAATATCCTTAATACTGCTCTTGAGTCCAACCAGATCCAAGAATCATTACAACGCCTTCCGCCGTCACATGCAGGGTATGAGAGAATGCGAGAGGCTTTATTTGAGTATCGTATTATCGCGCGGGCTGGCGGTTGGTCTACAGTACCGTTCGGGCCCACATTGAGAAAAGGTGATCGGGACGAGCGTGTGGGCATACTGCGGAGCCGTCTTGCCGTCTCAGGAGATCTCGATTTCCCCCATACCAGTCGCCCCTATCTTTTTGATGATTACGTGGAGGATGCCGTTTTAAAATTCCAGGAAAGGCATGGACTAAAGGCAGACGGTATTGTCGGTCCTGAGACATTGGCCGCATTAAACGTACCAGTGGAAGAACGGATTCGAATGCTTGAGATAAACATGGAGCGCTGGCGCTGGATACCTCATGATCTGGGTGAACGCCACATTGTGGTTAATCTGGCCCGATTCGAATTGAATGTGATTGAAGACAATCAACAAATAATATCCATGCTGGTTGTTGTGGGCAGGCCAGCCAGAAGCACTCCGGTTTTCAGTGCCCAACTGCAGTACTTAGTGTTTAACCCTTACTGGCACATTCCGACAAAGATAGCCGTTGAGGATATTTTACCTAAAGTTCTTAAAGACCCTGATTACCTAATGAAACAGAAAATCAAAGTGTTTCAAGGGTGGGGTGGTAAAGCACCTGAGATTGAACCCAAAACTGTACGCTGGTCTCTGCTCAATTCTGATAATTTTCCCTACAAACTCCGCCAAGAAACAGGACCGCAAAATGCACTTGGACGGATTAAGTTTATGTTTCCAAACAAGTTCAGTGTATACCTTCACGACACCCCAGCAAGGGGGTTATTTAAAAGGATAAAATGAGATTTTAGTGCGGGATGTATTCGGATCGCGAAGCCCATTGAACTGGCGGAGTATCTTCTAAAGGATAACCTTGAATGGCCGCGTTATAAGATACGAGAGACCATCTCAAACGGTGAAAGGAAAATAGTTCGACTCTCTAACCCAATTCCAGTTCACATCCTGTACTTGACATCCTGGGTTGGCATTGATGGGAAGGTGTATTTTTTCTCAGATGTTTATGACCGAGACAAGGCTATGATGAGGGCACTAGAGGAAAGACCGCCAAAGGCTTAGAGTATATAGATTTATAGGACGCTTGCATATTACCAGTATCTGACGCGACCTACATCCACGTGTACGAAATTAGATCTTGGGTAGTAGCCTACACCGCCACCTTTGAGGGCTATTGCAGCATTCCTCAATGACGAGAGTTCGCAACCCGGCGCACGGATATCCACAGCTTTGCCTTTCTGGTGCAGACTGCCCTTGGCCACTCCGCTGCTTCTTCTATGAAGAAGGGCATTAGTAGAAGGCGAGCGGTAACCAGAGACTATATTGAAGGGTTCTTTGATTTCGAGTCTCTTGCCGAGAGTATACAGAAGGTCTAAAAGCCGTTTGTCTATGGATTCAATCTCTCCGCTGCGATGATCACGGAGAATGTAGTTGATTTCAACCAGCGCCTCCGAAATATACTTGCCTCGGCTCCAGTATACTGTCTTGAGGTTTTCTCCTGTATGCAAGTTATAGAAGGACAGCGATCTATTCGGTGGTTGTTGTTCCTCAAAAGCACCAAAAGCAGTGTAGGGAAAGATACATCCGCTAACAGCCAGCATACCAGCTTTGAGCAAACTGCGGCGATCAAGCTTAAGTTGGAATATCTGCATAGCCTCTGAAGACAAGCGCATTATTACTTCTCCTCCAAGAGTGGAGACATACTAAACAATTGACTTCTTTGTCAACATCTATTGCATAGAGCAAAATACATGCCTCTCGGTGAAGAGACTGTATAGCTCTTATGAAAGACCGTTGACAGATCGCCCCAAGCTTTTGACTTTGGAAATATAATAGTTTGAAATGTTTTCCAGATGAGAGTTTTAAACTTACATGAAGGATCTACTGACGATGGATTGATCTGATCTTGAATTTTCCCTTAAGCCCCTCCAATACAGCATTATCTCGACCATAGGGATCTTCTTTGAAATGAACCTTACCGTCTTCCTCAACCGTCACAGTCCAATACAGTAACAATACTGGCATCGGCTCATCGAGGAATACTTTGCGCGTTTGCTTCGAGTCGACAACTTCCATAATTTTGTTGTAGTTCCAATTGGATGAATCATTTAGTAACAATTCTGCCAATTCGAAAGGATTCTCCACTCGGATACAGCCCGAGCTGAAGGTCCGGGAAGTCTTATCAAACAAGGATTTGCTAGGAGTGTCGTGGAGATAAACAAAGTGTTTATTGGGGAAAATAAACTTAACCCGCCCGAGAGCATTGTTTGGCCCTGGTTCCTGCCTGAGCATGTAAGGGAAACTGCGCCCTGGATACTGTGACCAGTCAATTGAACTCTGGTCAACCAGGTTGCCATTGCGATCTAAAACATTAATGTTCCGTTTATTTAAATAATCGGGGTCCTTTTTTATGGCCGGCAAAATGTCCTTAGAGAGTATTCCAGGCGGTATGGTCCATGTGGGATTGAACTCAAGATATTCAATGGCAGATTTAAAGACTGGTGTATTTCTATAGGGTTTGCCAACCTGCACTCTGCTGGTCCAAATGACTTTGCGATCCTGGTATAGAAATACGTGAAAGCCTGCAATGTCAACGAGCACAAATTCGTCGCCTAATGCATGAAGTACCCACCGGGCTCTTTCAAGGTTAACACGGATTTGATCAATCCGCTGCTCAACTTGAACGTTCAAAGCCTCCAACGTTTTTCTCCCCACCGCTCCGTCTGATTGGAGACGATGTCGGGCTTGGAAGTGGATAACTGCCTGTTCGAGTGTTTCGTCAAATACCATTGAGTCTGTCGATTTATCCGTCAAATCACCTGTTGCGGCCAAACGCTGGCGCAAGAGGGGCAAGCGTTGATCCTCGAGACCCTTTCTCAGGGTTGGCCCCGATGGTACAGGGTTCCAGCCACCTCTAGCTTGGATTGAGCGATACTTTGCCAAAGCCATCATTAATCGCTGGTAAATTGGAATTTGAGGTTTCCAACCACTTATTGTCTTCGCAAGAGAGTCCGATTCGATTGCCTTCTCCAGGAAACCTACTGGGTCGATGTCATCTATTTTGACTGTCAGGTTCCAGTGGGGGT
>JARRLH010000298.1:0-4133 GCA_037387205.1 Desulfofustis sp.
TCCTACTTTACGGAAACCGATTGTCGTAAAATCAACCACTTAGGTGCGAGATCGGCTCCGTGATATTATCGCGATCTTCTGTGAAATCAGACGGTTGTGAGACAGTCGAGATCCTCGGTAGCTCAGTTGGTAGAGCAGGTGGCTGTTAACCACCCTGTCGGCGGTTCGAGTCCGTCCCGGGGAGCCAGAATGAACCAAGGGCGTTTTTCTTCGGAGAAACGCCCTTTTTTTGTTTGTATATGATGTTTTTTTCTGCGAGGATATCAAATGGTTGCCGATAATTCGGGATGAGGCGGCCATCCTTCCAAATCGATTTCGAACACACGGCATTGATGAGTCGCCGCCCTGGAGATAGTAGTGGACAGTAGTGATTATTTTTTCATTCTGCTCGCCTATATGATCGCCGCCATGATTAAAGGCGTGACCGGGCTCGGATTCAACACCTCGTGTCTGCCCATAATGGCGTTGCATTTGGATCTGAAGCTGGCCATTCCCCTGGCCATAATCCCCTCGATCGTGAGCAATGTCGTAATCATGTTTCAGGCCGGGGCTTTTTTAAAGGTGCTGCGCCGCTTCTGGGTTCTCTATGCGGCAGCGATCCCGAGTCTCCTGCTCGGCCTGTCCGTTCTGGTCAGAGTCAATGTCGACCTGGCCAAAACCTTTCTCGGCCTGGTGCTGATTCTCTATGCGCTGACGGCGCTGCTCAAGAAGCCTTTCACCGTCTCCAAGATTATGGAACAGGCGTTAAAACTGCCGGTAGGCTTGCTCACTGGGTTCATCAATGGCCTGACCGGTTCCCAGGTAATGCCGGTGCTGCCCTATCTCTTATCGTTGAACCTTGACAAAAACACCTTTATCCAGGCGATAAACATCTCTTTTACCCTGTCGAGTCTGATTATGCTTTTCCGTATGAACCAGTTAGGCTATCTGTCTGGCCATGCCTTTTTAATTGCCCTGGGCAGTGCAATTCCCGTAACCGCTATTGTCTTTATCGGTGGGAAATTGCGAAATCGTCTTTCGCAGAGCTTCTATCGCACGCTGGTGCTGGTCTTTTTGCTGGTATTGGGCGTCACCCTGACGGTGAAATCACTAATCTGACCGCTGAAACGAAGATCTTCCGGCGTCGTCCTCACGATCAGGGCAACCGGTGCTTCACCGGGGATGACAGAAGCGTCACTAAAAAAACGATCTGAAAAGTTCCACTACCGGTGCAAACGCTGTGGAAGTATGGGCGAGAAGCTTGTCAGTCCTCGTGGTCGAAGCGCTCCGGACGGAACTCATGCAACGATAATTCCGGCTCCTGGCCCACGATGATCTGAGACATGACGCGACCCATCATAGGCGCCAGCTGGAAACCGTGGGCGGAGAAACCGCAGACATGGAACAGGCCGGAGACATGGGTGGACTGGCCGACGACGGGAACCTTATCCTTGAGGTGTCCTTCAAAGGCGGTCCAGCAGCGGATCATTTGGGCGTCTTTGAGCTTGGGAAGTATCTCTATCATGATCTTCGAAGCCTTGGACATTTGCAAGGCATCGACCCAGATTTTTTCTTTCTCCAGGTCAAATGGCGATCGGTAGCCGCCGCCCACTATAACGGTGCCGTTGCTTGCCGCCATCAGCCCGAGCAGGCGGCCGGTCAGCCCGAGGGAGGTGCCGTTCATCAACCCTGGGAGGCGGTCGGTAACCATCATGGTCGGTGCTGCTGCATAAACAGGCAGAGGATCGCCGAGCATCTCGGTGAACCTTCCCGCCCACGCACCAGTCCCGTTAACCAATACCTCTCCCTCGAACTCTTTTCCGGAACTGGTCTTGACCTTGAATCCGCGAGAGGTGGTCTGCGCATCAATCACCCTTGTATGTGAAAGTATCGTGACGCCTTCTCTTTCCGCGGTTGCGGCATATGCCTTTGAAGTAAGCATCGGGTTGGCGAGTCCGTCGGTGTAGCAGGCCAGCCCCCCGACAATGTGCTGGGCCACATTGGGGGACAACCTGCGTACCTCTTCCTTGTCGACGAGGACCTCGTGGTCATACCCCATTGCCTTGAGCTGCGCACAGCGCTTCTCGAGTATTTTCATTTCTGAGTCGCTTTCTGCCAACCTCAGACGCGGTGAGACATAAAATCCACAATCCGAATTGACGCTACCGCCATGGTGATCCCACATCCTGCGGGCCTCGACGGCAAACGGAATTTCTCGAACATCCCGCCCCTGGCATCGGACCCCCCCGGAATTGTTGCCGGAGGCGTGCCTGCCCGGGACATCTTTTTCGAAGATAATGACGGATCTGCCCTTCCTGGCAAGTTCGATTGCGGTCGCACACCCCATGATTCCACCTCCCGCGATCAGTACGTCAGCATTCATCGGGCCCTCCTATGTTCGCCTGTGCGAGTTCTCCCAGACTGACCGGTTTGATAGGTGGTCGCAATCGATGTTGTCGTATTTGCTGGGGAGGAATGCGTGAATGTCCGGCAATCAATTCGAAGACGGCCGGGCTGCACATGCGTCCCTGACAGGGACCCATGCCGCAGCGGATAATTGCTTTTATCTCGTTGTGATCGACGCAGCCCTCGTCAACCAGGGATCGTATTCGACCGGCCGTGACCCCCTCGCAGCGGCAGACAATGGTGTCGTCGCTCATACTGAAGAGGTCTTTGCGGGGGGCATACATTGCGTCTATGAAGGGGCGCGGGAACAATTCGCGGTCCAGCTGCCGGCGGACCGGGGCGGATAATTCACTGTATTCAGCACTGCTGATCCGGTGCATCTCCCTGGCGATTGTCAGGGCGGTAAGTCTGCCCTTGAATTCCGCCGCTTTCGCACCATGCACGAAATTACCGTCACCTGCAACAAAGACAGATGGAAGGTTTGTGCGGCCGTCGACGCTCACATCGGGATGCCAGAAACGTTGCACGGGATCCCATCTATGGCCACAGCCAATTTGGCGCAGTAAAGAGGTGTTCGGGATTATACCTTCGCTGACCAGCAGGGTGGTGGCGTTGAAGCTCAGTTCTTTCTTGCCCCGGGCCGCCCGGACCAGTTCAAGCCGGTCACCGCCTTCAGCCCGAAGATCTTTAACACCGCGGTGAATCGGTACCTTTCTTTTGAGCGCGGTGCGCTGCACATCGGCAATCATTTTGACGCCCTTGAGCAGGAAATCGAACCGCTTTAGAGCGCGCGGCATATGTTTCAGGGCTGTGAAGACCTGCAGCAGCGGAGTCGTGTCCAGGATTGCCGCGACCGGTGCTTGCAGAGCAAACAGGTGCTCAGCGACCAGCCAGAGCAAGGGGCCGCTCCCGGCCAGCACAACAGGCTCGAGCGGGGAGAGGCTGGAATCCTTGAACAGGTTCGACATGCCGCCGCAGGTCATGACCCCGGGCAGGGTCCAGCCGGGAAACGGAACAGGCCGTTCCATTGCTCCAGTACTTAGAACAAGGAAGTCGCCGCTAAGCTTTCCCGAGCCGCCCTTGCGGGAGAAAAACACATCTCCCGTGGGCTCAGCCTGCCAGACACAGGTCTGGGGAAAATAATCAACTGAGGCCTCCCTGAATAGCCTGATGAGCTCCACCCCAGCCGAGTAGTCTTGCCCCAGAATTGAATGCTGCTTCGAGGAGGCCTTGGTGATATTCCGGTAGATCTGCCCGCCCGGGCCGGCCTGCTCATCCAGAAGCGCGACCTCCAGCCCCCTGGCAGCCATCTCGGCGCTGCAGGCCAAACCAGCCGGACCCGCCCCGATGACTATTGCATCATAATTATCTTTCATCTTGGCTCGCCGCCGACCGGATACTGCCGTCTCACCTGCATGCCATCATAGACCGGTTCAAGACATGCCTGGCGGTTCTTCGTTCCATCGATCTCCACCAGACATTCAAAGCACACCCCCATCAGACAATAGGGGGCTCGTTTGTCATTGTCTGCCGCAGAGTGACAGAAATGCTCATTGGTATGACTGAGCAAAGCGGCGGCAACGCTGATACCGGCGGGTACCTCGCAGGTGTCTCCCTCGAAGGTGACGGTAACTGTGTCAACCGTTGCCAGCGGATTCACCCAGCCGAACTTACTATTTCCCTTACTCATCTGTGTCCCTTGTTGACAGCTTGACGTTCAACGCCCAGGCGGCTGCACAGAGCCTGGA
>JARRLH010000299.1:0-8151 GCA_037387205.1 Desulfofustis sp.
TGTCAAGGCGTTGACCAAGATGAATCCGGAGCAGGTGATCGAGGAGGTGCGTGCGGCCGGCATCGGGGGGCGCGGCGGCGCGGGTTTTCCCACCGGACTCAAATGGAAGTTTGCCCGCCAGGCTGAAGGGCAGCCGAAATATATCATCTGCAATGGTGACGAAGGAGATCCGGGCGCCTTTATGGACCGGGCCATGCTGGAAGGAGATCCTCATGCCGTGCTGGAGGGCATGCTGATTGGCGCCTATGCCATCGGTGCCTCTTACGGGTACATCTATGTGCGGGAAGAGTACCCGATCGCGGTCGAGCATCTCAGCATTGCCCTGGATCAGCTCGAGCAGCTGGGGCTTCTGGGTGAGAATATTCTGGGCACGGGGTTTGACTTTCAGCTCTCCCTGAAGATGGGGGCGGGGGCTTTTGTCTGCGGGGAGGAGACGGCCCTGATGGCGTCCATCGAGGGAAAGCGCGGCATGCCGACGGCTAGACCGCCGTTCCCGGCCCAGCAGGGACTGGACGGCAAGCCGTCCAATATCAACAACGTGGAAACCTTTGCCAATATTCCCCTGATCATCAGCAACGGGTCCGCCTGGTATGGTCAGGTCGGCACTGAAAAAAGCAAGGGCACCAAAATCTTCTCTCTGGCCGGAAAGGTCAACAATACCGGCCTGGTCGAGGTTCCCATAGGGGTAACCATCAAAGATGTGGTCTACGACATCGGAGGAGGCATTCCCCAGGGCAGGGAATTTAAAGCGGTGCAGATGGGCGGCCCCTCGGGCGGCTGCGTTCCGAAACAATTTCTCAATCTGCCCATCGACTATGACACGCTGCAGAGAATCGGCGCCATTATGGGTTCAGGCGGCATGGTGGTGATGGATGAGAACAACTGCATGGTGGAAATCGCCCGTTTTTTCCTCAGTTTCACCCAGTCCGAATCGTGCGGAAAATGCGCGCCCTGCAGGTTGGGGACTACCCAGCTCCTGAAAATATTGACTAAGATCACCAATGGCGAGGGCCGGATGAAAGATATTCAGGCCATCAAAGACCTGGGCGACACCATTACCACCACCTCACTATGCGGGCTTGGCCAGACCTGCGCCAAACCTGCCATTTCCACCCTGAAATATTTCACCAGGGAATACGAAGACCATATCAGGGAGCGTCGCTGTTCCGGAGCGGTTTGCGATTCCATGGTCATCTCCGCCTGCCAGCATGCCTGCCCGGCCGGCATCGATGTTCCCAACTACGTTGCCGCCATCGCCTGCGGCAACTACAAGCAGGCCGTCGACATCATAAGGGAACGAAATCCCTTCCCTGCCGTCTGCGGCCGCATCTGCATTCATCCCTGTGAAACCAAGTGCCGCCGGGGTGAGCTTGATGAAGCTATTGCCATCAGGACGCTCAAGCGGTTTGCCTCGGATTGGTATTTTGAGAATAACGGTATGGCCGAAAAGCCGTTCCCGGTCAGCAAATCCCAGAAGATTGCCGTGGTCGGCGCCGGCCCGGCTGGGCTGACCTGTGCCTACTTCCTTTCCCAGATGGGCTATAAAGCGCATGTCTTCGAGTCTCAGCAGGTAGCCGGGGGGATGCTGGGTATCGCCGTGCCCGAATTCCGGCTGCCCCGGGAAGTCATAGAGGAGGAGGTTAACTACATCGAGAGCTGCGGCATAGATATTCATTACAACGCGCCCATCGATGCCTCGCATACGGTGAACCAGCTCCTGCGGGAGGGCTTCAGTGCCGTGTTCATCGCCGCCGGGGCTCAAGCCAGCAAGCAAATGGGAATCCCCGGAGAAGAACTCAACCTGGACGGAGTGTACTATGGGCTGCCGTTTTTAACAGATATCCGCTGCGGGGAAAAGATACCACTTGCCGGCAAGGCAGTCGTTATTGGCGGCGGCAATGTCGCCTTTGATACGGCCAGAACTGCGTTGCGGGTCGGGGCCCAGGACGTTCACATCTATTACCGTCGTGGCGTTGATGAGATGCCCGCCTGGAAAAAAGATATCGAGGAAGCCGTTGAGGAGGGTGTCATCATCAAGCCGTTCTGGTCACCCCGGAGAATCCTTCACGATAACGCCAAGGTGACCGGCATCGAATTCGTGGGCAGCAGAACAGTCTTTGAACAGGACGGCACTTCATATGTCAAAGAAGACCCGGAGCAGCTTCTGAAGGTGGACGCCGACGCGGTTCTCATCGCCGTCGGCCAGGCCCCGGATGTTTCCTTCATCTCCAAAGAGAGCCAGCTGGAGCGGTCTCTGTGGGGCAGTCTTGAAGTGGACAAGAACAGCTTGACCACAAATGTGGCAGGCATCTTTGCGGGTGGAGATTTTATCACCGGCCCGACCACGGTGATTTCCGCCATTGCCTCAGGCAGAAGGGCGGCGATCGCCATTGATCACTACCTGTCAGGCATAAAAGGACCGGTGCAGATTGTCGATGAGAAAACACAGTTTTTTGAAACCGCGGGACTTGCCCTGGAATCCGAGTCGACAGAGGAAATGCCGAGGATCCAAATCAAAGTGGAAAATCCGACGCTCAGGTCCAGGGATTTTCGTGAAGTTGAAAAGGGGTTCACCGAAGAACAGGCGCGTATCGAAGCTGCACGCTGCTTAAGATGTGATCTGGAGGAGAGATAATCATGATCAGGTCGATCACCAAACCCAAATCAGAAGAAGAGATCTTCCGTCTGCTTGAAGGGCTGAATCGAATTTTCATTATCGGCTGCGGCACCTGCGTGACCCTCACTCGAACCGGTGGCGCACCTGAAGTTGCTGCCATGAAGGACACCCTGCTGGAGGGACCTGCGCCTTCGGGGTCCAGACCGTTTCAAGCCAGCTCAAGAGAATGGTGGTTCCTGCCCTTGATACGCTCTTCATCGGCAAAGAAAGCGGTTCCGGCCAGTTCAATGAGATCTGCACCCAGTGCGGCACCTGCGTGATAGGCGAAACCGGGGGCATATGCCCGGTCACTGCCTGCCATAAGGGGCTGATAAACGGGCCGTGCGGCGGGACCAATCAGGGCAGGTGCGAAATAGACAGCAACAAGGATTGTGCCTGGACGCTGATATACAACAGGCTGAAAGAGCTCGGCCGACTGGATTCCATGCGCAAACTGCAGGGCCCGAGAAATTTTCTGGGTGAACCGACGCCGGGCAAATATGAAATGTCAGAATCATAATCAGCAACTCTTCGAAAAAGGACCATACGGCTATGATCTCCTCATTCAGAAACGCACTTGATTCAGGAAAGTTTGTCGTAACTTGCGAAGTAGCTCCCCCGAAAGGGCTGAACCTGGAGCAGACCGGCCACCATATCGATTTGCTGAAAGACAAGGTCGACGCCATGAATCTTACGGATCATCAGAGTTCCGTCATGCGCTTTCCTTCGATAGGCGGCGCTCTTCTGGTCAAGGAAATGGGGGGCGAACCGATACTGCAAATGACCTGCAGGGACCGTAATCGGTTGGCGCTGCAGGCAGACCTTTTGTTTGCGGCAAGCCGTGGAATCAACAATGTGCTCTGCCTCACCGGTGATTCGGTCATGCTGGGCGATCACAAGACTGCCAAAGGCGTCTTCGATCTTGACTCCAGTCAACTGGTGGCCGCAGCCAGAACCCTGGAGAAAGGCAGAGACCTCGGTGGAAACGATCTGGACGGCTCTCCCTCTTTTTGTGCCGGCGCCATTGTCACTCCTGAGGCAAACCCCCTCGAACCCCAGCTGATCAAATTTGAGAAGAAAATAGAGGCCGGCGCAGAATTCATTCAGACCCAGGCGGTGTATGACCTTGAGAAACTGAAGGACTTCATGAACTATGCCCGACAATTCAAGGTCAAGATTCTGGCTGGCATAATCCTGCTGACCTCGGCGCCGATGGCCAGGTTCATGAATAAAAACATTGCCGGCGTCAATGTCCCCCAGCCGTTAATCGATGAAATAGCCGGGGCGCCCAAGGGGGGCGCGATAGCCAAGGGAATCGAAATTGCCGGGCGCATGATCAACCAGATTCACTCCGAAAATATCTGTGACGGGGTTCACATAATGGCTATCGGTAAAGAGGAGCTGGTGCCGGAAATCATGGCATCGGCTGGGTTGACACCGGCTGCTTCTTAACCCTCTCTTTGAAGGTGACAAAGACAGCCGGTCCTCTAGCGCAGGAAGCAGTCAGCAGGTAAGAGACAATAGCCCCGAGACCTCTACAGTCCCTGTGTTCATACGCATCTCAGCGATCTATGATTGCTTGAAGGGAAGTGTGACTCTTCCGGAGATGCCTTCGGCTTTCATTACTGAGTCCACAGCCCTGCGGACATCACCAAGACATCACCTGCCTTTGGGGCTCCTGGTTTCGCACTGACAGCTGCCCGCCTTCTTTTCAGAAGCAATCCTCTCTTCAATCGTTGATTTCCCATTCTTTTTTACATCTGCTTCGATGTCGGAAAATGTGTAGTTGAAACAGTGGCAAATGAGCTCTTCCATCTCTCCTCTCAATTGCTGATATTGGCTGCATGCCGGGCCAGTGCGGTAAGCGATAGTTTTTCCGGTCTCGTCTTTGCGAAGCGACCCGCTTCATCATGATAATACCAGCTCCAGAGAGAACATCCACCTTGCTGAAGTGAAAAGCATTTATTTTTATCGAAGAGCAGACAAAATTATAGTATCATTGCAAGGTCAAATTGACATATCCGGATATGCAATTATATTGCCCGGTGCAGTTTATTAAAGAGGGAGTAACCGTGTGCAGAATTATAACTTTTTTTCCAGAGGAAAGATCGGGGAAAATGCCTTGTTGTTTAAGGCTCTTGGCGATGAGACCAGGTTGAAGATGATCGGCTTGTTGAAACATGGCGAGCTCTGTGTGTGCGATCTCATGGAGGTGCTAGAACTGCCTCAATCAAGAGCTTCGAGGCATCTGGCCTATCTGAAAAATTCAGGGTGGGTAGTCGGAACCAGAAGGGGAAAGTGGATGTACTACAAAATTCATCCCGACCTGCCCAGAAGCCCCGTGCATGCGTCGATTATTGACTACGTTTCCAGACTTGATGGGCTGCAGGGGGAAAGGCAAAAGCTTAAAGCCTATTTGAAAGAAAAAGATACTTCAGTGCAGTGTCCTTGATGTTCATTCTGAGGTCTGGCGCTGCATCATCGCCTGTCGTTCTAATGAGAGAAAATATTCAGGAGATTGAGCCTTTTGCAAATGGCTCGATTATCAGAGAAATTGGAGAAGGTCATGGGTGAAGGAAAAGCCGTGTTGAACGAACGAAAGATGACCAGTGTTTTCGAGCGCTATTTGACCGTGTGGGTGGGTCTCTGCATTATCGGCGGGATTGTACTGGGGAAAGTGGCCCCGGACCTGGCGAAAACACTGGACGGGATGTCCATCTATGTCAATGGGGCTCCAGTTGTCTCGATACCCATAGCCATATGTTTGTTTTTCATGATGTACCCAATCATGGTCAAGATTGATTTCGCCTCGGTGGTGCAGGCGGGAAAAAGCGGCAAGCCGGTCTTTCTGACGCTCTTTTTAAACTGGTGCATCAAACCGTTTACCATGTATGCCATCTCCATTTTCTTTCTCGGCTTTCTATTCAAATCCTTCATCGGTCCCGAAGCCGTCGATCTTGTCAAGATGCCCTTTGGTCTCGATCTCCCGGTCGGGTCTCAGCACGGGGCTGGAATCGTGGTTATGCAGGAAGGGATAAAGATGCTGGAGATCCCGTTGTGGAGGAGCTATCTCGCCGGCTGCATTCTGCTTGGCATCGCCCCCTGTACCGCAATGGTTCTGGTCTGGGGCTACCTGGCCAGGGGCAATGATGGACTGACCCTCGTTATGGTGGCCATCAACTCACTCACCATGCTGGTGCTCTACGGGGTGCTCGGAGGCTTTCTGCTCGGCGTGGGCAGACTGCCGATTCCCTGGCAGGCCCTGCTCCTGTCGGTTTCCATCTACGTTGCCCTGCCGCTGGTGGCGGGCTATTTCTCGCGTAAATGGATCATCAACGCCAAGGGAGAACAGTGGTTCAAAGAGAAGTTTTTGGGGGTCTTAACGCCGGTAACAATCATCGCCCTGCTCTTGACCCTGGTCTTGCTTTTCAGTTTCAAGGGGGAGGTCATCACCGCAAATCCCCTGACCATTGTCTGGATTGCGATCCCCTTGTTTATTCAAACCATTCTCATTTTCGCCCTGGGCTACGGCGCGGCCAGATTTTTCAAACTCCGCTATGAGGATGCGGCTCCCGCCGCCATGATCGGAGCCTCCAACCACTTTGAGGTGGCCATCGCCACCGCTGTCATGCTGTTTGGTCTGTCATCGGGGGCCGCCCTGGCGACCGTTGTCGGCGTCCTGATAGAGGTACCCGTCATGTTGATGCTCGTCGGTTACTGCAAACGAACAACCTCCTGGTTTGAAAACTGATTATCCTCCATTCTGCCTGAGTTCCCTATTATGGACCACACCCGGATAAAGCGGACCACCGTGCTTTTTCTTTGTACCGGTAATTCGTGTCGCAGTCAGATGGCAGAAGGGTGGGCCAGACACCTGCTGGCCGATCAGATCAGCGCCTACTCCGCCGGCCTCGAAAAACATGGTCTGAATCCCTTGGCCGTCAGGGCAATGCTTGAGGCTGGGGTGGATATCTCAACCCACCAGTCGAATACCATAGACGAACTGCCGATCAAGCATTTTGACCTGGTGATAACACTGTGCGGTCATGCCCATGAAACCTGCCCTTTTTTCCCGGGAAAAACAATTCACCGGGGGTTTGAGGATCCTCCCAAACTTGCTATCCACGCGACAAGCGAGGAGGAAAAGCTGGCTCACCGGCATAATTTCATCGCTGGGTTCGACATTCCCCCCTTCCACCACTCTGGCAAATAAGCCTTCACGCGGCATGATGCAGTCTCCGGTCGCTTTTTTTATGGCACAGCCGCTGTTGTGACATTCTTTGCCAATCTGAGTGATCTGCAAGACCACGGAGTCGCCGACCCGGAGCTTGCTGCCGATCGGCAAGGTACCAAGGTCGATGCCACGGGTAATGAGGTTCTCGGCAAACGCACCGTCCAGAAGGGATGGTAAGGTTTCTTTCACGTGGTCGATGCTTTCTCCAGCGAGCAGGGAAACCTGGCGATGCCAAGTTCCCGCATGCGCGTCCCCGCAAATTCCCCAATCCTTTTTCAGCTCAACCCGCTCCTGAGCTTTTTTAACGACACCTTTTTTAGCGCTCACACAAACTGCTTCAACTACTCCCATTGCTTCCCTCCTACAAACAAAAACACTTCGTTTACCGGTTCCGGTATAGTGTCATGCAGAACCGCTAACGCCTGATCTATCGATATCATCTCATCCGCCAATGGACGCCATGGATCGCTGCTCTTTGAAACCGCTGTTCAACTCGGCCGCTTTCCCGTCAATATGCCTTTCCTGCACGACTTCCCGAATGGCATTCTCGATGTCTCCGTCGTCTTTGCCGCTTCTGAGCATCTGTTTCAGATCCACTACACTTTTACCATAGAGGCATGTTTTGAGTCTTCCCGCAGGAGTTACCCGCACCTTGTTGCACTGGGCGCAGAAACATCTCGATTGTCCCCCGATAACCCCGATAGTGCCCCGAAAACCGGCCATGGAATAGAGGCGCGCTGTCGATGACCCTCGAGCAAGCACTGTGTGCAGTCTCGGGAAAAGGCGATTGATCCGGGTTGAAAGCAGTTCCTCCTGAATGACGGAAGCGGCTGCCTTGCCGGAAAAAGGCATATGTTCTATGAACCTGACGCTGAGCGGCACATCTTTGGCGAGACCGGCCAGCGAGCGAATCTCCTCGTCCGTGGTGCTTTCTGTTATCACACTGTTGATTTTAAGATGAATGCCGCATCTTACTGCTTCGTCAACGGTACGGAGCACCTGATCGAGGCGGTCGCGCCGGGTTAATTCGACGAATCGAGACCTGTTCAGGGTATCGAGGCTGACATTCAAGCCGGACAGACCGATCTGTTTTAACCGCCTTATATGTCTGTGGGTCTCGACTCCGTTTGTGGTGAGGTGCAGATGGGGAACCCCTACAGCCCTCTTCAGATGGTCTATTAACGACAGGCAATCAAGCCTGGCAAAGGGCTCGCCGCCGGTCAGTCTGACCTTGGTGAGGCCCATCCTGCAGAAAATCGCC
>JARRLH010000300.1:0-4103 GCA_037387205.1 Desulfofustis sp.
ATGAAGAAACACGATCTGGCCTGGTGAGCGGCTTGCTCTTGGGCATTGGAAACCGCATAGGAGGTAGATAATGAGCATCGAATCAAAAGAATTTCAACAAAGACAGGATGAGATGTGTAAAATATTAGCGGATAAGAATCTTAAAGGTGTTATTGTCGTATCGCGGGGAGGATTTACCTATGATCGCCATTATAATGTCTTTTACCTGACGGGCCATTATCAACCCTATGTCTATTTGCCCGGAAATTTACCCCACTGGTCAGGGCGGGCACACACGGTGCTCGTAATGAACGCAAGCGGGGAAACCATCCTTTGCGTAAGCACGCCGGATTGTGAGAAAAAGGGGATCTGTGCCGAAAAAATCTCTTACTCAGGAGATTTTAATCAAACCCTGGCCGATGCAATGGAGGAACTGAATCTGTCAACCGGCGATGTGGGCTTAATTGGCTCCGATGTTCTACCGACCCTTCATTGGCGTTATATTGTTGATAAATTCCCCGGCATCAACTGGGTAGAGGTTGAAGCAGACCTCGACCGCATGAAGCGCATAAAGAGTAAAGCGGAAAAGGAATGTATTCGATCCGCTTGTGCGCTGAACCGCAAAGCGATCGATGCCTTTTACCAGGCCCTGAGGCCGGGGATAACCGAAGCGGATGCAGTGGCTGCAGCCTACTCCGTGGCAGCCGCTGAAGGCGCGGGCATTCCTTTTTGTGCGGTATCCTCGGGGAATTTGGCTCATGCCTATACCTCAAAAGCGCAGCCCGGCTTTTCCAAGCGAATTTTATCTGAAGGTGATATGGTCAAGATCGATTTAGGTATCGTTGTGGAAGGATATCTTTCAGAATTCGGCAGAACGTATGTTCTCGGGCAGGCGTCCGAAGAACAGCGCAGACTAATGGATACTGTCCATGGAGCTTTAGGGAACGTTATTGATTTTATTAAGCCCGGTGTTTCGGCTCAGCAGATTGTTGAATACGGAGACAGCGTCCTGGCGTCATTAGGGGTGTCCACTTCAGGAAGAGGGGCTCCCGGGCAAATTACGGGCTCCTATCCGGTACTTTGGGGGCATGGCTTGGGTTTAGGGTTTGAGCGGCCCTGGCTGATTTCAGGAGAAGAACTGAATATTGAGGAGGGGATGTTTCTGGCCGTTGAGAAATTCCTGTCTCTTGAAAATATCGGCACGGCTGCAGCCGAACAAAATCTACTTGTAGATGCAGATGGTGTTGAGATTTTGACAGACAGCGAAGAAGGAGCGTGGTTATGAGTTTTGATGAAATTGAGTTGACGCAAAGATTGGTTCAAACACCCGGCCTTTCAGGTGCAGAGGGTGAAGTTGCAGATCAGGTCGAGGATGCCATGAATGCGCTGGGTTTCCGCAATGTTTACAGAGATGCGCTGGGAGATGTCGTCGGTTTTGTGGGCCCGCAGACGGAAACCACCGCATTGCTATTCGATGCGCATATGGATGTCGTGCCGGTTGCCGGTAAGTGGCGTATGGATCCATTTGGCGGAGAGATTGTTGACGGCCGTCTCTACGGTCGGGGTTCGACGGATATGAAGGGAGCGCTCGCCGCAGTCATTTGTGGCGCTGCCGCTGCCGCAAAATCCGGCAAACTCAGTCGGCAGGTGGCAGTCAGTGCAACGGTTTTGGAGGAGACTTTAGAATGTGCTGCGCTTGGCGCAGTTGTTGAACAGGTCCGACCGGAGCAGGTCGTGATCTGTGAGCCTTCAAATTTAACAATTAAATTGGGGCAAAAGGGCCGAGCCGAAATTTTACTGACTATTGAAGGAATACCGGCCCATGCGGCGTTTCCTGACCGTGGAAAAAATCCGATTCAACTGGCTGCAAAGGCGTTAGATGCTCTGGAGAAAATCGAATTTCCAAAAGATCCGTTTATCGGAGAAGCCATCCTGGTGGCAACGGACATCATCAGTGATCCGTATCCATCGATCTCCCTTATTCCTCCCAAGGTCATAGTCCGTTTCGACCGGCGAACCGTTCCGGGCGAAACTGAAGACAGTATTCTCAATCAAATCCTTGACGCACTCAAAAGCATTGATGGCCAGGCCTTTTCTCTATCGGTGACCCGGGATACGGTTCAGGCATACACTGGAGAAGTTATCGAGGCCCCGCGTAATTTCGCAGCCTGGAAAGTTGAAAGAGACATCCCCCTGGTTAAAGCGGCAGAGGCCGGCATCATCGCAGCGGGATTAGAACCAAAGTTCGGTTTTTGGGGATTTTGCACTAACGGCTCAGAAACTGCCGGGAAAAGAAATATACCAACGATCGGGCTGGGGCCCGGCATTGAAGATGATGCGCACATTGCCGATGAGTCCATCAGCGTCGAGGAATTAAGAAAAGCAAAAATCGTATATGAGCATTTGATCATGAACCTTACAACGGACTAGAAAGGAAAGCGACCAGTATGCGTCCAAACTATGTTCAATACGGCAGTCCGCAGTTTCGTATATTATCCGACAAACAGATAGAAGAATTGCACTTTGCCACCCTCCAGATTCTGGAAAGTACCGGTGTGGCCTTCAAGTGCCAGGAGGCGATTGATATTTTAGGTGAAGCCGGTGCAGATGTGTCCGATCCGAAGCGTGTAAAGATCCCAGGCCATCTGGTTGAAGCCGCCATCAGAAAGGCACCCAAAATGGTTACCCTATACACGCGCGAAGGGCAGCCGGCCTTCGTCCTCAATGGCATGACCGGTGCGCACTTTGGGGTGCAGCCCGATAGCATGAACTATCTGGACCCTCATACGCGTGAGATCAGAGCGTTTCAAGTTCAAGACATCATTGACCATATCCGGATAGCCGATGCCCTGCCCAATATCGAATGGTTTTTCACCTGCCCAGGTTACGCGGCCTTACCCGGAGAACTGGCAGAGCGAGTCAGCGTGCTGCAGTGCATTCTCAACAGCCCAAAACCGATTGTTGCCGAAAATGTAACTGTCGCAGGGTTGCGGGACGCCATATCGCTTTGTGCAATCGTTGCCGGCGGTGAGGATCGCTTGAGGCAAAAACCGTTTTTTGTCGGATCTTCTGAGCCGGTAAGCCCCTTGATCCAGGGAGAGGAGGCGATGGAGAAGAGTCTGGTCTGTGCCGAAAAAGGGATCCCGAATGTCGTCTACAGCATGCCCATGCTGGGGGCGACGGTTCCGGCGACCTTCGCCGGGTGCCTGGCCATTGCGAATGCCGAAGCGCTGAGTCAGCTGGTTGTTCTTCAGATCAAAAACCCCGGAACGCCCGTTATCTGCGGCTCTCTGCCTTCTGTTATGGACATGAAAACGAGTATATTTTCCTTTGGCGCTCCGGAGATGAGCCTGATGGTTGGGGCCCTGACCGAGCTCTTCCATCATTACAGAATCCCGGCATTCGGCACGGCAGGCTGCACCGATGCCGAAGTGATCGGCCTCCAGGCCGGTTCAGAAATCACTTACCAGATAATGACCTCTGCCCTCACAGGAGCGGACCTCGTTCATGATGTGGGAATTATGTATCACGATAAAATGGTATCGCCGGAAATCACGGTATTGACAAATGAGGTCATTGATATGGTCAAAGTGCTGATGGGGGGTATTGAAATCAATGAAGAAACCCTTGCGCTTGATTTGATCGACCGTTTAGGGCCGGAAAGCAGCTACATTACGGAGGACCATACCTTTAACCATTTTCGTAAATTCTGGAACCCAAAGATTTTTGACCGCAGTTTTGAAAAGCAACCGGATACAAAAGACGCGGAGGGCCTGTTAAACCAGAGAACTGTCGATATCTTAAAAAACCACCGACCGAAACCCCTATCCGAAGATCTGGTAAAAGAACTCAAGAAAGTGGAGAAATCCTGGTTTGACCGTAAAGGCTTGAAACACGAATACCCACAATAGAAGCTATCTTAAAAATGCATATAAGTGGTTGAGCCCGTTTTTCGTTGGCCCGTTAGTCCGCCTGAGGCGGATTTAAAAAGCCATTTTTTCTCTTTTATCGGGCTCAACGGGCTTAACGGAACAACGCGCTCAACTGGCTAAACTAACAAATATTCTATTACTTTATGGATAGCTTTCAGTAGAAAAAAGATAACTTTCACAAAGAGAGAAAGG
>JARRLH010000301.1:0-6480 GCA_037387205.1 Desulfofustis sp.
GCCTTGCTTGGAGCAAATGCTCTATCCATGTACCAATCACCAAGACCCAGCGTGGAGCCTATGTTAACTACTCTGCCCCAGTTCGAATCGCGTAGGTTATCAGCAGCTGCACGGGCCACCAAATATGGACCACGTAGATTGACAGCAATCATTTCATCCCAAATTTCAGGAGTGAAAGCATGAAGGTCCCCTGGTGGTAGATCATGTCCACCTGAGGCCATTGCAGCGTTGTTTACGAGAATATCGAGACTGCCTAGTTCGTCAACAACCTGAGAAACGGCGTTTTCAATCGATTCAACATTGGACTGATCGATCTGAACAATGATTGATTCGCCACCCGACTCGGCCAGTTTGTCTCTAACGGATTCCGCTCTTTGTTTCCCGTAGTGGTATCCAATTGCTATTCTTGAACCCTCTCTGGATAGTAGAGAGCATATCCGCGAACCAAGCCCACCACTCCCACCAGTGATTAACGCTATTGAATTTGTAATATCCATGATGAAATACTTAACATGCACAATGGCCGCAAAGAGTATAACTGACGGTACTGACAAGTTAACTTGTTTTCGTTGGGGAAGTGGGAATCACAGACACTAGATACCTAAGAGTGAAGCTAAAAGTGGGGTCAGATGAAAAACTTCCGATCGATCGAGCCTCACTTGTGTTGCGCCGACCCTTGACTTTGAGTTGAGTTGTCAGTTTCGAAGATAGGCTAGTCCTGCCTATTGGCATTCAATCGCTTGATCTGTTTCCTGCGATCTACGGCCCAGGCGTACTGCTCCGGCCACATTCTGAAATCCGGATCGACGCCGAGATTTTCCGCGGCGTGGAGCGGCCAGAACGGGTCGTACATGATTTCGCGCCCCAGGGCTACCAGGTCGGCGCCGCCACTCTGCAAAATATCCTCAGCCTGAATCGGATCGATTATCACGCCTACGGCCATGGACATGATCCCGGCTTCATTGCGCAGACGTCGGGCAAAGGGCACCTGGAATCCCGGTGTTCTGGCGGAGTCCCTGGTAAGCGGCTTGCCGCTGTCATCCTGGCGGAAGCGCGGCGCTCCGCTGATACCGCCGGAAGAACAGTCCACGACATCCACCCCTGCGTCGGCCATCCTCGCGCTCAGGATCACTGAGTCATCGAGGCTCCAGCCGTTTTCCGGGCCGTCGATTGAGGATATACGGGAAAAAAGGGGTACCTCGTCGGGCATTGCAGCCCGGACGGCTGACGCCACTTCCAACGGAAAGCGCATGCGTCCCTCAAGATCATTGCCGTATCGATCAGTGCGGTGATTGGCCAGCGGGGAAAGAAAGCTGTGCAGAAGGTAGCCGTGTGCCATGTGCAGTTCAATGGCCCGAAATCCCGCTTTGATGGCCCTGCGAGCGGCGGCAACGAAGGCAGCTTTGACTTCAGCCAACTCAGCTTCACATAGTTCCTTGGGGACTGGCCAGCCATCGGCAACCGGAAGCGGTGACGGAGCCACTGCCTGCCACGGCGGATTGCCGTTTTCCAGGTCCTGATCGGTGAGAGGTTGCCCTCCACCCGGCGCAAAAGGGGGCCGAGTGGATGCTTTTCGACCGGCGTGGGCAAGCTGGATGCCGGGTATGCAGCCCATGGAATCGACAAACTCTGTGATGGGTTTCAGTGCGTCTGCCTGTTCATCGGTCCAGATGCCGAGACAGTTGGGCGTGATCCGCCCTCGCGCCTCGACGGCAGTTGCCTCGGTAAAGACGAGACCGGCCTTGCCGCGGGCGAATGTGCTCAGGTGGGCAAAATGCCAAGGCTGCGCCAATCCCTCCACTGCGGAGTACATGCAAAGCGGAGAAACGACGATCCGATTGGGCAAGGTGGTACCCCGGACGGTCAATGGTTCGAATAATCTGGTTTTAACGGAAGTGGCGGTGTCAGGCATTTTGGTTTGAGCAGGATGGATCAACCGGAAGCGTTAATAATATATGGTACTGAAAAGAAGAGCCGAAATAAAAAGATGCGGAGACAAAATGAATTATTGGTGGGTTAACCAGAATCAAACACACGAACAGGAAATTGAAGGGGGCTTCATGTGGTCTCCTAAGAAAAAGAGAAATGGGGGTAATAACGAGTTCTACAATAATATGGCCCGGGTTGCCCCGGGAGACATCGTTTTTTCTTTCTTCGGATCTGAAATACCTTACTTAGGCATCATTAAATCTCCCGGCTTCTCACAAGATAGGCCAGAGACATTTGACCGGGTCGGAGAAACTTGGGAGGTTGATGGTTGGATGGTTAATGTTGACTACAGAAGAGTTGCAAACGTCATTAAGCCGAAAGATCACATGAATCAACTTGCCCCGTTGTTGCCAGAAAAGCACTCCCCTCTGGGTACTGACAAGTTAACTTATTTTCGTTGGGAAAGTGGGAATCACGGACAGTAAATACTTAAGAGTGAAGCTAAAAGTAGAGTCAGATGGAAAACTTCCGATCGATTGAGCCCCACTTGTGTTGCGCCAGCCCGTGACCTTGAGTTAACTTGTCAGTACCAATTGATGTTTATTGAAACAAGAATGCCACTCATATTTTTCGGGATCTGTCATTCAAAATGGTTTTCTGGATGAGTAAAGAAAATACAAAAATAGAGCAGTGCAAGTTCGTATTTAAGTGCCCTAAAACTTGGGGAAACCTGGAAAGAACCAATGTAGAGTCTGTCCGATTTTGCGTCAGTTGCGGTCGGAATGTGTATCTGTCAGTTAAATCAATGCAATTGAAAGAAAATGAGTTTTATGGTCGATGTGTGGCGATACCTGTTACTTCGAATGCGCCTGATACAGGGGATATAGAGGAATCTTGTATTCTTGGGCTTCCATCAGATAATTATGATTGAATAACAGAAGAGAACAAATAGAATACCCAAACTGGTACTGCCAAGTTAACTACAGCTGAGCGATAATGCATGGATGCGTATTCGAAGTAATCCTTACAAGCGTCATCGATATCCGCCTGAAAGGTACTGACAAGTTAACTTATTGTCGTTGGGAAAGTGGGAATCACAGACAGTAAATACTTACGAGTAAAGCCAAAAGTGGGGCCAGATGAAAAAATTCCGATCGGTCGAGCCGCACTTGTATTGCGCCAGCCCGTGACCTTGAGTTAACTTGTCAGTACCGGTGCTACCTCTCCTCCCGTTCGAACAAATGGTACGTTCTTTTCTGCCTGCGGTTTTGTTCGCATGTATTCTACTCCCGACCACCGGGGCCGGGGAGATGGTTGCGCCTGAATTGACCGGCACGGTGTGGTCATGGCGCCAAACCCAGATGAACAATGCCGAGCAGTTCGTGCCTGCAAGGACCGGCGACTACACGCTCAGGCTCGAGGCGGATGGCACGGTAGTCGTGCGGGCCGACTGTAACCAGAGTCGCGGCACCTACACCCTCAGCGACAACAGGATTGCCATCGAACTCGGTCCGACTACCCTGGCGGCATGCCCCGAGGAATCGCTAGGCGACCGCTTCATCAGGGATCTGGGAGAAGCCAATGGCTACTTTTTCGACGGTGAAGACCTGTTGATCGGTTTGAAGTTTGACAGCGGCACCATGCGATTCGACTCGCAGACTACTGGAGTCGCGAATACGGAATGGACCGTGACCGGTTACAACAACGGCCGGGAAGCTGTCGTCAGCGTTATCAATGGCACGGAACTGACAGCGGCGTTTGGTGCGGATGGTGCCGTCACCGGTTCGGCGGGCTGCAACACCTACCGGGCCGGCTATCGGGAGGGGGGTGATGGGTTGTCCATCGAGTTAGCGGTGTCCACGAGGATGAGCTGTGCTGAGCCGGAGGGAGTCATGGAGCAGGAGAACGGTTATCTGGCCGCGCTCGAAACTACCGCCACCTACCAAATCAACGGCGATAGAATGGAAATGCGCACGGCGGGTGGTTCTATCGCCGTAACGCTTGAGGCGGTAAAATCGGAATAGGGCGTGTTTCATTCGACGCGCCGTAGCACATGCTTTTTCTTAACCGCTGAGATAGGACCTGCACATGAAAAATATGACACTGGTCGGATTGCTGGTCTTGGGTTTACTCGGCGTTTCGGCCGCGGCCGAGACCGAGGAAGGAATTCTACTGCAAGCGGAGAGCCCTACGACAGCAGCGCAATGACCGCGGCACACAGGACCCTGCCGTTCGGTACCAAGGTGAAAGTCACGAACCTGTCGAACGACCGGAGTGTGGTGGTGCGGATCAACGATCGTGGTCCTCACACCAAGGACTGGATCATCGACATTTCGAGAGCGGCGGCAGAGAAACTGGGCCTGCTCAAATCGGGGACGGCGAAGGTTCGCATCGAATTAGAGTAGTCTGAGCGATACTGACAAGTTAACTTAAGGTCATGGGCTGGCGCAACACAAGTGCGGCTCGATAGATCTGGAATTTGTCGTCAGGACCCACTTTCGGCTTTAATCATAAGTATTTGCTGTCTGTGATTCCCACTTTTTCAGAGAAAATGAGTTAACTTGTCAGTACCGATGTAATTACTCAGGATCGCTATCTCCAGATCTCTCCAGCAACTCCCGGGGAATGGTTTTCTTTGCTTTGGCACCGAGATCCTGCAGGGTTTGGGTGCGGCTGATCAGATTTCCACGGCCGTCTACCAGGCGCTTTTTGGCCTGGGTGAAGCTCTCGGTGGCCTTGTCGAGATGGCTGCCCACGTTATCCAGAGCCTCGATGAAGCGCACGAAATGGTCGTACATCTTGCCGGCTTCCTCGGCGATGGTGACGGCGTTACGGTTCTGGTGTTCGTAGCGCCAGATGTTATGGATGATCTGCAGGGTGGCCATGAGCAGGGTGGGGGAGACCAGCACAATCTGCTGATGAAAGGCTTCGTTATACAGGCCTGGCTCATGTTCCAGTGCCAGCAGCAGCGCCGGCTCGATAGGCACAAACATGATTATCAGGTCCAGGGATCGTACTCCAATCAGTTCGTCATAGTTTTTGTTGCTGAGCTGCTTGATGTGGGTGCGTATTGAGGCCAGGTGCTCCTTGAGGTGGCGCGCCTTTTCCTCATCTGTTTCGGCGCTGTGATAGGCCTCGTAGGCGACCAGTGAGACCTTGGAATCGATAACGATATCCTTGCTTTCGGGCAGGTGTACGATGGCATCGGGCTGAAATCGCTTGCCTCCTTCATCCTTGAGACTCATCTGAACTTCGTATTCCCGACCTTTTTTGAGGCCAGACTCCTCCAGCAGCAATTCGAGCTGGACTTCGCCCCAATTACCCCGCACCTTACTATCGCCCTTGAGCGCATTGGTGAGGTTCAGTGCATCTGTGC
Source organism: Desulfofustis sp. (assembly GCA_037387205.1). Classification (GTDB taxonomy): domain Bacteria; phylum Desulfobacterota; class Desulfobulbia; order Desulfobulbales; family Desulfocapsaceae; genus JABDQA01. The sequence goes on from JARRLH010000301.1 coordinate 5,306, forward strand.
TGATACGCTCGTTAAGATTTTTGAGTTGATTGATTTCGGCCGTTAAGGTGGCCCGCTGCCTGTTTTCATTGTCATAGACCTCGTCCACCCGTTTCCTGAATTCTCCGAGTTGCTGGCGCATCGGACTGAGGAGGGCTTCGACGCTGGTTTTGCTTTGTTCGTTGAACTTCAGATGTTTTTCATCAAATATCCTGTTGGCCAGATTCTCGAAGCTGGTGTTGAGGCGGTTTTCTGTCTGCTCCAGGGTTTCGATGCTTTTCCGTGCAGACTTGATCTGTTCCCTGAGTTGGGTCTCATTGACAATGAATTTCTGTTTAAGCTCAGAAAGGCTGCGCTGTTCGTGCTGCAAGGAATTTCTCAGCCGGTCCCGTTCTTCCGCCATGATCTTCATCTGTTCCCGGTGGCCAGCGATAATTCGCTCTGCTTCACGCTGTGCGGAGCTGATTTTTTCTCTCTGCACGGCGTTTTCCCTGGACAGGTTTTCTATCTGGCTGGTCTTTTTCCTGGCCGCGACCAGCAACAGGATCACGACCATTACCAGGGCGGCAATGGCGGCCATCCACGGTAGGTCTGGGGACTGCATAAATTTTTTGATAACAATGTTCACGGAACAAAACTGGCTCGTTTTAGGACTCCAATTAATAGTTATAAATTAACAGAAGCCCTGCCCAAATTTTAGCTTAAGTGGGTCGAATAACTTTTGACGGGATACAAAGTACGTCGTCAAAAGATTTGGAACATTCTTGGTTAAAAGGCAAGAGAGTGTTTGCGCTTGCTCTGCCTGTTTAATGTCAACCACACTACTGTGATAAAGATCCGGCAATCAATCTTTGCAGTTCTGCTGCTTTGTCTTCATCCAATCTCTTGAGCGTTCCGTATTCTTCGATGGCATATTCTTTCTCCCCCAGGTCGAGAAGAACAGCACCCAAGTGAAAGTGCGCCGCAATGTGGTCCGGATAGGCGGAGATCGCATCAACAAAGAAATCAAAAGCCTGGTAAGGATCACCCCTCTCTGAATGTTGTATGCCGATATCACACAACAAATCAGCAATGACCGTATTCGGACCAGGAACTTGGACAGAAAGAGAAAGCGTATCAGCTCTACAAGGACGCTTTGGGCATATACCCGGGGATTGCCATGTCCTACATTAGATCGGAACCTGGTCCGAATACGG
>JARRLH010000302.1:0-4067 GCA_037387205.1 Desulfofustis sp.
GTTTATTCATCATTGCCGGGTTTTGTCGAAAGTGGTCTCTCTGAGACATTCGTGATGGAGGGTAAGAAAGGCAGCAATCCAAAGAAGGTTCGACCTTACCGTTTGGACTACCGTCCGCTGATAGATCGCGACCTAACTGACCGGGCGATAGATTTCATGAAACGGCAAGTTGAGTCAGATAAGCCGTTTTTCGTGTATTTGCCTTATACAGCAACGCATTTTCCAACAATGCCTCATCCCGATTTCATAGGAAAATCTGGGAAAGGTCCGTGGGGTGATCTATTGATGCAAATAGACAGCTATGTTGGGGAACTGCTCAATACCATCGATGAACTGGACATCGCTGAGAACACGATATTCATCTTCACAGCTGATAACGGCCCAGAGGCATTGAGCCCCGGTGAAACATCGATGACCGTAGAGACTGCCATGCATGGTTCAGCAGGACCGTGGCGTTCAACCCTTTTCACCGGCTTCGAGGGCGCACTTCGCGTCCCCTTTGCCATTCGCTGGCCAGGTAAAATTGAGGCAGGCAGGGTGAGCGATGAAATCGTACACGAAATGGACCTGTTCCCAACACTGGCCAGGATCGTGGGTGGTTCGGTTCCCGAAGATCGCGTCATTGATGGCATCGACATGGCGGAATTCTTAACAGGTGAGCAAGAGAAATCCGGCCGGGATGGTTTCATCGTTTACATGGGTAACGACATTTTTGGAGTGAAATGGCGAGATTGGAAACTTCATTTCAAAGAGCAAACCGGGTGGAATGGCGAGGTGCACGAATACACCATGCCCCGCGCCTACAACCTCATTAACGACCCTCAAGAGCGGGATAATGTTCTATTCCCTCACACGTGGGTGCCAAAGGCTGCATTACCTCAATTGGAAGAGCACGCGGTATCGCTGAAGAAGTTCCCACCAGTACCTACTGGGGCCTTGGACCCCTACAAACCACCCTATTAGATAAGGGGCCGCTACTGGCCGATTTCTGTAATTGAGTACTCGTCGCTCCAAGGACCGCTTCGGAGCAAACTGAGCCGTTTGGACTATCTCGGTGAACGTCAGCTATTCCAAATCACCAGATATCTAGATAGCAGCCTTCCACACTCACTCGCCTAGAAGGCTCTGAATTGCCCTGAACGGCCATTGGGTGGTTCTCCACAAGTTTCCGGGTTCGGCCAATACCCGTCACCGGGCCACAGGATCCGAACGGCCGCTTTCAGATGATGAGGTCAAGCATCAGCTTATGCTACTACTTGTCGATCCTAACGGTTTCGATCGGGGCATTCGGATTCAGGTATGGTAGCGGGGGCAGGTTTTGCATTGTTCCAGCAGCTTGTAAACGAATTCATCCAAATTGGTCCGATTCAGCAGAATCAGCCACCCTCTTGCTGTTTGCCAACATGCCGGAATCCGCGACTCAGGTTATCAGAGATTATTCCTGCAAGTCTTTCCGTCTTTCATAGTCGATACGAAGTTTTTTCCCGGGTCGGCTATCAGGTCAAGGCTCTCAAGCGAATTGCCGTCAACGATGATCAAGTCGGCATAAGCGCCCTCCTTTATCACGCCAAGTGCCCCCTCCTGATACGGATTACGGGGCCTGAAAGCGCCAGAAGCTCGCCTGCCGTCGATGTCCCCTATTTTCTGATCTTTCCGCGCGATTCATTTTGCGGCAAGCAGTTCCAGGATTCGGTGAGAAGTCTCGTATCCGCTGTTCTGGTTCTGCCCGGTGACGATGTTTGCATCGACGACAACATGTGTCGCAAAAAAGTCACGAAAGCCGGTATTCGCTTCAAAATCGGCGCCTACTGCGCGAAGCTCGGTCTCCGGGTGCTTCGGCGTGATATCGATGTTCAACTCTTTCACTTGTTTGTCGGTCACGCCTGTCGCCCTGCGGCCCTCCATCAACGGCGTTCCATCCACGTCTTTCGCACTGACTAAACCCAAGACGCCATGACAGATCGCGCCCAGTATCGCGCCCTGCGCATTGGCAGCGGAAACCAGTTCGGCAAGCTCCTGGCTTTGCGCCAGATCATAGGCCGCACCCCATCCTCCGGCCATGTAGATGACGTCGTACTCGTCAGCTTGTACATCAGAAACAGCCATGGAGTTCATGAGTTTGCCCATTGCCACAGCATCTTTCCTGAAACGGTAATCATCGTCCGTAGCCAACGGCCAACTCATTGACCGCGGCTCTACCGGAATTGCACCGCCTTTGATGGAAGCGATATTGACCTCAAGCCCTGCATCCACGAAAGCGTAGTAAGGCACGGTTAATTCAGATCCGAACACGCCGGTCACTTTCCCGGTCTCCCCCAGCACGCCGTGGCTTGTTGTTACAACAAGTGCCCGTTTGCTCGCGAGATCGAACGCCGGGATGTCATAGTGTTGGTGCAGGCCCAATTGACGCAATGCCACCGGAATCGTCCAATAGCTCGTCGCAACTATGAGGGCGACAATCACGAGTGCGATTCTGATCGTGGACATTTCGGGTCTCCTCATTGGCGAATTCGCGATCCCTACCTGATTCAGGGGGCGACCACCGATACTTTCTCGCTGCCTACCGGAAGCTCGAAAATCATCCCGTCCTCGGTAACGATCGCGCCATCGGGAAGATCACGTGAGAAGATTTTTTCGAAGAGGGCGTTTTGAGGTGGCGGTACGAGATGATAAAGGGCCAACTGCCTAACACCGCTTTGCTCCGCCAGGCCCATAAGGTCGGTAGTAGGCGCGTGATAATCCTGAATATCAAGGAAGATCTTTTCCAGTCGCGATCCTGCAGAGGCTCTCTCGAAAGTCTGAACGATCAGCAATGACAAGGCGTCTTGCAGCAGTAAATCCGCAGCCGTAGCCGCTTGCACCAGGCCCGGAGTGATGATTGTATCGCCGCTAATGACGACCGACCTGCCGCGGTAATCGAATCGATAGCCGACCGCGGGGCGAACCGGATCGTGGTTAACTAGAAAACTTTTGACTGTCAGGTTGCCGAATTCAAGTGCCGTGCCGGGGTCCATCAACCTGGCTTCCATGGCCCCGAGATCAGGCGGTAAAAGCTCTTTTCCGTGGTGATCGACCCGGTACGACAGGTCGAGACGGAAAGCGTTGTTGAGCCCATCCACGACCTCTGACACGCCAACAGGCCCGTATACAGTCAAAGGCTTTTGTCTCCCGGCGACCCACGAATTTAAATTGAATTCAGGAACGGCGGCAATATGATCAGAGTGATAATGAGTCAGAAAAACTGCCTCCAGCCTTTCCAGTGGGAGGCGACCCAATGTAGCGACTTGAGCAGAGCCCGCACCGGCATCAACCAGAAACAGCTTTTTTCCAGCAAGCACCGCAACACAGGCTTGAGCACGATCCGGATCGGGTAGTGGAGAGGAGGTGCCGCAAAGAAATACCTTGAGCCCCTCGTATTCGTCCATTTCCGATGGGCGCTTCATTGCTGTGGTCACCGCTGTTTTGAGTATCCAGTCTTGCGCCATTTTAGAGTTCCATGCCCATGCTGCGAAAACGGCGACTGCGACAAGCAGGACAAGTAGGTAACGGGAAGCTTTTGTCATGACCATGGACTCTGTTTCATCAATTTCTAGAGCTACCTAAAGCTAGGTTATAAATTTTTCAGCTTTATGACATATTATCGAGTCGTTGCTGGGCGGCCGGAAAGGGTGGAAGCAGATGTTACTTGAAATCTTTCGAACGGCAGAAAAGAGTATAACCAACACATTAGCTTGAGTCTCTCAAAGGTCGGCTTCGGAGCAAATCCGGGCTTCCTACAAATCCTAGTAAATGTCAGCTTTTTCGATTCATCTCGACTCCCCGACAGCAGCTATTCGAGAAATCGGGCTGGTCCATGATACTCATTTCTGACCTCCAGCTTGGTAAAACAAAGGGCCGCAATTTACCCTGGCGGGTGTAGGCAGAAAAAGAGTACTGCCCCTTTATTCCTAAGTAGTTTTTGATTCAGTATTTAGAGATAAATTTGACTGTCCTGACCCTTCTATAGGAGAGTTTACGATTCTGATTTCGAACCTTTTCGGGAAAATAGTAACGCTTAAACGTGTTAA
>JARRLH010000303.1:0-4063 GCA_037387205.1 Desulfofustis sp.
GCAGTGATCACAATCTTCCGGATTTAATTGGTTCGGCTTGCCAGTCGATTCCAAGATGGAACCTTTAACGTAGGATAGGGTGGTACCTTGCACCTGAGGTCACACCGTGTAGAAAAGTTTTGCCGGACTCCAATGGACTGACGCCCCCCTCGGATTGGCAGGACGTCCTGGAGGTAGGTGCAATTTGATCATGTGGCTTGTTCCGATGTTATAGTGCATTTGGAAAATCCAAGTCAAGTGTACAAAGTGCACACAGGCTTTTGGGCAAAACCAATCACTCGGAAGCTGAAATCAAACCAATATGCTTGCGTATCATTGCAGTGGCAAAACAAGGGTACTATCTAATGGATGGGGGGAAAAATTAAGGTTTAGCTCACGCCTTTTCGTCAGGTATTCTTGTGCTCCCGAAGAGAATTCTTGATCCGTTCACACGCTTTGGGCGAGAGGGAATGATCAGGCATGAAATCAATCTCTTCAGCTCGCTCCGAGCACTTGTGCATCGCATCTCTGACAAACAGCATCTGTTGCCAACAGCGTGAGCAGAGTTTGCACATGAGAAGATGAAATCTGAGTGAAAAACGCTGATAGAAAGACAATTTACTGTCCAGAGAAACAGACATAAGCTCGGTGGCTTGCTTACAAGAGAACATTATCCCTTCTTCCTAATCTTTTTTGTCAAACCAGTTTATTTCGAGGCACTCTCTCAAGCGCATGCGGGCTCGGTGAAGCATGACTCCCCCATTAGTCGGGGAGACCTGCAGAATCTTACGAGCCTCCTCCGCACTCAGTTCATCGAGTTCGCGCAGGGTGAATACCTGGTTCAATCGGGGTGGCAGTTCAGACAAGCAGTACTGTAACATCTCCCAAAATTCTTGTTGTTGAAAAAGCAGGCCGGGATCGGTAGTCCACTTTGCCGGCTGGGACTTCCACATCCCTTGCTCGTCAAAGCCCTTGTCGGCCAGATTTGCCACGGTCTCAATGTCTTCCGCCGGCCTCTCTCTGCTGATTTTTCTGATGTGATCGATGATCTTGTGCTTGAGTATGCCAAAAAGCCAGGTTCGTAACGAAGAACGGCCGGCGAAACTGTCTTTCCCCCGAAGAGCGGCCAGAAAGGTTTCCTGTACCAAATCCTCGGCGGCCTGACCATCTTGGATGCGGAACAGCGCATAGCGAAAGAGCGCATCGCCATGCTGGTCGACCCAGGCCTCGGGATCGAGAATGTGGTTTTGTTCCATTTTTCAATCGTCCGATCTATTCTTTATGATACTAGGAGAGATGTTAACTCTTCTCAAGCACTTTTACGATGTACTGGTAAACTTTGTTCGCCTCTTGGTCTGAAAATTTTTCCGGGGAAAAGGAAGGCATGATTGTCTGTGAACCATCACGTGCTTTGGGATTTCGGATGTAGGTAAGGAAAATTTCGAAACTCACCAACTGAGGTGCTTCTTTCAAAGGAAGGTTCTGCTTGATCGAGTTCCCACCATTTGGATGACAAGCGCTGCAGGTCTGATTGAACAAAGTGGCGCCGGCTTCCATTTCAGCAGTAGCGGTGGATCGAGCGCTATCGCCTGGTTTGGCGGGAGTTCTGCCACCGTAGGCAAGTTCGCCACCGAAGTATCCCAGAGCTGTCACGTTGAGAAGACAGAGCCCGTAGATGAGAAGAGCCCCCACGGATACCTTCTCCGTCTTACGGCCCAGACTCAAGGCGATAATCAGAAGAATCAGAAGCAGGACAGCAAGGCCGATTTTTATCTTGATGGGAAAAACCCAGGCTCCGGCAAAATAGTGTTGCCAATCCATATAGCCGAAAAGCACTGTAGGAAAAAGACCAACAAGAGCCAACAGAACGCAGTGCCAGGCTGTGAGCGCCAGAGTCGAGCGCTTGAGCAGATACGCACCGAGAGCAAAGAGGAAAGCTCCTATGACCATTCCCACTGGTATATGGGTCGTTGGGGCGTGGATCGGATGAGTGTAGCCGATGGTCGCAAGGGTCTTGTAGAAGAATTCGATCATGTTTTTCCCCAGGTCAGGAAGGCTGGCAGTCGAACTATCAATATGGGACAATGTTTCATGTTCCGGTAAAGTATTTCCTCTCCGACAGCTCTGGTCAAGGGCAAAAATGGATTTGACCCTCTCGGGCGGGAGTTAGCACCGCCCCTACGAAATTTGCTCCAACTATGTGAATTGTAAGGGTAGGGTTTATCCCCAGCCGGTAAGGTCATCATGCTGGCGCATGATTTTTTTCAGGAAGACAGACTGATCGGGGCCGGTTTTGAAAGTGCTTTCTCATTTCTCTCCGAACTTTCCATACAGGGGCCTGGCATCTATGGAAATCCACACCTGCACGACAACCCCATGCACACACCCATGACAATAGGAAAAAGTGCTCCCTTGTCAAAGTCGCTTCACCAACAAGGCAAGGCGCAAGACTCACGGCGTCGGGCAGATGTCCAGGTCTCTCCGGAAAGACTTATAGGAATTCCTGACCGATAGTTGGCTTCGCAATAATCCTTCCTCCCCTGGAAACTATGCGCACTTTGCCAAACCCGTCATTCCGGAATTCGCCGCAGGCGGGTGTCCGGAATCCAGAAAACCTACAATGATCTCATTTGCTGCCTGGTTCCCCGCCTTCGCGGGGACGTTGTCTGGATTCCGGCTCGCGTCCCGCTTTGCGGGACTTGGCCGGGATGACGAATTGAGACCAAGTCTCTTGAGGGGCGGCGGACAAATAGTACTCATGCGAAGCTAAATAAAAGGCGCTGCATAGATTAATTGCGAAGGAGCTGCTGTGCTTCCTTGATAGCAGCGAGCTTCCCAAAAGCAATATGCCTTGGTAAATGATTGAGGCCACACGAACTCGTAATAAGGGTTTGCTCTGGAGACAGCCAACCATATTTTTGAATTCGTTCGGCAATCTTTTCAGATGATTCGACGTTGAAATCTTGAACATCCGCAGCGCCGACCGCCAGTAGCTTGTTTCCGAGCAAGCCTTCGTATTTGTCGGTGTAGTCGTGCTCGATGAGCAGCACATCGCAATTAATCTTGCAGATCAACTCCGCCGGGTATCTGCCAGTATCGAAGTATCGGTGGCCGATTTGCCCGTCATAATCCCGACCCACGGCGTAGTTCCCCTGACAAATATGAACCTGAATCGATGTGTCTTTCAAATCTTCCACCGCCAGGTTGATGGCGTCCACCGCCGCCTGAACTTCGTCGTCATCGGATATGGCAAACAGGGGCTCGTCAATCTGAATGTACCGGCACCCAGCAGCTTCAAGATCGATGAAATTTCGGTTCATCACTTTTGCCAGATCTACCATCATTTTGGAGATATCTCCGTAATGCTCGTCCCATGCGACTTTTGCCAGCATGTGCGGTCCCGTCATGGTAACTTTGACCGGTTTTCTGGCGTACTTTGACACCAGATTGAATTCTTCCACAAGACCGAGGTCCGCATCACCAATTGGCCCGGTGCAGACAGCTGCAGGATGAAACACATTGGGATCTTTAGAGGTGATCGGTTTGGGCCTGGTTTCCTTTGAAAAGCCTGGTATTTTCTCCCAAAAAAAGTTCAGCATGGCATTCGGCGGTGCATGCCGGTTGTTTGTTCGACGATGCATTTCTCCCCCGGTGATAATATCGATACCAGCTGCTTCCTGATCAAGGATGGCGGCCTGTGTCGAGCGGTACTGTGCATCCGCAATATCCGCTTGTGACAGGGTCCCGTTTTCCACCTGTTTCTCCAGAGCTTCATACCAGCGGGGTACACTGTAAGACCCCACAACCGTTGTTGTATATTTTTCATATATAGCCATTGGTTTCCTCCTCTTGGCCCGGATATTTCACGAATTGCCTGCTCCGACCGCGGATATGGCCGTCCTTCCGGGCGTCCTCAGGTGTCGAACCTTGCGACGTAGCGTTCAGGTACGCCTCAGGTCCAACACCCTGCGGTTGCCCGGTGGCACACCCTTCTCCACGGTCTCGCGGCGGAAACTCGTGAAATATCCGGGCTAGATCTAATGTAAAGGATGCACCCTTTGAGTTATCCGGGCTATGGCAAAAA
>JARRLH010000304.1:0-4840 GCA_037387205.1 Desulfofustis sp.
CCATTATTTTTGAGGTGGTTTCATTGGATGTGCACTGATTATTCTGACTTTTGGATTATACAACGAAATTTTTAATTTTGCTTAATTTTGGACTTCGGCTATGCACCCAAAATCGGCCAAAATTTCAGGTTTCGTTTGGCAATTCTAAAAAATTCCGCCTTTTCTAAATTGTATATTTCAGATTGAGCAATCTGCATTCCCTCTTATATATGAAATAGTTCCAAGTAATAATAAGACTTCTAATTTCTCTAAGCAGAATACGCATTCACTCGATCCCTAATGAAGTATGTCCAAATATATGGGTATCTACTCACCCTAACCGTCTCAGGACACACCCTCCCCGTAATCACCTTGTATATCTGCCTTTTCCAAAGCGCCAAGTTGCTGTCTTCGAAATCTGGAAAACCCAGGCACCTTCATCTCTTTAAAAGCGCTTGGTGTGATCAGCACAGCGCCTGTATCCGGTGGTAGATCCAGTTTTTCCAAAACATCGAGATAAAAATCCCACACATCATTTCCGCTGGTTTGCATCGGCAGCAGCTGTCCCGGATTTTCAGTGAGTTGCTGCTCCATCATTAAAAGCATCAATTCTAAAGTCGCTTGCCATCCGGTTTCAAAATGATTTCCGCCTGCTTTTTCCCGATCTTCAGCTTTTTTGACTATTGCCTCTGCTTTTTTATGTATTGATTTTCGGCGTTGTTTGTTCATTTCATTGCTCTTGGATGCCCATGGTTAAGAAAATTGCCCAACCGGTCCAAATATATTTGCCGGATCCATGATGAAAAACCGGCACACAGGCGCGCTTAACCGCGGTCGAGAAAGCATGCTGAGAGAACTGGCTGTAAAGGACTTGGCAGGGGATACATCCGGATTGCGGAGCGGACAGCTTTTTAGGTCGCCGCCTCCAATTTCCCCGGATAACCGGTTTCAAAATGATCTCCGCCTGCTTTTTCCCCAGATACTTCCTGATAGACTACATCAGCAATGGCATGTGTTGATGAGAAGGGTTAAATTTTGGGGAAATTTGAAGGATAGGTAAAATTCAGTCTTCGTCTGCTACTTTTTCCAACTCAGTTAAACACTCTTTCTTTATTGCCTCTAATCTCAGTGAATATTGGTTGTATGTTTCGGCTGCCACTTTTTCAACAACTAAAAAATCTGATTTTTTTGGGTATATATTCAAAGCGAGATTTGCGGTTATAACAATGATTAAAGCCAATGATATAAAAGCGAGCAGGGATACCCAAGCCCGTGGGGCTGTTGCATCATTTTCCATATATCTATTTGTGCTTAAATAACTCATATGGCTGCTCTAAGATGGGTAATGATGCTTTACTTTATAGGCTATATCCTTTGAATAAACCCTTGACGTCTTCAGCTGTCCAATCACAGACTCCGCAAAATTCCTGCCATTCCTGCAAACTCAGGGCTGCTGCAATCATTGTTCGTTTTGCACCCATCCTGCTTAAGATTCTGGCCAAAGTCAGGATTTCTTTAGAATGGGGATGAAAATGTTTGAGGGCATCCCAAATCCTAAATGGCGCAGTAGTCAGCACAACTGGATCGGATCTATTTTTCCTTCCCCCTTCTTGAATTCCTTTTCCTCTGACGTTCCCTGTTTTTTTCGTTTTCACAAATCAAGCCTCCTGCCGATTGTGATTTGGTGTTTTTATCCCTGTTACTTATATCGGCAAGGAAATGTTTTGGCTTAAGTGAAAGGTTATTAATTACAAGGATTCTCCAGTGAGCAATTTATCATAAGCCTGAGTTTGTTCATTTGCCTTCACACCTGTGCATCCCATGCTACATATTCCGAGATGGGCTTGCATGCGGGGCCAAATGTGGTTCTGGGTAAGCCGGTGGATGGTAGAGAGGTAAATCTTAGTGGGTAAAGACTTTAAAAATTATGGTAAGTTCTGAATTCTTCCTAATGCAAATATTTTGAAATCTTTAAATCATGCAGTTTGGTGCTTGACCACTTGTTGATCCTAACCCAGCCATCTCGCCTTTCTTCCTGCAACCTTCGGTCATGCAGGGCCTTTCTTCTTTCAGGCCCCGTGTGGAAGAATCGGTGCAGGCTAAAGATTCTGCGTCTGTCTTTGCCAGTGCGTCTTTCTGGAATGATACGGAGAGCCTGTGGCATTGTTGGCCTCCTGTGTGGTTTGATAGTGTTGAAACGAGGCGGCCCGCTATAAATATGGGCCACCACGTTAAGGAGGAGAACAGATGAATAAGGCAATTTTATGCCCCGTTCATCTATATAGAGCCAGAATATTATGATGCGGTTAAATCGTTTGCACCGCTAGCCCCATCGATTACGTACCCGATGCACCAATACTATGTCAATATAAACAAAAAGGGGCGATTCAAATTGAACCACCCCCTAATGGATGTAGCTTCCAAAATGCCGTTGTTAATCTCCTTGCTGTTGCCAGCAAAGGCTGAAAATAACAGCAGGAAAATGCACGCACATCCCAGAAGACACCGAAAAAGATAATGCAATGTTATAAATGATCAAGGGCGTATGGCCATTTTATTTAAAATGACCAAAAGGGCAGCCCATTGGAACTGTCCTGCTGTAAGCTGGTTGTAAGACCGGTGGCCCAAGCTCTCTGCCTTAATGGGGAAAGGAGGTTAAAACCATCAGGGCAGATCTGAACCACCAGATGCTATAAAGAGACAAAATATTAATATGTGGTTACATTTTATGCCCAACCGACAGCATTAGGGTTGCCCACCGGGGCTATCGATCCGGCTTCAGCTACCACCTGTTTGCTGGGTATCTACTGGATAACCCTTGGATGCACATATCCAGTGGTCGTATTATGCAGGTTGAAATGCGCAGGATAACAATCCTTCACTCAACAATCTCAAGTATGTATCGTTGCCGAGTCTTTCCAGCAGCTGCTCCTAATATTGTCCGGAGTGCTTGGACTGTTCTGCCCCGCTTGCCAATGACCTTTCCGATATCCGTCTTTGCAATCCTTACTTCCAATACCTTGGTGTGGTCACCTCCAATTTCATTGACAGAAACCGCTTCCGGTTGATCAACAAGAGCTTTTACAATTTCAAAGATCAGATCCTTCATAGCCCAGCCCCCCATATGTGATCCAGTATTTATCCACAACTAAACTATATCGATCATACATCTACGTGCAAGATAAAATTAGTGAGTACTGTATTAGGGGCTGGATTCCGGCGGGATATGGACTTACAATCGAGTAGGAGGAGGGCTCGCGCCCTCCGTCCTCTCACACCACCGCACATACGGTTCCGTATACGGCGGTTCGTGAATTACGTTGAGATTTGATGATATGATCCAGCAGTGACACAAGTCCACGTCGATCAAAGAACCTTTTCGGAAAGGCTTGATTCATATGTGAGGCTCCCGCGTTCCACCACGGCCCCCTGCCATTTGTGGCCGAGATCCATGAACGCTCCCCCGGCAACCCGCACTTCATGAGGTTCTTTGCTCGGGTGTATGGCCGCTTCCATTGACGCCAGATAATACAACGCAGATGCCGCCTTATCCAGCTGTCAAGTTCCTCAAAGACTTGCTTAACCTCGGAAAGATGAAAATAATTAATCCACCCCCGAAGTAATGGCTGTAACTCTTCGATGAACTTTTCCAGATTGCGCCCTTTTCCCTGAGCAAAAGCACCCTTCAGCTTCGTCTTCAGCCGTGCCACCGACGATGGCCCAACCTTCAGCCGAGGCTTCTTATGCCAGGTCATTGAATAGCCAAGGAATTCTCTTTTCCATGGTCGGTCAACAGCGCTCTTCTCTGTGTTGACCGTCAGCCTCAGGTGCCTATGCAAGTACCTCTTCAGCGACGCCATCACCCTTATGCCCGATCGCCTTGAGCCAACATATATGTTACAGTCGTCGGCATAGCGACAGTAGCTGTGACCGCGTCGATCAAGCTCCTTGTCCAAGTCGTCCAACAAAATATTGGAAAGCAGCGGCGACAGTGGGCCTCCTTGGGGGGTTCCCATCTGAACCGGGGACACCAAACCACCCTCCATTATCCCGGCGGTGAGGTATCCGCGGATGAGACCCAATACCCGCTTATCCTTGACTTTTCTTGCCACACGGCTCATCAGGACGTCGTGGTTGACCTTATCGAAAAACTTCTCCAGGTCCACATCCACCACCCATCTTTTGCCTGACGCCACAAATCCCCGCGCTTTAACCAGCGCTTGGTGGGCACTTTTACCAGGCCTGAAGCCGTAGCTGCTGGGTGAAAAGCCTCCGTCAAATACCGGACTCAATACCTGTTGGACTGCCTGCTGTATCAGCCGGTCCACCACCGTTGGTATGCCAAGCTTACGCATACCTTTACCGGCCGCCTTGGGTATCTGCACCCGCAGCACCGGTTGCGGTTCGTATCGACCCGACAGCAGTTGTTCTTTGATTTGCGCCCAGTGCGTTTGCAAAAAGGCTTTCAGTTCGTTCACTGTCATTCCGTCAACCCCTGCTGAACCTTTATTGCTGACTACGCGTTTATAGGCGCTCATCATGTTCTCGCGCTCGACCACTGCTTCCATCATTGCATCGCATCCCTGACAGCCGTCCGCTCTCCTTGCCGTGACATTTGACGCACCAACACCGTATCCTTGCAGATTCCGTCCGCTACTTTCCGGTATGGGATCGGGTATCTCAACCCTTCTTGTCTGCCTCTTCCTTGTCATCGAAACTCAAGCTGCTGTCTGTAAGTTCACGTTCAGGCCTTCGGCCCGGTCGAGTTGGCCTACTATGCCTTCTGCTGACTTCTGCCGGCTCATCCCATCACCTCTCGATGATGGTAGCACATGGCAAACCGACAGATCTCCCCGGGTAT
>JARRLH010000305.1:0-4038 GCA_037387205.1 Desulfofustis sp.
GATGGCACTCATCGATGATGACCTGCCCATATTTGGTAACAAGATAATCCACAGAATCTTTGCGAGACAGACTCTGTATCATTGCAACGTCGATCTCGCCTGTCAGTTTTCGCTTGCCACCTCCGAGCCGACCAATAGATTTTGAATCTCGGTCAAGAAAGATGCTGATCTGTGACCTCCATTGTTCCAGTAATGGTTGTCTGTGCACCAGGACTAATGTGTTGCACTTACGCTGAGCTATGAGGTAGGTACCAAGGACAGTTTTTCCGAAGCCAGGCGGTGCTACAATTATTCCGTTTTCGTGTTTGAGTATGATTTTTGCTGCTTTGCGTTGGTCCTCAGTCAGTTCGCCGAAGAAGCTGGCAGTTATGGGACCACCTGAGTTTCTCCTGTCTTCCATTTCAAGTTTGCTTTGATGCTCGTTGAGCAATGTCCTCACATCATCAAAACAGCCTCGTGGCAAACTGATATGTTCTCCGTGATCTTCAGCGCAGGAGATTACGCGGGGCGTAAGTGCGGTTGAAAGCCGGAGATTCTGTTTTTTGTAGAACTCTGGATTCTGGAAGGCGGCTATCCGTTTGATCAGGTTGATCAATGGTGAAGGTAAACCCGCCTTTTCGATGTAAAGACGCTGGGACAAAACGCTTTTGACATGGTGCGGGACAGGTTCTGTTAGTGGAATACAAATAGGTTTTCTCGAAGGTGGTCTCAGCCACGGGCTGGCATCAAACTCTTCGCCCGTGTCGGCAATTTGAAGGCCAATTACCTGCCCGCGTTTTGTGGCATCCATGGCGATTCGTTCAACTTTAGCTACAGCGATGCGGGGTAGAGCGCTGAGAAAACTCCACTGGTCCGTAAATGGCTCCAGCTTGTCATTCATAAAGACGGTATTACCTTCTTGCCGTGGGTGATACTGAAGTGGTAGCGCAATGAGATTACCGAAGCCACCATTGGGCAAGGTATCCTGGTTTGGGAAAAGCCGGTCATAGGAGGCCATGCTGAGTTGGTGTCGTCTGGCCATGGTCTCTGTAAGCAGATAGCTTCCCATCTTTCTTGCTGTTGCGGCAGAAATCGGGTTGCTGAAGAAGAACCAGACGTGCGCTCCGTTGCCTGATCTTGAACGTTCTAAAGCGTAAGGTATGTCAATATTTCGGCAGGTTTCTGCAAATGCAAGGGCGTCATCTTGCCAAGACTCCTTGTCAAAATCGACGGCAAGAAACCAGCATGTCTCATCCCTCAATATGGGATATACACCGATGACGTGCCGTCCCTGGAGATGGCCCAGAATCACTTCGGTTGATACTGGAAGGAAAGCTTGATTGGGGCACTCGCCACATTTTATTCTGGGCTTTTCACATACTCCCCGAACCCATTCGTTAGAACAGGCAGGCGAATAGCCTTTCTTAGCCGTTTTCTGGTTCTGCCACAGTTTAGGATACACATCCTCCCTGCCTCGAAAGAGCCGGCGAAAAAGGGTAATTTTGTCTTCTGGTGATATATTGGCAGCCGCAGGAATTGAGCCGGCTGAAAGATCCGCTGTCTGGTGACTTTTTGCTTTGTCGTACTGAAAAAGGCGCTCGTTGAGCAATTGCAGTGTATTCTCAGCTTGTTCTTGTTTTTCCCGCAGATGGGCAATCTGCTGTTTGGCTTCAGCGATTTCTTGAAGGATATTGTCGCGGCTTTCAGATTTCATTCTGAAAATAGCTCAGGTAATCAACGTGATACCACGAGAGCAGACGCTATGTGGTAGAAATGGGTTCCAAGACTATCAGGCAGCTTGGTTTCCCAACGAGCTCAGCTTCTCGAGTGTGTCCGGAAATTTCCTAACCATCAGAATGAGAGCAGATGCTTGAGCATTCGGTCTGGCGCGACCCTGTTCCCAATTTTCCAAAGTGCGCATGGATACACGTAGGCGACGTGCAAAGACAGCACGCGAAAC
Source organism: Desulfofustis sp. (assembly GCA_037387205.1). Lineage (GTDB taxonomy): Bacteria > Desulfobacterota > Desulfobulbia > Desulfobulbales > Desulfocapsaceae > JABDQA01. The sequence goes on from JARRLH010000305.1 coordinate 1,940, forward strand.
ATGTAGTCGCTCCCGGGTATCACGTATCAGGTCTGCATCCACTTCCAGTGGCGGAAGGTCTTCAACTTCGTGGGAGCGTAAGGTGATCTTGCTCTCACGTTGCTGCTGCATCGCCTCGACACCTTCCATTAACTCATCAAACAGCTTGCGTTTCTTAGTCATCGTCTATTTCTCCTAGCTTCCAATTCAGCCTGAATCGCCTTCTTCAGTGCCTTTTTCTCGCCGGAGGCCAGATCCGTTGCCTCATCTTTATCATATAAAGTGAAAAACCATATTTGGTGATCAGCCGTGAGGTAGTAATAGATTACTCTCAAGCCTCCACGCTTACCTTTCCCTCTGCGGGAATCTTCCCAGCGAACCTTTCTGAATCCGCCGGTACCTGGCATAACGTCGCCCAGTTCGGGATTCTCCAGGAGTGCTCTCTGTAATGCTCGGTATGACTCGTCATTCAGGTACTCTGCAAGGAGCCGGGTGAACAGAGGGGTCTCGGAGAATACCAATTTCATTGGTACAGTATACGCAAGTTGCGTATACTATCAAGATTTCAAGCAGCAATTTGTGCTGTGGGCAGGGCAGGTGACTCGAATAAGCAAATTGTATGAACTCCACCCCCGGTTCAGTATGTTTTATGTCACACTCATGTGCGTATGTTGATTCGGCTGATCCAGTAGCTCAATGGTTTTCATGAAACGCTCATTTCTGACAAAAGCTGCATAGGCTTTCTCGGTCGTTGTTACAGAGGCATGCCCAAGCAGGTGCTGAACATCGGTGATAGCTGCTCCTCTACTCAATAGTCTGGTAGCAAAGGTTCTTCGCAGGCGGTGTGGCGAAATATCTGTCAGACCTGCTCTTCTAAAGGCTGCAGTCAATGCACGATTTTTATTAACAGAGCTATGTCCACCATAACGTCCAGGAAAAACATACTCGCCCACTATGTTCTTCCTGCGATTCTGTAGTGTATGCAGTAGTCGTTTGGTCATTGGAATATAGTCGTCATTGGACACCTTCGACCGGTACAAATAAATAACACCATTATCAAAGTCCACATTTGACCATCGTAAAGTACTGGCTTCACCGATCCTGAAGCCAGCATCTGTCATTAATATGAAGATATCGCTAGCAGCTTGACGTGTCCTTTTGAGCCTAGGGTCTTTAACGTATGATGTGTCCAACTCATGCAAGATTCTGAGTTCTTCATCATCAGTTAAATAGCGGATTGGTTTGTCTTTGATGTGCCATTCGGGCCACTCATAGACAGGGGTATAGTAGCCAAGCCGCTTTGCATGTCGGCATATTTTATTGAACTGCATAGACCACAGTCTGATCGTTACATCCTGGATATCCCGTTGTCGCTCATGCTCCACCCAGCAGCAAAGATCGCGATTAGAAATATTGTCCAAATGGATATCACAGAAATAATCTTTGAATCGCTTTGTTGCTGTTACGAGGGTGCCGTATGCACCAGAATCCTTGCTGATGCTGAGCAATGCGTCGCATGCGGCATAAAGTGTGATGTGCTCCCTGCGCCCAAGAATCTGAGTGTCAATCAATTTCTGGCGCATTTGTCGTTCAAGATCCAGAGCTTCCCTTTTCAGGATAGATCTACTGCTTTTTGTATAGGTCCGCTTATTGAATCTGAATTTAACGTGCCAATACTTTCCACGTTTAAATACGCCCATCTATCTATGCTCTTAGCTAACAGAATTTAATAAAGTTTCCAGCCTGCTTATTTGCCAGGCAACGGAACAGTGATAAAGATTCGGGTTTTCGGTAGGAGATAATTGATGAAATGAGAGAACAGTGCAGAAGAAATACAACCGAACAATCAGTTGGATAAGAATTAAGCTGGTGTCTAACTACTGTCGCCGGAACTGTCGGCGATGGTGTCCTGCTGACATGTAACAAGTTGGAATATGTGGGAAAAGTGGAAAGGGAAAAAGTCCTGGCCGAACCTTTTCCGGGGACGGTGATTCACTGGGTTATCCTGGTATTAGTCGTTATTAACAGTCATTTATATAAAGCCAAAATGGATTTGCCCATGCATACCAACCAGTTAGAATCATGGTGTGTGCGATGATAAATCGCATCTATTTTCACTT
>JARRLH010000306.1:0-1617 GCA_037387205.1 Desulfofustis sp.
CGTTATGCTCAAAATTTTATCCTCGGAATATCAATCATATGCCTGTGGTAAAATTTCTCGCATGCCTTGATTTTTCACGAAAATCTTAGTTTTGCAAAAGGCTCAGTTTTATTCATAACATTATGCCAGGTGCTGCCACCTTTGGGCGGCAAGCACCTCGGGATTGGCCACATTGAGAGGCTTTTTACCGGCCAGAACCTCGAGCGTCCGGTCGGCGGCGTCGGTTGCCATCCTGGTAACACATTCGGTGGTCAAGGCGGCGGAATGGGGTGTCAGCAGCACATTGTCAAGCTTCAGCAGCAGACTTTCTGAATCCGGTGGTTCCTTGGTCTGTACATCGAGACCGGCGCCGCCAATGATCTTGTGCTGCAAGGCATACACCAGCGCCTCCTCATCGATTACCGGACCCCGAGAGGTATTTATCACGATTGCCCCGCTTTTCATCAGCTCGAATTCCGCTGTTGAGAGCGCATGACGGGTCTGTTCGGTGAGGGGTACATGCACCGATATGACATCGGACTCCCTGCACAGCTGTTCTTTATCGACAAAACTTGCCAGTTCTGCATACCGAGCCTTTACCTCGTCGGGAAGGTAGGGGTCGCAGGCCAGTACCGTCATCTTGAAAACAGTTTTACAGGCCGTTGCCACCAGGCAGCCGATCCGGCCAAAACCAAGCAGCCCCATGGTCTTGCCATTGAGGTCGCGGGACAGGTTCTGGTATCTGATTGAATAATTATCGTTGCGCACGGCATGGTCGAGGCGCGGCAGCTGTTTGGCCAGGGAGAGCATCATGGCCAATACATGCTCGCAGACGCTGATGCTGTTAACGCCGGGATTCGAGGTAACAATGACCTCGTTGTCCGTTGCCGCTTTGACATCAACGTTGTCGAAGCCCCCGCCGGTGCGCGAAACGACCATAAGATCGTCTGCCGCCTCGATAAGTTCCCGGGTCATGGTAATCCCGGTCCTGAGAATCACCGCCTGAGCATTTTTCATCAGTGGCAGGACAGTTTCGGGTTTCGGGTCGGGGGCGGTGACGACAGTGTGTCCGGCTTCTTCCAACCGCTCAACCGCTTCACTCTCAATGGTTTGTGGAAGTAGGATATTCATCGGTCGTGCCAATAAGCTTCGAGTGATCAACCACGGGCATGTTGTTCATATAGCCGCCGCCTTTACCCATCATGCCGCGCCCCATACCCGGGCCGCCCGGGCCACCGAAACGACCGCCGCGGCCGTTCATCGGTCCGAGGTAGGCGGTGACTCCTGCCTCTTCAGCCTTCTGGTGCATGGTGGTGCGCAGATCGAAAATTTCACCGGCCAGTTTCCCGGCAGCCGCCGGATCAGGGTTTTCGCTTCTGACCAGCGCCATCCGCTCGGCCTGCTTTACCGCGATTTCCTTACGGATGTCCTGGGTGTCGGTGAAGAACTTATCCAGTTTTTCCTGCACGGCGGGATCTACCTGATTGTACTGCATCTGCATTCGCGGTCCCGGACCCGGCATGTTGTTGTTCCAGTAACCGCCGCCCCGCTGTCCCCAGCCGGCGAAAGTTGCAGTTGCGGTGCCTAAAGCCACCGCGGCGATCAGTGCTGTTGTCACTATTTTCTTTTTCATTGTTC
>JARRLH010000306.1:1661-3711 GCA_037387205.1 Desulfofustis sp.
AAAAAAAGACATTTTTCAGGGCTGAGCCAGGAGTCTGGTTCGGGTTTTCAGCATAGTTTTTACCCGTCAGGCGGCCGGATTGGATAAAATTTACCCACCTTGGAGCCTGTCGGCCGCAGCCGTCCTTTCCTCCTGCCGGGCGAATATTCTGGTCAATGAAGGTAAGTTTTTGTTCTCCTTCGGATAAGGCACTATTTTGTTATGTAACTGTTTTATGGCATGATTATTGGATCAGAACCTGGCGAAACCAACGCCCTGTCACCCCTAACCAAGGATTTGTCATGAACATGCGAAAAATTACCTCTATGACCATGGTCTGGTCGCTCATCGTCCTCACATTCAATTCTGTCGTCCTCTATGTGGTTCCCGAAGGAAGGATCGCCAACTGGGCGGACTGGCGTTTCTGGGGATTGGACAAGCACGACTGGTCGGCGCAGCACACCACGGTCAGTTTTCTCTTCATCTTCGCCGGGCTGCTGCACATCTATTACAACTGGAAACCGATTGTCAACTATATGAAAAACAAGGCCAAAAAGCTCAGGTTCGTGACCGGAGCCTCCGGCATAGGCCTGGCGCTGACCGTCATTTTCGTCGTCGGCACCCTTCTTGAAGTGCCGCCGATGAGCACCATCGTAGAGTTCTCCGAACAGATCAAGGAGAGTGCCGCCCAGACATACGGGGACCCGCCCTACGGGCAGGCCCAGTCGTCCTCGCTCAAGGGCTTTACCTCCCGCCTCGGCCTCGATCTGACCAAGAGCAAGGAACTGCTTGCGGCTGCCGGCATAGAGGCGGTCGACGACAAGGAGATGATCGCTGACATTGCCAAGCGCAGTTCCAGGACACCCCAGCAGATCTACGATATAATCAGGGGGGCGGACCGGGAAACGGGCGACGCACATCAGGCTGACCACAGCGTCGAAAGCCCGGCCGAAGAGGGTGCACCGCCTAAATCGGGGATGGGCAAGAAGACCATCGGCCAACTCTGTGAGGAGATCGGTGAGGATTGTGATATGATAATAGAAGGACTGAAAAAACGGGGCATGACCATCGACCCTGAACAGAAACTCAAAGACCTGGAGGCTGAGAATGATATGGGACCAATGCAGGTATACGAGGCGATGGTTGAAGTCGCCAATGAGAACAAAACGAAGTAAGCACCAGAAAAGAATCATGGCGCACGTTTTGGGGAAATGACTCGCAAGATCAACCTGATAAACAACATCGCCATCCAGGCGGCGCTGATCATCATCGGCATGTCGGTGCTTTCTCTCCTGCTGAGCATCTATCTCTACCGGGAAAGCATGAGGGAAATCGTCCTCAACGAGGTGGAAAACAAGGCGACGATTTTTCTTTCGGCCATGGAGAACTCGGTGCGGCAGCTGATGATGGAGAGAAATACCCAGAGTCTGCTCGAGATGCTCAGGGAGCGGGCCGAATTCCTCCAAGACAACCTGAATTTCGCGGTAGTCGGTGTGGTGGTGCGCGACGCGGACGGCAAGATTATAGAACATATCATAAAAAACCCGGACGGTACGGTAACAGAACCTCTCGCCTCTGGAGATCACGGTAATCCTGAGAAAAACACCGATTTTCAGACGGTCAGGGAAACCGGGCAGCCACTGGTGAAGCGCAAGGTCAAAACCCTGAGGATGTTAGACAGTCAGCCGGAGATCAGGGTTATCGAAGTCCTCTACCCGATCAAGAAACGCAAGAAGGGAGAGGTGCTGGCCATTATTAAACTGGTAATCAGCATGGAACTCACCTTCGATCTGATCCGCGAGCAGTATCAGGACTTCACCAAGCAGGTGGTGCTCGGATTCGCCCTTGTCGCCTGTTTTCTGGTCCTGGGAATCTGGTTCTTTCTTCGCTTCCGCCTGATATCGCCGGTGCTGGCAGTAAATGAGGGTGCCCGAAAAGTCGCGGCGGGTGACCTGACTACCCGCCTTGATCCCAGAGGAACGAACGAGATCAGCACCCTGATGCAGTCGTTCAACAAAATGGTGGATGGGCTCAAACAGCGGGATCAGATGCGCCGGTCGCTGGAAGTGGC
>JARRLH010000306.1:3741-7767 GCA_037387205.1 Desulfofustis sp.
TTCATTGAGCTCGATTTCAGCGACGACAGCAGATTGGCCGTCGTCATCGGCGACGTTTCAGGACACGGGATCTCTTCTGCCCTGCTGATGGCCTCCACCCGCGCCTTTCTGCATCAGCGGGCGGCCTTGCCGGGAACCGCCGCCGCCATCGTTTCCGATGTGAATGCCCAGTTCAGCAGGGATGTGGCCGAATCGGGCAGTTTCATGTCGATGTTTTACTTGACCATCGACACCGCCGAGAAGTGTCTCCGCTGGGTGCGGGCCGGACACGATCCTGCAGTGCTGTATGATCCAGAACTTGATGCGCTTTACGAGTTGAAGGGGCCGGGCATAGCCCTGGGCGTCGACGAAGATTTTCAGTTCGAGGAAAACAGCAGATGGGGCCTTCGTGCGGGACAAATCATTCTACTGGGCACGGATGGCATCTGGGAGGCCCGCAATCCCTCGAGTGAAATGTTCGGCAAAGAGTTGATGTATGCGCTGCTCAGGGAGCACAAAGACAAAACCGCTGGCCAGATTGTGGAAGAAATTCTCCGGGCCCTGAACGATTTTCAACAGGGAGCGGCCGTCGAAGACGATGTCACGCTGATCGTCGTCAAACTCATACAGGGGTCCTGATCAGCCTCTTTCCCAAGAATGATTCAATAAGTATCTGATTATTTTCTAATTTGACAACCGTTTTATCTGGTTGCTATAGTTTACTCTACGTATGACCGCTTTGGGCGGATCCATTGTGGGGGACTGGTGAATTTTTACCATGAGATTACCGTTTCGACAGTCGACTGAGATTGCCATCATATTTATAACCGCCTTTATCGTGGTGGCCTTTATTTATGCCTTTCTAGCCGCTTTTACTTCACTTTTCTACAGGAAGATGCCGGAGGCGGAGTGCAGTTATGTGGAAAAACTCATCCGCTCGGGAAAGGCGACCTTTGGTCAGCGGGTCACCCTGTTCTGGCACAGCGTGTTCGGCAGTCTTGTCGTCTCTCAGTGCTACCTTGCTGCTGCGGTTTTGACCGGGATCTACTGGTTTGTCTGGATGTAGAATTCAAGCGATTCCTTTTTGTTCGGCCAGAGCAATATAATGCTCAAAGGCTATGGGTTCATAATTACCGCGGCTTCCTGCTGGGCCTTCATCGGCATATTCTCCTCCTTCGCCTTTGCTCAGGGGCTCGAACCGCTGGAGGTGGCGTTCTGGCGGGCCCTCTTCGCCTGGTGCTGTTTTGGCACACAGGCGCTGGTTCTCGGTCAGACGCGGCTGGACAGGCGGGATATCCCTCTGCTGGGATTCTTCGGCGTCTTCGGCATTTTTCTGTTTTACGTATCCTATCAATATGCGGTTAAAACCGGCGGTGCTGCACTGGCTGCAGTCCTGCTCTATACCGCGCCGGCGTGGGTGGTGGTCTGCTCGTTTTTCCTCTTCCGGGAGCGGCTGAGCGGATACAAGGTCCTGGCTGTCATCCTGGTAATTGCAGGGGTGTACATGATCTCCAGGGCAGGCGGGGGAAAAGCGGGCGGGATTTCTTCTGCCGGGCCGCTGGCTCTTCTGTCCGGTCTCACCGCGGGATTTTGCTATTCGCTCTATTACACCGTCGGCAAATATTTTTCCGGACGCTATTCCTCCGCCACCCTGTTTCTCTATGTGCTTCCGGTTGGAATCGCGTGCATGGTGCCATTTGTCGATTTTACCGCGAAGAGCCCGAGTGCCTGGTCCTTACTGATAGCACTTGCGGTCATCTCCACCTATCTGGCCAACTACTGCTACTATCAGGGGGTGAAATATCTGGAGGCCGGTCGAGCCTCGATAGCCGCCACCCTGGAGCCGGTGGTGGCCACCGCGGCGGCCTATGTGATCCTGGGTGAGTCGCTGAGCCTGCTCGGCTACTGCGGGGCTGCGGTGATTATCAGCGCGGTGCTGATCACCATCCTGGCGAGATAAGCAGCAGCAGCGCTGCCTTGGTTGATGGTATGCACGTGGGTCGCCGTATTTAGCCGTCCTCCAGCAGCAGGTAAAGCAGGGCCATGCGGATGTAGAGTCCGTTCTGGGCCTGCTCGAAGTAGCGGGCCTGGGGAGTGCTGTCCACTTCTGGGGGTATTTCATCAACCCGGGGCAAGGGATGCATGACGATCGATTTCGGCTTCATCTGCTCCACCAACTCCTTGCTCAGTATATATTTGCTGACCGCGGACTGGTAATCTTCAGCCGAATGGAACCTCTCTTTCTGGACCCGAGTCATGTAGATACAGTCCACCTCTCTGACAACCGCTGCCAGATCTTCTTCTTCGCGCCAGGGTACCTGGTATTTATCCAGGTATTTTTTGATGTCCTGCTCCATTTTACATACCGGTGGGGCAACGAAGATAAGCTCCATGTCATCGTATTTGGTCAACAGGTAACTGAGCGACCGCGCCGTCCTACCGTAGCGCAGGTCACCCACCAGGGCAATTTTGAGGCCGTTCATCTCCGGAAAGCTGTCGGCGATGGTGTAGACGTCCAGCAGGGCCTGGGTCGGATGCTGTCCGGCGCCGTCGCCGGCATTGATTATCGGGATGCGTGAGATTTCAGCGGCTCGGGCGGCGCTGCCCGCCTCGTTGTGACGCATGACGATGACATCGGCATAACCGTTCATTATCCTGGTGGAATCGGCCAGGCTCTCTCCTTTTGAGGTGCTGGAGAACTCACGCGCATTTTCGGTGGTGATCACCGCCCCGCCTAACCTCCTCATGGCGCTCTCAAAGGAGAAGCGGGTACGGGTGGAGGGTTCATAGAAGAGCGACGCCATGACCTTGCCGTCTAAAAACTTGGCCAGTTTTCTGCCTCCCTGCAGGTCCGCTTTCATCATATCGGCGGTCTTGAAGACCAGTTCCAGCAGATTCCTGTCGAACTGTTGCGATTCGACCACATGCTGCAGATTGAATTGTGACATTGGCTCTCTCCTTTTGTGTGAGCGGTTGTCTGACCCTCAGGACTTATGTAAGAGCTTGAGCAGGATACCATTCTGGGCATGCATCCGGTTCTCTGCCTGGTCAAACACGATGGACGCGTGCGACTCGACCACTGAGTCGGTGGTCTCGATTCCGCGTTCAACCGGCAGACAGTGCATGAACAAACTGTCTTTACCGGTCGCCTCCATGAGCTGATCGTCGACCTGGAAACCCCGGAAGTCGATCTTGCGCTGTTCAGCCTCTTCTTTCTGGCCCATCGATGCCCAGACGTCGGTGTAGACGATATCAGCGCCCTTGACCGCGGTCACGGGATCGTGGCTGATCTCGATTGCAGAAAAGCCCGCTTCCCTGGCGAGCGCGACAGTTTCTGCATCTGGCTGGTAGCGTTCCGGACAGGCGCAGACGAAGTGGATCGGCAACCGCTGGGCCATGCGCAGCCAGGAATGGACAATATTGTTGCCGTCGCCCACATAGACGACTTTAAGGTCATCAAGGTGCCCTCTGTGTTCGAGGATGGTGAACATATCGGCCATGATCTGACAGGGATGGTTGTAGTCGGTAAGACCGTTTACCACCGGGACGGACGCGTAGTGGGCCAGCTTCAGGACGTGGTCATGGGCGAATACCCTGGCCATGATGACGTCGTTGTAGCGGGCGATGACCCGGGCGATATCCTTGACCGCCTCGCGGGTACCCAGCGAGATATCCTGCGGACCCAGGTAGAGGGCATGGCCTCCCAGGCGGAAAAAGCCGGTTTCGAAGGAGATCCTGGTTCGCGCCGAAGGCTTGGCGAAAATCATCGCCATGGTCTGACCTGCAAGCGGCTGGTAATGCTCCCTTCTTCTGAATTTCTCTTTTACTTCCCTGGCTAGAGCAAACGTCTCTAATATTTCATCCGTGCTGAAATCGGTGACGTGCAGAAAATCACGTTTCACGGGGTCCTCCGTCCAATTGTTGCGGGTGAAAAGATTGGTGAGTAACTAAGGTTAAACTGCATGGTACCATATAGTAAAATGGTACCCATAAGTCGACAGAAAATTCAGCCTTTCTGCCACTGTTTCAGCCACAGCAGTCGTCCTG
>JARRLH010000306.1:7832-8321 GCA_037387205.1 Desulfofustis sp.
CCTGCTTTGTCAGTCTGCCGCCACTCAGCGCTGTTATGCCTTGAACATCTTGTGTATGGAGGCGACGCGGTCATCCATGCCCGGACCTTCGAGTTCGACAACGACATCTTCAAGGATGTCGGGAATGGGGATCGACTGCGGGCATTTCTCAAGACACTCTCCGCACTGCACACATTCGGAGGCGAAGCCAGGTTTGGCGCCAGATATGACGCCGCACATGCGAACCGCATAGATGAACTTGGCTTCTTCTCTGCGGCCGAATAGATGCATCTTGTTGTACACCTCGAAAATTGCGGGAATCATCACTGCTTCGGGGCAGGGCAGACAATAGCCACAGCCGGTGCAGTCCACTTTCATCAGCTTTTTGTAGGCGGCTGCGGCCTGATCAACCAGCTCGCATTCCTCAGGGGTCAAAGAATCCGCTGCCGCCTGGTCGGCGATGCGAAGATTTTCTTCGATATGAGCATCCTCATTCATACCCGAGAGGAC
>JARRLH010000306.1:8340-10052 GCA_037387205.1 Desulfofustis sp.
CCCGCGCAGCGCACCATCCACCGGCGTCCGTTCGGTCTCGGCCCGGTCCCAGATGGCGCCGATGGCCGGAGGCGGTTCCGGCAGGCCCAGGTTTCCGCCTCGCAGCGGTTCCATGATAACGATGCCCAGATTCCTCTCGGCGGCGTACTGCAGCCCTTCGGTGCCGGCCTGGTATTCCTGGTCGAGATAGTTGTACTGGATCTGACAGGATACCCACGGGTAGCTGTCGACGATACGCTTAAAATCCTCCAGCACGCCGTGAAAGGAAAATCCGGTGTTGACGATGCGGCCATCCGCGACGGCAGCGTCGAGAAACTCGGCGACGCCCAGAGTGGCGAGCTTATCCCAGGTGCGGCCGTTCAAAGCGTGGAGGAGATAGTAGTCGATCCGCTCGGTCTGCAGTTTTTCCAGCTGCTTGTCGAGGTAGTAATCCATGTCTTCGCGGCTGCTGATCAACCAGGTCGGCAGCTTGGTGGCAATTTTCATAGATAGTTGACGCCGTTGTCTATGGCATGCCGGACCTGTTCGATCGCTTTTTCCGCGTGGATAGCGCCATCTTCCAGCATGGGAAAACGCATACAGCCGAATCCCAGCACTGACAGCTCATCTCCATTTTTCGGCATCGTTCTGTAGCGCATGATTATCCTTCTCTTGAGCTCTCAAGCACAGGGTGCTTGGTGGGGTGAATGATTCAGTTTTACTATCTCAACCTGTCCTTTTCAAGTGCAACCGCTTCTGCTTCTATCTGTCTTCACACCCTCTATGCCCCTATCAGCCGAGGTAAGAATTTCATTCGGGCCCGGCTTTTCCGACATACAGAGCAGCGGCCTTTTGCCTAACTCTTTGATACCTCTGATCAGGCGATCCATTTGCGCCGGGGGAGGCTCCCGGGGTTCTGGCTGGATAAAATCACCAAAACATGGGTAGATCGTAGATGTGCTCAGGCGGGAAAATATTTCGTCGCCAGGTAAAATTACACTGGCCCATCATGAGAAGATAATTATCTTCTCTAACATCTATCCGCTCGCTCTTTCCTGGTACTGACCTATAAATTGCACAGCGGAAAAACGAAAATTGCTACAGGATATGTTGTAATTATCGAATATTTAGATCGCTTAGCGGTCAATAAGCGAAAAAAATTGTTGATCTTGCGAAAAGAATTGTGTTTTCTTGGTGCAGGTCATTACACATCCGTTAAACACAGCTTAAGGAGGTCATCAAACACAGGTCAGTACGAATCCATTAAACACAGCTTAGGAGGTTATCTTTATGTTACAAAAGATTGCATTGTTTACAGCTGTAACGGCGTTCAGCGTTTCAAGCGTGTACGCCGGTGTCGATGAGGCCAAGAAATGGATTGATGAGGAGTTCCAGCCTTCAACACTGTCAAAAGAAGAGCAGATGAAGGAAATGGAATGGTTCATTAATGCGGCCAAGCCTTTCCAGGGAATGGAAATCAATGTGTTGTCCGAAACGATTCCCACCCATGAGTACGAATCAAAAACCCTGACCAAAGCATTTGAGGAGATCACCGGGATCAAAGTCAATCACCAGTTGCTCGGTGAGGGTGAGGTTGTCCAGGCGGTACAGACTCAGATGCAGACCAAGCGAAATCTCTACGATGCCTATATCAATGATTCCGATTTGATCGGCACCCATTCACGCCTGCAGCTGGCGGTCAATCTGACCGACTGGATGGCCGGAGAAGGAAA
>JARRLH010000307.1:0-3986 GCA_037387205.1 Desulfofustis sp.
AGGAGATCCGGAGTAGTGCGTGGTGAAGAGTTCTTCAAAATTTTTTTCCAGATAGGTGATCTTGGCAGCCAGTAATTGGTCATTTTCGGCTTGTTCTATTGATTGTTTCGCTTCCAGCCGGACGGTCTCGAATTCTGGTTCACCCTGGAATTCGCTCGCCGATATCGAGGCTATGATCGCTTCGAGCTTGGTGATTGCTTCATTGAACTGCTGTTCTTTAAGATGCCTGGCGGCATCCTGCTTGTCACGAATGACCGAGGCCTGCAGCATGATGCGGGCAAGTTTTTTCCGGTTTTCCTCGGTATTTGCCCGCTTGAGAAGCTCCCGGTTGTCTTCCAGCAGGGTGATCGCCCGGTCATAGCTGGCGATCGCTTCGTCCCAGCGGGCCTGTCTGAAAGCTGACTTGCCGCTTGAAACAATGGCGTAGAGATCACCTTTGACGATCAGCTGTTTAAGTTCGTAAATTGCGTCCTGATCGGGGTCGAAAGACCGGTTGGCCACCGTCAGTGCTTGGCGATAGTGTTCGGAGGCCTTGGCCCACTTGCCTTCGGAAAAGGCCATGTCGCCTTTTTCTTTTTCAGTGGCCTGTTCTATTTTACCCAGTTGAGCGGTAATCTCGTCGATGAGCGGGGCCTTATCGGGCAGGTTCAATGCTTTGAGCTGTTCAAGTGCCTCCGCGAGATCTTTAGTGGCCAGCACCCACTTTTTTCGTTCGATGTAGGATATGCCCGATTTGTAGACAATATTGAAACGGGCAAGCTTGATATTTTCCGAAATCTGAAAGAGCTCCTGCCGGTCGATGGCTTTTTCATCGGCGGCGATTTGAAGCGCTTGCTCGTAATTGGAGACACTCTGCTGCCAGTTGGCAGCAGCGAACAATTCGTCTCCCTGGCGCTTGAATTCTTTGAAAGAGGTGATATTCTGGACGACTTGCTTGGGATAGTACTGACCGTCAAGCATGAGGTTTCCTGCCAGTCCCTGCCTGAGGGGCTCGGAGCGGAGTGTTTTTTCCACTTTCCCGATCAAGGCATCACGATCGGCTGCCTTGAACAGCCTGACCTGCTTTGCCACCCCAAGCGCTGCTTCGCATTGCAGCTCGGCCTCGCTGAACTGGTTCTTTTCCAGTGAGGCCAGACATTGTGTGAAACCTTGCTGGGCCTTCTTGTATTGAGCAGAACTGAGATAGTAATTGACCCCGGCAGCACCAGCCACCAGCACCAAAATGACAATGAGCGCGTAGGGTATCAACCTTGATTTGCCTTGCGGGACTTCATCGAAAAAGGTCCGTGTGTCATTATCCCTGGGTTCCGGTTCAGGCGCTGGAGATCGTCGTGCAGGAGACGGCTGCGGCGGCGGTTGGCGAACCTCTTGCGCAGGTATTTCGGGCTCAGCCGGCATCTCGCTCGATGCACGGGATTCGAGCGTCGGCACCGTCCAGTCTCCGAGCAGTTCCAAAGCCTGGGTCATGCGGCTGATATCGTCCTGCAGTCCGGGATAATCTGAGGTAACTGTCTGGATCTTCTTGAAGTATTTCAGCGCTTCCGCAGGCTCACCCTGGTGCTCGAGATCAAGTGCCTGGGTGTAGAGGGTTTGAGCCTCTTCAAGTGCTACCGCCGCCTGTTCCGCCAGCGCCTCTTTTCCTGCAAAGGCGGCCGCGGCCGGAAGCAGGGTGAGTTCCTTGTCCAGCCCGAAGAACCGTTTCTCTGCAGCCAGTTCAGTTAAGTGTTCGACGTCAATCTCTTCTTCGTCGATTTCGCCCTCCGCTTCGCTGGCGTCCTCCGGAGGAAGCGGCTCATCATCGGCCGCTGCCTCAGTTGTCGACGGGGCTTCGAAATCAAAATCGGATTCCTCGAAGATATCACCGAGTGAGCTTTCTGTACCTGCATCGGATTTAGCTTCATCCTCATCGACGAAGCTCAGGGCCGGGGCAATATCGTCTTCGGCCGCTGAGTCGAAAGACTCCAGCAGGTCTTCCTCGATTTGATCGTCATCGTCCTCCAACAGGGAGGTGAAGTCATCCTCAGAGGGGGGACTCGGGGTCGAAGAAATGGAGGTTGAGTCATCTAGGACCAGAACTTGATCCTGATCCGTATCTTTGGAGGCCAAATTCTCTGCATACCACTGGGCTGCTTCCTCGTTGAAAGCATTGGTCGTCGAATAATAGCTCCCGGTGATCATTTCACCGATGTGGGCGATAAGATCGGTTATGGAGCGATTTTTTTCCCAGAAATCCCCGATGCAGATTGCAGCCGGATCGAAATCAGGGTGGAAAATAGGACTTTTGGGCTTGCAGCTTGGTGGAAAATGCGGATAACCGAAAGGAATGGTAATGACAATTGTGTGGTTGCCGGCTTTCTCCACACCCCCATCGTCACTCTTGTGCAGTCCTTCGACATGGTAGGTTATTTCGTATTTTTCAGGAGGAGTGCCATCGACGGGGACTACGGTTATTTGCGGATCATCGGAAAAAGATTTGCTGAGTTCCTGATTGATAGCTTCAAGCTGTTCCGAGGCAATAGCCATGGCAAATTCCGATTGAACGCAGGAGTGGTTGAGAGGTAATCAATGCGATATTATAGCATTTTTCAAAACAAGGAAAAGTTTTTTATGTATTGTCTGGGCCACGCTGGTGAAAGGGCTCCAAGCCAAGAATCTGCATGAATCGGTCGACATGAAATCGGGCTTTCAGGCGCCGATTTTTAAAGGCGATGAGATCGACCCCCGCATTTTCGGTATGCTGCTGATCAACCTCTGAATCGCCGATGAATATCGTTTCCTCCGGTCTACAGTCGAAATGTGAGAAAATTTTCCAGAGGGCGTCCGGGGCCGGTTTGGGATTAGCCACATCCATCGAGGTCACCACCAGGTCAAAATAGGCGGTAAGGCCGTATGATTCCAGCAGCGGCCTCATCGTGGTAGTTCGGTTCGTGGAGATGGCAAGGCGATAGCGGGGTTTGACGATATCGAGGAACTCCTTCAGATCCGGCTCCATGACCATATGGGACAAATAGGGAGTATAGCTGTGCTCCTGGCGATAACGGTGCACCGCTTCCAGGTCCGTTGCCGGATACTTCCGGAAAATGTGGGACACCGAATCGATGACATTGTGGCTGTGCACGTATTCGAGTTCCTGTTCGTCCATGGATGAATGGTTAAAGGCGCGCAAGATATCGTTGTAGTAAATCCGGTTGGCCTCTCTGGAGTCGAACAGGACCCCGTCACAGTCGAAAACGATCAAATTAAGCATGGCATGCTCTAGGGGATGATTTCCATTGTCTCGCTCAACGGTCGAAAAACAGTTTCTCTATGAAGTCCAGGCCAAATTCAAGCAGTCGCTCGTCATCCTCAAAGACCTCTTCGGGTATGGCCGAGGGTGACGCTATCCGCTTGTCATTGAGCTGGGAGCGGAATGAATCAAGATCGAAGAGGGCGAGCCTATAGAGGGTACGCTGCGCATCGGTCAACTGCATTCCCTCTTTGATGCGCGAATGCTGGGTGATGGCGGTGAGTCTGTCGTTGAAGCGATTGAAGGGTTCCAGCTCCTGGGACTTCAAAAAACTCTGTACCGTGTGCACGGTTTTTTCCTGGAAGCCCTTGCAGTGCACCTCCCTCAGGAGGATGAACTGCTCGCGTACCCGGTCCTGCTCCCTTCTTGTTCCCCGGCCGAGGGGATAGGTCCGACAGGCACCGGGTCGGTGCGGATAAATCTCACAGCCTCGAGTGTTTACGAAGACGCAGCTGGCCTTGCCGTCATCGACCATGGTCAGGTAGTAGCGCGGGAAGACGTCTTCGGGGTCCAGTTCCTCGATGATATAACGATCATGGAGTTCCGCTGAACTGAGACCGGTGGCCAGACGGAGCCTGAGCACATCGTAAGGGGTCAAGGCCAGTTCCAGCTCTCTGCAGCAGTGGGTGAAACAGCTGACCCGATTGTGACAGAGAAAAGAGAACATTTCCCCCGGGTATATCGGTGAGACCTGCTCCGG
>JARRLH010000308.1:0-2206 GCA_037387205.1 Desulfofustis sp.
TGACTTGCTCACCGAAAAGGTGCTCTGCTCGACACCGCCGATACCGGTCGCTGTCACTATGTGTTTTGCCGTGGTATTGAGCGGGTCGGCAAAACTCAGAATTGCCTCGGTACCATCGCTGGATAAGGAAACCGCTGTTATCGGCAGCCTGATATCGGGATCCGATTCCTCATAAACGGTGTAGTTCTCAGGATCGCCCGCCACCTCTCGGTCGACCGGCATGCTGAACTGTACCACTATCTCGTTGTCGGCCCCGAATTCGGTATCGGACACCAGGCCGGCGGCCTGCACCAGGCTGCAGGCGCCCATTGCTAGGAGAAACAGAATATAGACAGATATTTTTTGACGGCCTCTCATAACTCACCTCTTTTTCCGCTCAGCATAGTAGGTTTCAATCCAGTTGAAGAAGCCCATCATCAAACCAACGACAAAAAACCCGGCACTTGGCAGGATGAAGAACAGCAGAGGCTTGAAGCCCAGAACGTCGTACCCCAATATGGCCCCCGAGCCAAGCAGTTCCCTGACAAAACCGATGACGACCATACCCACCATACAACCGAGCCCCATGCCGAGTCCGTCCCAGCATGAGGATTTTACCGGTTCCTTACAGGCAAACATCTCCAGGCGCATGGTTATGATGGCAAAGGCCACAATAATCTTAACGAAAATTCCCATCTTGGCATAGGCCGCAGGGAAGTATGCCGCCAGGCTCAAGTCGATGACAGTGACCCAGGTGGCAATGGTCAAGGTGTAAGTCGGGATGCGAATCCTCGGGTGTATAAAGTTTTTCAGCAGAGATATGGTGACGCTGGAAAATACCTGGACAAAAAGGACCGCCGTACCGAGCATCAGGCCATTGATGACGGTGGTCGAGATACCGACCGCGGGACACATGGAAAGTGCCAATTTAAATATTGGATTCTCTCTAAGAATGCCGTTTGCTACGAGCTGTAAACTGGACTTGTCTGTAGCCACAATCTATTCCTCTCAGATGGATTAAAAGGGGACGCCTATCTGCTGCGCTTCCAGCACCTTCTCGAGGGTGTCGAGCCGGTAGGCAAATTTTTTGGTCATCCCTCTGATCCCAGAGGTAACTGCATCGGATGATATCGTCGAGCCGGTAATCGCATAAATATCGTTATCGCTGTACTGCAGCATGATCTGTTCGGCCGCCGCCAGTTCCATTTTTCCTTCAAGCGCATTGTAATATTCATCCGGCAGCGGTTCCTTAACCACCTGGAGCTGCTTGATCTTTTCCAGCGGCTTATGCTTGAACTGGTTCTTGAAATAGTCCTGCTCGATTTCCGCTCCCAGGCCGGGATCTTCCTCGTGCTCCATCACCTCAAAGCCGATGATCGAGTAGGCAGGATCGAGTGCCAGGATGATCGAAATGTTGGTCTTATAGCCCGGGAACTTTCCCGAGAGAAGATACGCCTGCCGGCTGCCGTCTTCGGTCACCACCATCACCTGATCAACAAAGCGGGCTATCTGGGATGACCCCAGAGCCGTCTGAACTGCATTGTCCCGATCACCCTGCTCTCGCGCCTTTTCCTCGCTCAGAGGAATAGCGGTCGTGGAGACAAAATCACCCTCCAGACTCAGTTGGACAAAGACAAACCCTGCATCTTCCCCTTGATGACCGGCGGGCAGCAGATAGCCTATCGACTGGCTGTCGCCGTCCGCGACGATGTAACGGAAGATTTCGTGCAGGGCCATGCCTTCGTCAGGTTCCTGGTCTGCGCCATAGCCGAGCAGGGCATACATGACCTTTTCTTCACGGGCATGCTCATTGGCCTTTTTCGCCTTGTTGGTGAACACAAAGGTGGCCCCCATGATGGTCCCGGCAATCAGGCAGGACACGGTCAGCCGAAAAATGATGGTAAGGATCATTTTCATTTTTCACCTCCCAACGGCGGTGCGAAACGCTTCGGTTTGAACCACCCGTCGAGTACCGTACTGAGCGGATTCATCAACAGAATGGCGTAGCAGATGCCTTCCGGATAGCCGCCTTTCAATCTGATCAACACGGTCAAAGCACCGATGCCGACCCCATAAGCCAGCTGGGCAGTCCGGGTGCTGGGCGAGGTGACATAGTCGGTAGCCATATAAAAGGCTCCGAGGATAGCCCCTCCGGTCAGCACGGCCAGCAGGGGGTCGCCGGAAAAGAGCGTGTCGCCGCCGAAGATCCAGGTCAGCGCCGCTATGC
>JARRLH010000308.1:2236-6213 GCA_037387205.1 Desulfofustis sp.
CCTGTACATCAGGTAGAGGCCGCCGAGCAGAATCAGCAGCCCGGAGGTTTCACCGATGGAGCCCGACCGCAATCCCAGAAAGAAGGTGGGATAGACTGTGGCGGGGCTGCCAAAGGTTTCCCTGAAGACGGCCATACCCTGTTCTTTCATCACCGCCAGAGGCGTTGCCGTGGTAATCGCATCAATCCCACCGCTCAAGTAGGTAAAAAGCACACCGTCGGTCAGCGGCGGCAGCCAGGCCGAGGTCATGGCAACCGGGAAGGTGGCAAGCAGAAACGCCCGCCCCAGAAGCGCCGGGTTGAAGATGTTGTACCCCAACCCGCCAAGCAGATGCTTGCCGATGTAGATGGCCATCACCGCCCCGAGAATGGGTATCAGGAAGGATACTCCCGGCGGGATGATAAAGGCCATCAGCATGCCGGTCAGGGCAGCACTGCCGTCTTTCACGGTGACCGGCCGGCCCAGCATTTTCTGACTGAGCGCCTCGACCGCCATACAGCTGGCCACTGATACCGCGGTAATCAGCAGCACCTGCAGGCCAAAGACCACAATCGACAGCACGAGCGGCGGCACCAGACAGGCCACCACGGTCCACATAATTTTGTCCACCGACTCGTTGCTGCGCACGTGCGGGGATACCGACACATTCCACAGGGCAGCCGCAGCCGGCGTCTGGTTCTCAGTTACTTTCGATTCGATGACGAAACTCCTTGCTCACTTGATTTATGATTCCCGTTGGTTACGAGCGTTTTGCCTTCATTTTCGCCAGCCGGACAAATTGTACAAGCGGACGTTTAGCAGGGCACACGTAGGCACAGCTTCCACATTCAAAGCATTCGAAGATGCCAAACTGTTCTGTATCCTCAGCCCTGTTCGCCTCTACGTATATACCGATTTCCTTGGGCTCCAGGCCCATGGGGCAGGCTTCCAGACACCAGCCGCAACGAATACAATTGGAAAGTTCAGTGGTGTCTATCTCGTCTTCGCTGAGAAAAAGAACCGACGACGTCGTCTTGGTGATGGGCACGTCCAGGGTTGAAACGGCAAACCCCATCATCGGCCCCCCGAGCACTACCCGGGCCAGGTCTTCCGTGGTACCGCCGCAGAAGTCGACGATATCTTTTACCTTGGTGCCGATTTTCACCAGTAGATTGGCAGGTTTGTTGATACCACGGCCCGACACGGTGATCACTTTCTCGATCAGGGGCTTGCCACGCACCACGCCATCATACACCGCCTTGGTGGTCGACACGTTGTGAACCACAACCCCGACTGCCGAAGGCAGCGCCAAGGCCGGCACTTTCCTGCCCGTTATCGCCTGAATCAATTGTTTTTCAGAGCCCTGCGGGTATTTGACCTTGAGCGTTTCCACGCCGATGGTGATCCCGGGCTCCTGCGCTTTCTGAACCGCCGCTTCCATGGTGCTGATCGCATCCGGCTTATTCTCCTCGATACCGATGGCACAGGCCTTGATGCCGAGAATCTTGAGCAGGATCTTGGCCCCCTCGACGATCTCCTCGGCTTTTTCCAGCATCATCCGGTGATCTGCAGTGATGTACGGCTCGCATTCAGCGCCGTTGAGCAGCAGGGTGTCCACCGGGGTATCGGCGGGCGGCTTGAGTTTCACATGGGTCGGAAAGCCGGCGCCGCCGATGCCGATGATGCCAGCCTGATGCACCTTCTGCAGCAGTTCCTCGGAGGATAGCTGGTGCCAGTCGACTGCTGGCTCCCAGGCCGGCGAGTGCGCCTCCGGATCGGTCTTGATGGTGATCGAGGGTGCGCTGACTCTGATCGGATGGGGAGAACGGCCAACCGCCTTGATCGAACCAGCTGCCGGGGCATGCAGCGGAACTCCCAGGCCGCGCTTCGTTTCAGCAAGCAGATCGCCCTCGGCAACCTCTTCCTTGCGTTTGACCACCGGAGTGCAGGGCGCACCTATGTGCTGACCGAGTATGAGCTCCAATTCGGCCGGCAGCGGCATGGTCTCCACCGCAAGCTTTTGGGTCAATTCTTTTGCTTCCGGCGGATGAACACCGCCTTTGGGAAATGTTAAGTGTGCTGACATATCTGGATATCCAAACCTTGGCAACTGCAATAGTTGACTGTGCTGTATCGATTCTTATGAAATTCCGGAGTAATGTTTCATGAACTGGATTCTTTCAAAAGCCGACTGGTCATCTTCAAAACGGTAGGCAAGCCGTCCTCTAAATTCGTGGATGGCAGTGAGCGAGTGGCGCTCCATCCAGGCTTCAAGGTCGGCCAAGATCTTTTCTACCTGCTCGACCCCGTTTTCATAAAGAGTCGACACCACCTGCACTGCCCTGGCCCCTGCCAGCAGCATTTTGACCGCCCCCGCACCGTCATGAACGCCGGTGGAAGCGGCGAAATCACTCTCGATCAAGCCAGACAGCAGGGCGATCCAGCGCAGCGGCAGTGAGATTTCTGCGGGATGACTGAAGACGCCCGCCGAGGTCATCTCCATCTTTTCAATATTGATATCAGGTTGATAGTAGCGGTTGAAAAGCACAAACCCCCGCACCTTGCCGGTCCAGTGGAGACGCGATATCAAACTGGCAAGCGACGAGGAGTAGCTGCTCATCTTCAGGGCAATAGGAATCGATACGACCTTGTTCACCTTGTTGAGCACCTCGAAATAGACCTGCTCATACTGGTCACATTCCTTTTTAGGGTTGCTGGGCAGCAGCGATATGTTGATTTCCAGACCATCGGCTCCGGCCTTCTCGAATTTACCGGCGTAAGTGGTCCATTCTGCAGCGGTCACGCAGTTGAGACTGGCGATGACCGGTATATCGATCTGCTTTTTTACCTCCCGGATCATCTCCAGATAATCGGTGACTGCCGAATCTCTGGTATACTGCTTTACATAATCGTAGGCATCCGGGTAATCGGTCTGGTAATCATCCAGGTTCTGCTGCAGTTCCGCTTCAATCTGCTCTTCGAACAAGGATTTCACCACAACCGCGCCCACACCTGCCTCGGCCAATTCCACAATTTTTGATGCCGAGCCGGTCAACCCGCAGCTGCCCGCCACTATGGGGTTCTTCAAGGTGAGCCCGAGGTAGTTGGTGGTCAGATCTTTCATCTTCCTGTCTCTTCGTAAAGGGCGCCTCTCGACGCGCCGTTCCCTTCGCTGCACAAACCGCACAACCCGAGGTGCAATTTGTGCATTCCCATAAAAAGCTAAAGCATGTTTCAGTACCAAATAGTTGTCGAAATTGCAAGCTGCATTTATTGGTTTGCATCCAAAAGCGTAGTAAATAATCATGCAGATTCGCCCCTTTGCCCACTCTACGCAGCTCAGCGACAGCAATTCCTGGCAGGTGCATGTTGCCGCCCTGAATGAACAACCTGGATCCTGGTGTTTTTTTGTTGCACTCAATCCCCTGACTGCTATGATCGCCACTCAGTCTAATCCAACACCATCTCAACCAGATAGAATGAAATCATTAGTCCCCGAGCACTCCAAGGATGGCGCCCATATTCTCACCGGGGCATTGTTTATCAGTTTCTCCAGTATCTGGGTGGCCTGGTCCCAGGTCGACCCGGTGGTTTCCGCCTTTTACCGCGTGTTTTGGGGCTCTTTGTTTCTCCTCCTCTACTGCCTGCAAGCCCAATTGCTGCGACCGGTATCTTTGAAAACGGCCGCCTATTGCACCTTATGCGGATTGTGCTTTGCCGGCGACCTTTATTGCTGGCACCTCGCCATTCTCTATGTGGGCCCGGGTCTGGCCACCGTTCTAGGAAATTTTCAAGTCTTTGTGCTGACCTTGATTTCCCTGCTCTTCTTTGGACAGCAGCTCCGTCTTGTTTTCATCTTCTCTCTGCTGCTGGCCTTTTGCGGGCTTTTCCTGATCATCGGCATCAATTGGGAAGCGCTCTCGGACAATTACCGGCGTGGCGTTTTCTTCGGGCTGATCACCGCCCTTTTCTATGCCTTTTTTATTCTTTCGCTTCGC
>JARRLH010000309.1:0-3976 GCA_037387205.1 Desulfofustis sp.
CTGGTCGAGGTAATATCGGACCTGATTTATATCCCGAATCACGTGCTCGACCGGCCGGATACTGAACTGCTCACCCCGGTAGAGCCCGCAGAACTTGCACTTGTTCCAGGGACAGTTTCTGGTAACCCTGAGCATCAGGCTGGCGGCCTCGCTCGGCGGTCGAATCGGCCCCAGCTCAAAGCCCTCGTAGCCTTCTGCAGTTTTGAGATGCTTTTTCATCTATTCACTCATCTGTTTTTGTCATTATGACAGCTCATGGGTCTTTTTGTTAAGCGGGGTAGATTTAAATATGCCGGAATCGCTCAAACGGGATGTCGGAGATGACGATTGGCAGAGGAGCAGCACACCGCGCAACCAATGAAAAAATTTATTGGCAATTGATTGTTGAATCAACTCCAAGGTTTGGCTTGGAAGACCTTTCCAAAATCGGATTTTCTGTTGCATCTTGACAATCAGATCTTTTGACGCTCTTTCAGAAACCAGCTCTTTGGAATCATCTGCCTCCCCCTCAGAGACAAATAGGAGTGTTTTAGTTACATTTTGCGTGGCGCATGGTGTAATATCGAAACTTGTTCTTCCGAAGGGGTACAAATGAAAAATCGACACGAACATGCCGCTCCAAACAAGCAAGCGATTGATTCAGCGACTCAAAAAGCCATTGATGCTGTCATAGGACAGTTTTTTAAGGACGACACAGCCGCTATCCTGATTGAATCTTTCGCCGAAGCGTTTCTGGTGATAAATGAAAATTCAACTGTCATTCACGTAAATCGCCGCTTCGTAGAATTGTTCGGTTATGAAAAGGACGAAATCGTCGGCCAGCATCTGAATCAGATTATTCCTGAACGTTTCCGTTCCGCCCACTCCGAGCACACGCGCAATTATTTCAAGTCCCCTCATGTTCGTTCTATGGGACAAGGCCTTGAACTGAAAGGCTTGAAGAAAGACGGTACAGAATTTCCGATTGAAGTCAGTATCAGTTTCTTGCAGAACGATAAAGAAAAACTGGGCATGGCATTTATCACCGACATCACCGCGCGTGCAGAAGCAGAGCAGGCGTTGCAAAAGCAGAATAGAGCATTGAGTGACTTCTCCCAAACTGTGGCTCATGATTTAAAATCGCTGATCACCGCACTCACTGGTTTTAGCGAACTCCTGGAAAAAGAGTATGAAAACCTGTCGAGCCAGGACCGGCAAACCTGCCTGAACACGGTCAAAGATACCAGCTACAAAATGAATGACATCATCAATGAGTTGCTCTTTTTGGCCCGTGCGAAGCGAGAGGATGTCGTTTTACGAAACATTGATCTCAACAGTGCTGTGCAAGAAGCCTTGAAAAGGCTGCAATGGAAGATTGATTCCACAGGTGCCAGGATTGTTACCGGGACACTTGACGGGGGGGTTCAGGGGCATCAGCCTTGGATCGAAGAAGTGATTTACAATCTGGTCAGCAACGCCTTGAGTCATGGTGGTGAAAAACTGACGGTTGGTATCGACACCGTAGCATCTGAAGGGAATATGTCCAGAGTACGTATCTACGACAACGGCTGTGGCATGTCGGAAGATCAATTGCGAATTCTGCTTGAACAGCCAGAAGACCTCCCCTTCAACTGGGTCAAAGGGCATGGTCTTGGGTTGAGTATCGTTCACCATGTTTTGGAGAAGCTCGGCAGTTCGCTGGAAGTGCAATGTGTGAATAACCAAGGGTGTTGCTTCAGCTTCCTGCTGCCACGGGTTGGTAAAAGATAGGGCCGGGCACAAAGAAAGAGCGCCACGGCAAGGTCACTTGCGGACGCTTCTTATAGGTAGAGATATGTAGCAAACAATAGACAACCCGGAAAAAGCTGTTACAAGTATACGTACCACTCTGCCTTGTGACCCTCTCATAAGGCAGAGGGATTTGCCCTGCTCCCATCCCCCTCCGTGGAGTGGGGCTTTTTTATTCAACAGCACTGATGACATAAAGAATGGCCAGCCATCCTGGGTGGGCCATTCTTTTATTACAATCATTGAGAGTTTCGCAAACCTGCCAACCAGTGTGCTATGCTATCGACATCGGTGACGACAATGCATGATTGGCGATTGCATCAATTCTGCTCAGTGCCGTGCCAAGATAGTCCACACTGAAAGCGCAGCTGAAAAATAGAGCGTTGCAATTTTTCCTTTAGCATTTATGATTCACCAAGAGGAATGCATACACATTTTAATACCTTTAAAAGGAGGTCGTTTATGTTAAAGAGTCTCATGCGTCCGGTAAGTCTTCTCCTGGTTATTGCATTCTGTCTGCTTAATTTCAATGTGCCCATGGCTCAGGCCAAGATGCTTGGTACTGATAGTGTCATTGCAGGGCAGCAGACAGTAGACCAACGTGCTCAGATTGCAGACTTCCTGGCACGTGAAGATGTAAAGCAGATTATGACTCAGTATGGAGTTGATCCTGCCGAAGCGCAGCACAGGGTGGACAGCCTTTCTAATGAAGAATTGGCTGAGTTTGCAAGCTCCATAGATCAACTACCTGCGGGTGGTAGTGCGGTTGGTGCAATCGTTGGTGCCGCGGTCCTTGTCTTTGTCATTTTATTGATTACTGATATTCTGGGTTTCACCAATGTTTTCTCATTTGTTAATCCTCAACGTTAAACGCAAAATAGATACGATTTTGGATCAGGTCGGCAATCGGATGATTGCCGGCCTGTTGTGTTTAGCGCTGAGTGTCATGCTGACTGGATGCAGCTTATCGGGGTCCGGCTACTTATCCCAGGTTGCCGAAAGGCCATCTAAAGCCATGGTTGTCGATGTACCTTTTTTTGCCCAAAAGGAATTGCAATGCGGTCCGGCAGCCCTTGCCATGGTTCTGAACTGGAGCGGGGTGGACTTGCAACCATCTGACTTATCTGCAGAGGTCTATACTCCCGGCCTCGAAGGCAGCCTGCAGAGTTCGCTGATTGGATCGGCGCGAAGGCACGGTCGTGTTGCATACACCATTACAGGCATCGAGTCTCTGATGGCTGAGATTTCTGCCGGGCATCCGGTTATTGTACTGGTTAATCTTGGTTTCTCTTGGTTTCCGCAATGGCATTACGCAGTGGTGATAGGTTATGACCAAGGCAAGGAAGAAGTAATCCTTCATTCAGGACTGATTGCCAATCAGATTTTAAGTTCATGGACCTTCAAGAATATCTGGCGACGTGGCGAGGACTGGGGACTTTTGGTCCTGCCTCCAGATCGGTTGCCGGAAGTTGCCGAGGAAGATGAATGGCTGACGGCCGTTGCGGGTTTGGAAAATGTCGGGCAGTGGTCGGCATCTGCAATTGGTTATGCCACCGCCTTGGAACGATGGGAGGAAAGTTTTGTTGCCTGGATGGGCCTTGGCAACAGCTTATACAATCTTCATGATCTTGACTCCGCCGCCGAGGCTTTCTACCAGGCGACTCTGGTTCAACCGGAAAACGGTATGCCGTTTAACAACTGGGCCCACGTCTTGGCGGAACAAGGCAAACGGCAGGAAGCGCTGACTGCAGCACAGCGTGCGGTAGATCTTGGCGGCCCTTTTCATGACACTTTTGTCCAAACCTTAGAGGAAATAAAGCGATTGACGACGGACTGATCTTGGCAATAGCGGGAGATATAACCTGGCTTGTTATTGACAGGCGTATTTAATTCATAAAAAATGCCACCGGGGCAACAAACCTGGTGGCCTTTTTCTAGAACAGAAGCCTCGCAATTTTGCTCCCAAAACCTCACCGGGCTTCTCGGGGCTTTTGTGCATAAAAGAGTTAAACCCTCTACACGTTAGCCGACTGGGGGCCTTTTGGGCCCTGCGGTCAATAGACCCTGAACATCGGAAGTAACATTTTGCATGTTCCTTTTTCAGCCCTGCGATTGTCATCGGCCCTCTCATGAACGCAGAAGAATGTTATAATGGCATGCAACAACAGCCCATTTACCCGGAGGCAATATGTCTGAATCCATAAAAACC
>JARRLH010000310.1:0-3975 GCA_037387205.1 Desulfofustis sp.
AGCCACTGACCGGCTGGTGAAAGCCGTTGAAAATGTGCGGGGCGAGAAGCCTCGACCAGACCTACGCACTACAATCATCCACGCTCAGACCATGCGTGAGGATCAACTCGATTTTGTAGCACACCACGGCCTCACACCATCCTTTTTCCCGATCCATGTTTATTTCTGGGGTGATCGACATAGAGAACTCTTTCTTGGTCCGGAACGTGCATCCAGGATTAGCCCTTCACGCACTGCCCTTGATAGGGGAATCAAAGTTACCCTGCATCACGATGCACCAATTGCTGGTATTGAAATGCTCACTGTAGCCTGGACTGCTGTCAACAGAGTGACTACCAGCGGCAAGGAACTTGGACCTGAGCATCGTATCACGCCTTTTGAGGCATTGCGGGCTATCACTGCAGACGCAGCATGGCAGGTTTTCGACGAAAAAAGAAAGGCAACGCTTGAGGTAGGCAAATTAGCTGATCTGGTGATACTTTCTGCTGATCCATTGGCAGTAGATCCAATGACTATAAGGGATATTAAGGTATTGGAAACAATTAAAGAAGGCATAACTGTATTCTCCGCAGCGAGATAAGATCATTAATGTTTTCAGGATGTTAGGCTGCGTTATTGTTTATTTGGAAAGTCTGAAATGTTGTCAAACATACAGATAGAGGGAGATAACGCATTTCAAAATCACGCATGGGCAAAGAGATCCTTTGCCAACCTCAACAATTCAAGTAATACCGAAAGCTTATACCATTCCTGTCGGGTTACGAGCCTGACCTTTATCAAAGAGATAGCTGGCCAGAACAAACCTATGTTGGGGCGCCAATAGCTATCGTTTAGTAATTCTAGCCGTGAAGCGACTCTATCCACCTAATCGCTTCAGCATCATTTACCGTACCAAGATACCTCTGGGTGGTGGACAAATCAGAGTGCCTTAAAATGACCTTGCTCACAATTTCGATCGGCGTACCTGACCGTGAAGCATAGGTGGCAGCGTGTCTCCTCAGATCATGTGGTCTCAGATTGATACCAACCAACATACCGGCTCTTTTCACCATTGACCATGCGGAGACATAGGAAAGAGAAAATATCGACTCGAACGAGTGTATGTTGTTTTCCCGCACATATTGTCTCAGACGCTCAAATATTTTGCGTGGAATGTACACCACCTCGGCTGGATTGCCGCTTTTAGGATTTTGAATGATCAATTTCCTGTCTTGAATATCTTGAGGTCTGAGTTTGAGTACCTCACCTATTCTCATTCCGCCTCTAGCCATCAATTCAAGTATCAGCCTGTCACGGACGTTGAGACATCTGAAAATGATTTCATCGACGATGTCCTTATCAATTATCTTCCACTGATTTGCCTGGGGTCGTTTGAATACATTGCCAATACGAATTATAACCTTTAGTTAAACAGTTTCCGTAAATATCTCAGATTGCCGCTGGCTATTGGGACTTGTTTTCCTGGACTTGGCACCCGTGAGTCTGATAATTGACCTTCCCCAATAAATCAGTCCAGTACTTTCCAGTGCACCAGCGCAACGGCCCATCTAAAAACACATTGCTTGATAACATTAGTGCAGGTAGAGTAACAGTCTGACAGGTGTCGCTTGGTTTGCTGGGCCCTTCGCTGCATAATTTACCGACTGGATATAAACCCCTATCAGTCCCGGTTTGCACCACCTCCGGTCACATGCCTACAGCAATACAGACAACACCATATCGTGGGTGGCACACATGCATAATCTGCATCAACTTTTACCGCCGAGAAGCCTTTTCTGGATTTTCTATTTTCTCACATCGATATCAATCTGGTGCACGGTCGGCCTTGCCGAAACAGAAGGACGAGTGCAGCATTTTACCGGGTACACAGAGGACGGCAGAGGGGTTTTTTACAGCCTCCCAGACATGAAGCAGGGCGACATCATTTACGCCTCCATGCAAAATACCGGCGGCAACCTGGACCCGCTGGTGGGAATAATGGATGAGGAAATTGATCCGGCTTTCAGCATGGGACAGGTCCTCGAGCAGGCGCTTGCCTCTGAGAACGACCTCATCTCGGAGCTTACAGCCGTTGCCGACCGTACCTTCCTCGCCTGGGACGATGACAGTGGAAAAGGCTACTCCGCCTCTCTTAAATTCGCTATTCCACGAGATGGCACCTATCATATTTTTGCGGGCAGCACTATTACCAACCAGGGGATTAACAAGTTTCAACCAAAATACACTACGGGTTCATTTCAGCTCGCACTTGGCCTGAATGCGCCAAAGGTAATCAGTGGTGAAGGAGAACCGGAAGGTGAAGTGTTTGCCAGGCTGGCCTCTTTGAAGATGAAGCCAGAGGCTCATGTTCAGGAGCTTGAAATACGGTTAGACAGAGATACACGCTACCTAACTCAGTATGCACGCGAGCTCCAGCCAGGCGATACCTTCCATGCGCGGGTCGAGCCGCTTGGCGAAGCCCCTCTACCGCGACTAATGCTCACCGACTACGGCGGGAAACCGCTGGCTTTCGGCACCTCCGATAAGCCAGGGCGGTCAGTAGAACTCAATTACATATGTGGCGAAGAGATTGGCGAACTGGTGGTTCATGTTGATGGGACAGACGGACCAATAGATAGTGCCGAAGGAGCATACAGGCTTCTCGTTGGCATCAATGCGCCGGACTTGCTTGAAGGCGGAGATCGGACCGCCGGATCGTCTGTCCTGCGTGAGAGCGATCTCGTCACCGTCGGTCTGGCAGTGGACCAGATTGTGGGTGTCGATCAGCGATCCGAAAATTTCACGGTCGTCGGCACGCTCAAGCTGAGCTGGCAAGATCCAAAACTCAGTTTTAGTCCTGATCAATGCGGGTGTGCCGTTAAAAAGTTTGAGGACAATAGCCTCAGAGCACTAGCTGGAGAGGTTAACCTACCTCTGCCAAGTTTTAGTTTTTACAATCAGCAGGGAAATCGCTGGTCCCAAAATCAGGTGATTTTCATCGATCCAGATGGGCGTGCCAGCTATTTCGAGCGGTTCACCGTCACCTTGCAGGCACCGGATTTCGACTTCCTGACGTATCCCTTTGACCGCCAGAAATTCAGCATCAAGGTAGACCTCGCCGTACCAACAAATCTGTTCATATTCAACGAAATAGAAAAATTTCAGCAGGTGATCGGAGACCAACTGGGCGAAGAAGAATGGATGGTCACGAGCTACTCCCAGGAGATAACTGAGGTCCCCTTTGAAAGGGGGTCGACCAACTCAAGATTCACCACCACCCTCCTGGTGAAGCGCCACCTGGATTACTACATCGTCCGCATCCTCATACCGTTGTTCCTGATCATCTGCATTTCCTGGGTGATCTTCTTTCTCAAGGATTATGGCCGCCAGTTGGAGGTTGCCAGTGGTAATCTCCTGGTTTTCGTAGCATTCAATTTCACCATATCCGACGACCTGCCACGACTGGGTTACCTGACTCTTTTAGACCGGTTCATCATTGTCAGTTTCTGCCTCACCGCTATCGTGGTTTTCATCAGCGTCTATCAGAAACGGCTCGAAACAGCTGGAAAGAA
Organism: Desulfofustis sp.; assembly: GCA_037387205.1. Lineage (GTDB taxonomy): Bacteria > Desulfobacterota > Desulfobulbia > Desulfobulbales > Desulfocapsaceae > JABDQA01. The sequence goes on from JARRLH010000310.1 coordinate 3,552, forward strand.
GGCCGTCGCCGCACGTATCGACACTGCGGTACTAGTACTTTACCCTCTGGTTTACTTAATTTATCTCATGTGGGTGTATGTGCGATTCTTCTCCGATCTTCATAGTTGATAGTTACTATCAATAGCAGTAATTCGAATTCTTATGGTGTCCCCACAGATTTATCAGGCATGATGGCTCTCGCGCCATGTATATAGAGCGCCCGCAGTTTATCCCAGAAATCACCGCCGAGCAGGAACAAGCTGATCAATAATGAGAGATCAGCTCCGATGGCCAGGAAAAGGTCGCCGGCAATTTGTTCTGTGATAAATATTCCAATGTACGGCGCCAGCAGGGCAAACAGCAATGGCACCGTAAACATAACCAGGCCGATCTTATACCGTGAAGCGCTCACAGTCTCTGGCGGGGCGTATGACTTCAACAAAC
>JARRLH010000311.1:0-3974 GCA_037387205.1 Desulfofustis sp.
CCGTTGCCCTGGTCGCACTTGCCACAGTTGCCGGCATAGCACCGGTTCGTCTGCAGCGATCGGATGCCGGCCTGAATGAATGGCTGATCGGGTCGGTCTGCATTGGTCTCGCCCTTTTCGGCTGCTACGCAATTTTCAGGGCATTGCGGCACATGTTAAAAGATAAACTGCTGGGAGATATTCTCTCCTCCACGATGGTGGTGACTTCAATGTTTTTTGCCACCATACTGACCGCCAGCATGTTTTCTCTTGTGTTCATCGGTCTTGGGGGTGAGGAGCGGATCGAATGGGTAATCACGGCCATGCCCGGTGGAGCAACCGGGGCCTTGATTTTCTCCATGGCGTTGATCTTTCTGCTGGGATTTTTCCTCGATTTCGTGGAAATAAGCGTCATCCTCCTTCCCCTGATATGTCCTACGCTTATTCTGATGGGGCATGACCCGGTGTGGCTGTCAATTCTGATCGCCATCAATCTGCAGACCTCGTTTCTGACTCCCCCGTTCGGCTTTTCCCTCTTCTATCTGCGTGGGGCAGCTCCGCCGGAAGTGAGCACCGGGCAGATTTACCGGGGGGTCGCGCCATTCATTGTTCTCCAAGTGATCGGTATGGCTATTCTCTGGTTTGTCCCGGGCCTTGCCACGTACTTGCCCAAAATCGTCTTTTGATCAGGGGTTGCTTGATGAAAGAAAACGGTCTAGGTGTCGAAAATATAGTAAAAAAACAGATACTGAAGCTGCCGAAATACCAGGCAGGCCTGCCCGAGGAGGCTGTCCGGCGGCGCTACCACGTTGAAAGAATTGCCAGGCTGGCCAGCAACGAAAATCCTTTCGGAACCAGCCCCCTGGCCCTGAACGCGGTCGGCAGGATTATCGCTCAGCTCTGGAAATACAGCGATCCTGATTCTGCCAGTCTCAGAGCAGCGCTGAGCAACTCAACCGGAACCCCTGACGAAAAAATTGTCGTCGGTAACGGATCCGAAGATCTTATTGCGCTGATCTGCCGCGCATGCCTTGAAAATGAAGACAGGGTGATCACCGTGCACCCATCCTTTCTGCTCCACGAAATATACCCCTGGGAGCAGGGTGCAGACGTCGCGGCCGTGCCGATGCAGGAAGACTTTTCATTTGATGTGGATGGCCTCATCAAGGAATTGCGCAAAGGCTGCAGGATGCTGATTTTTAGCAACCCTTCAAATCCTGTGGGTACACTTCTTGACCGCAGCGGATTCGAACAGCTCTGCCGAGCGGCCTCCCCGGAGACCATACTGGTTATTGACGAAGCCTACTATGAGTATGTCAAGGATCTCGATATGTTCCCAGACAGCCTTTCCATAATGGAAAAATTTCCCAACCCCCATGTTGTTCTGAGATCCTTTTCAAAAGCCTACGGATTGGCAGGAGCAAGAGTTGGATACGGTCTATTTTCCCACACCTCTTTCGCTGATCAGATCAACAAACTAAGAAATCCCTTTAATGTGAACCTGATTGCCCAGGCCACCGCGGAGGCGGCCCTGAGCGATCGTGAACACATCGAGAGAACCGTACGCTTCAATGAGCAGGAGCGGGCAAGGGTTACGGCAGCGTTGCAAAGCATAGGGATAAGGGTTGCCTGGTCCTATGCAAATTTTCTCTTTGTGGACAGCGGTCGAAGCAGCCTTGAAACGGCAGAAAAACTCCTTGCTCAGGGAATTATCGTCAAGCCGTGGACAGCCAGGGGATATGAGACATTTCTCCGGATCACCATCGGCAGAAGCGAGGACAACGACAGGATGGTCAGCCTCCTTGCAGAGTGAGCTGCATTCCTCGGCCTCGCCGTTGACATTTTTGGGGTGGATGACTCCCGCATCTTCTGTAAAATTATTCCCACTTGAGATAGTAGTGAGAAAAATCAGGACCCCCCAACCGAACAATGACCAGCCCTATTAGTTTCAATAAGAGCTGATAAACCCGGTCGACCAAAGCCATAACGCTTTCTATCTACAAAGATTTCAAACTATCAGTCACCCCATGTCAGACACTTCAAGTGATACCCTTGCCTACGAAATTTCTAAATTCATCCCGGCAGACAGGATCTTTTCCGATGAATCAAGGAGAAGGGCGTTCTCCACTGATGCCAGTATGTTCTTTCGTATGGCTCAGGTCGTTGTCGATGCAATCAGCGAGAAAGAAATCATTGGCTTGATAGAATATGCCTGTAACAGGAACACAGGGCTCACGTTTCGCGGCAGTGGCACGAGTCTGAACGGCCAATGCAGTGGAAACGGAATCCTCGTCCGCATGAAAGGCCCTCTCTGGAAGAAACTGCACATTCACAATGATGGCGCTGAAATCACCAGCTGGTCAGGTGTTATCGGTTCCAGGTTAAATGAAGCCCTGCTCCCTTATGGGAGAAAAATAGGTCCCGATCCTGCCTCGCTTGCTGCAGCCTGCTTCGGCGGCATAATCGCCAACAATGCAGCCGGCGGGTGCTGCACCGTCGATCAGAACATTTATTCCACCTTGAAGAACATGCGGTTTATCCTGCACGATGGCACGATCGTCGACACCTCCGACCTGGATAATGTGGCCCGTTTTCGCCTCACCCACAAGAAATTGCTCGATGAACTGTCTGCTTTGAGACAGGAGATAGTGGATGATAACGAACTCGCCGCGCGTATTCGGCGAAAATACCGGATCAAAAATACCTGCGGATATGCGGTCAATGCGTTGGTCGATTTCAGTGACCCGGTGGAGATCCTCACCCATCTGCTCATCGGCTCGGAAGGGACTCTGGGATTTGTTTCGAGTGCAACAATTAAAACTATCCCTGTTTCTGCCCTGCGGGCCACCGCACTGATCATTTTTCCAAGTCTTACAAACGGGATACGAACGGTAAAGCGCTGGAGTGACTCAGGTGTAGCCAATGCAGCCGAACTGTTTGATTGGCCTACTTTAAAAGCACTTATCACACTGCCAACAACTCCACCTACGGTAAAGCAGCTCAAAGACGATGGCTGCGCAGTGCTGCTTGAAACTCAGGCAAATGACGAAAATACGATAGGTGAGAATATCTCGACGCTTCTTGAGGCCGTTAAAGACATAGAAACGTTAGGTGAACCTCAGTTTTTCAGGGACCCCGAGATGTGCGAGTCGCTCTGGGCCTTTCGTCGATCCCTGTTTCCTGCAATTTCCAGCGCCAGGGAACCACATGAGTTGATACTGATCGAAGACTTCTGTGTTCCTCTGGATAAGATCGAAGAAGCCTGTCGAAAATTCGAAGATCTTTTCAATCGCTACGGATACAGCGGCGGTCTTCACGGCCACGTCTTTCATGGCAACTTCCATTTTGCCTTGCCGGTGGATTTGTCCTCTGAAGATAAGAAGAGGAAAATTCATCGCTTCATCGATGAAATGGTGGACATCGTCGTCGGTCTCGACGGGTCTCTCAAAGCAGAACATGGCACCGGTTATGCGGTGGCGCCTTTTGTCGAACTGGAGTGGGGTGAAAAGATCTATAATATCATGAAACGGGTGAAACGCCTTCTCGACCCAAACAATAGTTTCAATCCCGGAGTTCTCCTGAACGACGACCCTGAGTGCCACACCACACAGCTGAAAACCCCGGTTGCCTGTCACCCGCTGCTTGACAATTGCGTTGAATGTGGTTTCTGCGACCCTGTCTGTCCTTCCAGGGACATAGGATTGACACCACGGCAGCGGGTATCAATGCTGCGCCATATCGCCTGGCTGGAGCAGCAGGGGCAAGATAGTGTTGAAACCTGGCAGCAAGCCTATGACAAATTCGGCACAGAGCTGTGCGCCACTGACGGCATCTGCACCACGAGATGCCCACTGTGCGTCGATGTTGCCGGCTTCACCAGAAGTCGTCGCAACAGCCAGGCAAGTGGGCATCTCGTGGTGCAGATGCCGTCAGTGGCGCACAGCTCTGTGCCGAATTTGTCATAGGCTTGCTGCCAGGTTTCAACACTATCTTGC
>JARRLH010000312.1:0-4410 GCA_037387205.1 Desulfofustis sp.
TTTGGAGGGCAAATCATACATGACGTCGAGCATCGCTTCTTCAAGCACCGAACGAAGGCCCCGGGCACCCGATTTTCTTTCCAGGGATTTTTTGGCAATTGCGGTCAAGGCTCCCTCGGTGAAGCGCAGCTGTATGTTCTCAAACTGAAACAGTTTCTGATACTGCTTGGTGAGTGCATTTCTGGGCTCTTTCAATATGCGGACGAGATCATCTTCGACCAGTTCTCTCATCGTCGCGATCACCGGCAGCCGGCCGACCAGTTCGGGTATCAGGCCGAATTTGAGCAGATCCTCGGGCTGAACGGTGGACAGGATTTCACCCAGTTCTTTTTTCGACTCACTGATGATCTCGGCCGTCAAGCCGATGGATTTGGTACCGGACCGTCTCTTGATCACCGAGTCCAGGCCCACGAAGGCGCCGCCAACAATAAAGAGGATGTTGGTGGTGTCGATCTTCACCAGTTCCTGCTGCGGGTGTTTTCTGCCGCCCTTGGGGGGAATCGAGGCGACGGTCCCCTCGATGATCTTCAACAGGGCCTGCTGGACCCCCTCGCCTGAGACGTCTCGGGTGAGCGAGGGGCTGTCGGATTTTCTGGCGATTTTGTCAATCTCATCTATATAGATGATGCCCCGCTCCGCCTTTTCAATGTCATAATCGGCAGCCTGGAGGAGATTAACCAGAATGTTTTCGACATCTTCGCCGACGTAGCCAGCCTCGGTCAAGGTGGTGGCATCGGCAATACAGAACGGCACCTGCAGCACCTTGGCCAGCGTCTGGGCTATCAGGGTCTTGCCGGAGCCGGTGGGGCCGATGAGAATAATATTGGATTTCTGCAGCTCGACCTCATCCTCGTCGTCTGGAGCATCGATGCGCTTGTAGTGGTTGTGAACGGCAACGGAAAGAATCTTTTTAGCCCGCTCCTGGCCGATCACATACTGGTCAAGATAATCATTGATCTCTTTGGGCTTCAGCGTTCCCGGCTGAAAATCGCTCTGATCATCGAGCTGGTCGATACCCTCATCTTCTTCCAGAACGATTTCGTTGCACAACTCGATACATTCATCGCATATATAGACATCGGGCCCGGCAATCAGCTTCTCGACTTCATCCTGGTTCTTGCCGCAGAACGAGCATTTGCAATCCGGCCCTTTGTTTTCGAATTCGCTCATTTTCAGTCTTCCTTACCCTGCTCGGTTCGTTTACTGAGGACTTTATCTATTATACCATATTTTTTGGCCTCTTCGGCGCTCATGAAATTATCTCTTTCGGTGTCGGCGCTGATCTTCTTGACCGTGTTGTTGGTGTGTTTGGCCAGAATTTTGTTGAGGTCTTCACGCATTCTGAGGATCTCTTTGGCGTGAATGTCGATATCGGTCGCCTGTCCCTGAAACCCGCCCATGGGCTGATGAATCATGATTCTCGAATTGGGCAGTGCATATCTTTTTCCTTCGGTGCCTGCGGCGAGCAGCAGAGCTCCCATCGATGCCGCCTGGCCCATACAGAGCGTGGCGATGTCGCATTTGACAAACTGCATGGTGTCGTAGATGGCCAGGCCGGAACTGACGATTCCCCCAGGAGAGTTGATATAGAAGGTTATGTCTTTGTCCGGGTCTTCGGCCTCAAGAAAGAGCAGCTGGGCGATGATCACATTGGAGACATCATCATTGACCGGCGAGCCCAGGAAGATTATGCGCTCCTTCAGGAGGCGGGAATAGATGTCATAGGCCCGTTCGCCCCGCGGACTCTGTTCCACTACCATTGGTATCAGGTTCATAACTCGTCCCTTTAAATAGCTCGACTGCAATAGGCTGGCGCCTTTGCAGTCGAATTGAGTTTACATTATGGTAAAGCCGATACTGAATTAATCAACCGGCTTCTGCGGTTTTATGCGCACCATGACAGTGCTGCGGACGACCCCTATTCGTCTTTATCTTTCGGGGAAGCGTCAGCCTCATTCTGAGCCTCGTCTGGGGCTGCCTCTTTCTCCGTCGTTTCGGGTTGCACCAGGGTCGCCTCCTGTTTGAGGAAATTGAGAATCTTCTCGTTCAGAACCTCGTTCATCAGCGGCAGCAGATCGTCGCGGCTTTTGAAAAACTCCTTGACCCGGTCAACCGGCATGCTGTACTGGTCCCCTATTCTCTTGAATGCCCGGTCGAGATCTTCGTCTTTTACCTTGATCTCCTCTACTTCGGCGATTTTCTTTAAAATGAAATCACCGGTAACCCGCTGAATGGCGATGGGCTCGTTATTTTTCGCTAATTCTTCCCGATTCAGTCCTGCAGCCTCCAGATTCATCCCCGATTTTTCAAGCTGCTCCTCGGTCTGCTTGATCATCTGCTCGACCTCGAACCTCACCAGCCGCTCGGGTACGTCGAACTGATGCTTATCGAGCAGTTTCTTCATCAGGCGATCGTTGAGTTCGCCGTCGGCGGCGCTCTTCTTGTCTGCCTCGAGGCGTTCCCTGATCATTGACTTGAGATCGTCCAGCGTTTCAAATTGTTCATTGACGTCCTTGGCGAACTCATCGTCGATCTCGGCCAGCACCCTCTCCTTCACATCCTTAACCGTGATCCTGAACTCGACCTTTTTGCCGGCCAGGATCGGATTGGGGTGCTTGTCGGGAAATTCCACCTCATGACTGGCTTCTTCCCCTTTCTTCATGCCGATAAGTTTGGCTTCAAATTCGGGGTCCATCTGCCCCTTGCCGACGTCCACGGTGAAATCCTCGTTTTTAACCTGCTTCATGGGATTTCCCTTGTGATAGCCCTGATAATCAACCACCACGACATCGTCCATGGCCACGGCCCGGTCTTCGACATTTTTCAAGGCTGCCATCTCGCGCTGGATCCTGGTCAACTCGAAATCTACGGCTGCCTCCTCGACGCTGGTTTCAACATCTTCTATTTCGAGCCCCTTGTACTCACCAAGTTCAAATTCCGGCCGGACATCTACCTTGGCGACATAGGTAAACGAGCCATCATCATTGAACGCGGGTTCGTCGATCTCCGGATGGACGACCGGATCGAAATCCTGTTTTTCGATGATGTCGAAATAGGTATCCTGAACAAGTTTCTCTCCGACCTCGGCCTCAACCTGGGGTTTATAAGTTTTCACAATAACCGAACGTGGAACCTTGCCCCGCCTGAAGCCTTTCATTTTCGCTTCCCTCTGCAGTTTGGCATAGGCTTTTTCAATTTTGCCCTGAACCTCGTCGGCCGGGAGGGTAATCGTTACTTTTCTGGTCAATCCGTTTAATTCTTCTACTTTAACATCCATCTGCTGACATCCTCTGATCAATTACTTCGTGTTTAAGTTCATCACATCGTCGAAAACAGTGGTGCGAGAGGAGGGACTCGAACCCACACATCAATGATACTGGTTCCTAAGACCAGCGCGTCTACCAATTCCGCCACTCTCGCACGTATTCTGCATTTTCCTTTCAAGCCATAAGTAGCTAAGTATTGTTGCAGAGCACGTCAAGCGCCAGACGATCTGCAATAATTGTATAAAACGAACAGCGTAACTTACCATTAAATGTACCTGTGCACTATCTAATTATTATCATACGGCTTATTTTCTTATCTTGTAAAAGGTTTTCATAATGGCTATCTTGGCGACGTACAAGATGTTGGATACAGGCGAAAAGTTTATCTTTGTTACCACAAATGAGAGGTATTCATGAAATCACTCCTTAACAGGCGGCTCATTGTTGCAGGACTGGCGGCTGGAGCACTGCTTTCCAGGTCCCTGCCGGCGATGGCCGCATCCAAAAGCGGAACACCAGAGCTTCTTTTTGACAAAACCGGGCAGTGGCAGCTGCCCTACACCCCGACCGATATGGTTCAGTCGGTGGATGGCAAGTTATCTATATTCTTACCGACAATCACAAACTTCTTATCTACGAGCCTAACGGCAATTTAAAGGCCAGCGTTGACGTCGATCCCGGTGTGGTGGGTATCGATTCGACAAGGATAACAAGTCTTTCAGTGTTTTTTCTGTCGCTTTCGTAGCCGATGTGGACACTGCCGGCTCACCCTTCAAGGGCAAGGCCGATGCCCCCGTTACCATCGCCGTATTCAGCGATTTCGAATGACCGTACTGCGGCCAGATCGTGCCGCTGCTCGAGCAGGTGCTCGAAAAGAATCCAGAAACGGTTAAAATCGTCTTCAAGAACATGCCCTTGCGCTTTCACAAATTCGCCGACCCCTCGGCCCGGGCCGCACTGGCCGCCTTCAAGCAGGACAAGTTCTGGGAATTTCACGACAAGCTTTTTGGGGTTGAGAAGCTGAGCAACGACGCGATCAACAACGCTGCAGTGGAACTCGATCTCGATATTGCCCAGTTCAACAAGGATATGAACTCCCCGGAAGTCAGGCAAATGATAAACAAAGATCTGCTCGATGCCCAGA
>JARRLH010000313.1:0-4250 GCA_037387205.1 Desulfofustis sp.
GTAGAGATTACTCGCACCGGCGGCCAAAACCATAAAACCAATGATAAATATGAATGATTGTGTCAATAATTTAACCACTTAACATCTCTTTAATGGTTTTGGCCGCCGGTGCGAGTAATCTCTACAAGTACTTCAATTATCGTTTTTGGGGAGAAGCAACCTATGGGTTTGTTGACCACCCTTCCTCTGGCAGGGGGTTAGGCGGCAGGCCGTTAATTCAATATAAAGACAGTTCCGGTGCCACGCATGAGTTTAAAAGCGTTGCCAAGACTCATTGGTTCCATAGGCCGAAAACTGGAGAAAATATAAAAATATATATAAAAAAATCGGAGCCGCAAAGGGCTATAGTTGACAGCTTGTTTTTCTATCTATTTTTCCCCACACTGTGTGTAATTGTGGGCAGTTATTGCTGTATATACGCTATTGTGTTTCATAAGGAACAAGGTGGTCTTGCTGATCAAAATGAGAAAAACCAAACGGATCAAGTTCATTTTTAACTCCCAGGATATGACCATTTAACACACTGGTATAAAAGAGAAAAAATCAATGTGTTACGCGGAGTTCCTGAGCACCCTCGCGCTCCGCTTTTTCTGAAAATCTAACCTTGCCAGAGGATCCCTCTCGCTAGGAGTATTTTTGCCGATTCTCAACTGCTCAGGAAGCTTAGCGAGAGCGACTCTTGAAAATATATGAATACCATGACTTATCTTCAGTCCGCTTCTTACCCAACAAGTTGATGGTATGCAGCAATGAGATCATAAGGACGGCAGCCCTCGATTTGCTCAGTTAGTTATCTTCAACCCGGCTGGAATCAGTCCTTCAATGATCTTGTCGATCAACTCAGGCACTTTTACATACTTGCCTATCAGCTCTCTTCCTTCACTGGAAAAATCTGGTACCAGTTCAAGCAGTTCTTCAGCGGCATTTTGAGCTTCATGCACCTTCCCCATCCTGCCGAGGGCAGCCGCACGCATGAGAGGATCGAAGAACAGGTCGGGGTAATTAAATTTGAGCGCTTCGGCGAAGGCATTTTCATAGTCATCCTGGCGGTAATAATCCATGAACAAGGCAAGATGAAACCACGTTGGATGGTAGGGGTTGAGCACCATTCCTTTGGCCAGAAGATCACGGCCACGTTCCCACTCTCCATACAGGCAGAGGTGCCAACCGGCAACGCCGATAATGTAGGGCGCATTGGGGTTAAGGGCGATGGTTTCGGTTACACTCTTCAAAAACAATTCCTTATCGCCGCGATGAAAATGCACCAGGGTTATCGCGTCCTGTACAAACTGATTATCCTTATCAAGGGCCACACCTTTTTGGGTGCAGGCAAGTGCTTTATCAAGAGAGTCGGCACTATCAAGAAAGCCGAGAGCGTGGTTGTCAGCATGCAGATGGCCGAGCATGGCCCAGGCCAAGCCATAACTTGGGTCCAGCTGCACCGCCTCTTCAAGAGCATTTAGTGCTTTAATGAAGGATTCCAGGGTCAACACCGTCTCATAATGGTAGAACTTCAATACGGCGTCATATGTTTTCAATTCCGATGGTCTTTTCTTGCGCGACTCCTTTGACAGGCGTCGATTCATCAACCCATAGTGATCGGCGATACTGCCAACCACCCGTTGCGCGATAGTTTCCTGCATTGCGATCAGGTCAGCGGCAGCAAGGTCCTCCTTGTAGTTCATGCCCCAGACCTGTTCAGCGGTGAGGGTGTCGAAAAGCTGAATCGTTGCCTTGATTTTAGTCATTCCTATTCGGATGCTGCCAGTAAGCAGGAAGCGCACGCCAAGTTCCTGACCGATCTTTTTAGGATCTGCCTCTCGATCCTTGAAATGCATGGCCGACTGTGCAGCGATGACAGAAATATCCTGAAATCTTGCCAGCTCAGAAGTCAACTCCTCGGTCAGGCCGTCAGCGAAATAGTCGCGCTCCTCATCACCTGATAGATTTTTCAGTGGCATGAGTACTATCGAGGATCCTGGCAAAAGAAGTTCCCGTCCTGATGCTCTCTGCTGCCACTCATCACCGCTGCGAGATTGCCTGGTATCCTTGAACAACGGTACGTAAGCACCTTTGGGGATCTCTATTCTTACTGGGCTTCCTTCATTTGAGGCGAGATAGTAATTTTCGAGGGCACGGCGCAGTCTTCCAGCTTCCACCCGAACAATCGGGTCCACCTGAGGATTAAAAGAAGAGGGCCGATCGTACACGGCGATGGCCACCGTATAGGCTTTGAGCTGAGTCGCTCTGCCTTGTAAGGTCTCTTCCACGATGAATTTCAGAAAACGTTTCTGTTTTTCCGAAGCTTTGAATCGAGAACTCTGGATGAGACGTTCCAAATGGGTTCGAACAATCTCATCTGGCACATCGTCACGGCAACCGTCAACTTTCATTATGGTTCACAAAAGTCTAATTTATTCAATATCTTGAATTACCTTTGCAACATGTACGTTACAGTAACGTACTTACCTGCACCATCTAAAAATTATATAATTGTACTAACCGTGAATATACGATTCTGGTCCAGCAGGCAATTAAAGGACGGATACATCAAATGACAGGTCCATTGATAACTGATCTACTGACGATACTGCAAAGGCACTTCCCTGAAGAGAGCGATAATCAGACAACGACTGGACGAAGATCCCATTCTCAAAGAGATAGAAGAAAATTATCGGGACTGTGTCACTGCTCTGCAGCACTGGCGCCGGTCAAAAGCACCAGAGGCCCAAGCCAGAATCGCAGAATATTCTACTTTTTCAAAGGAAATAGAGCAAGAGGCGGTAACTACTTATGAAGCACACGTTTCACCGTCGAGAACCTGATTCAACCCTCATTGGTTAACAACCTGTCTGTAAACGGGGCGCTCAGCTCATCGAGCCCGGCAAAATTATAAACGGATTACCATGAGAAACAGGATTCACACTCTTTTCCATTTCAATTGAGGAGCTCCAATGCGCACGAAGAAAATATGTCTACTGCTCACCTTCCTGATGCTTTTTAGTGGTGGTACTCTGGCTCAAAGTCAGGAGAAAAAGTCAGGCGGCGATGATTTAGCGGCAAAGACACAAAATCCGGTCGGCGCCATGTACAGCCTGCCTTTCAAATTCAGATTTGATTATGGTGCTGAAAATGGTGAAGCAAGTTTTCTCAATATTCAGCCTGTCTTACCGCAGACAATCGGGGAATGGAATCTTATCCACCGCATTATACTGCCTCTCATCGATACCCCAGGCGGAGTGACCGGTTTACCTGCAATTCCAACTCCAGTCCAAGGTGACGGAGCTACCGGTCTGGGTGATATAAACTATTCGATTTACCTTTCGCCAGCAGATCCACAGAAGGTTATCTGGGGCATCGGACCTTCGCTCATGATGGATACAGCATCGGATGACCAACTCGGCAGTGGTAAATGGAGTACAGGTCCAACTGCAGTTATACTTGTACAACCAAAACCCTGGACATTAGGACTCCTTGGCCGACAACTCTGGTCCTTTGCCGGGGACTCCGACCGCAACAGCGTCAGCCAGATGCTTCTTCAGCCTTTCATTAACTATAACCTGGAAGGAGGTTGGTATTTGATCAGCGATATGATCATTACCGCCAACTGGCAGGCTGACTCCGGAAATCAGTGGACTGTGCCGCTGGGTGGCGGTTTCGGTAAAATGTTTGCAATCGGCAGCCAGAAAATGAATACCAAGCTGGAAGCCTATTACAATGTTGAGAAACCAGATGGTGCCCCGGACTGGTCATTTTCGTGGACATTACAATTCTTATTTCCAAGGTAAGGTGTGCAATTATGAAATTTCTCACAAGTATAATATTGGGTCTATATCTAACTATCGGGTTGAGCACGGCCGTGGTGTCTCAGCAAAAAAACTGGGAAGAACTGCGCTCACTGCCGTTTCCTGAAAATTACCCAACCAAAGAATCCGCCGACCGCCTTTCGACGAAGTCCTATTCCAACGCGCCTGCCAGGTCGTCATCTGGTCCCTGCCGGCCACCGCCTTGTGGGCAATGAAGAAAGGCTCGGAAGCAGAGTTCGGCGAGGGCGCCAATGTCTTTCCCATCTGGAAGGACCGCCTTAGCGCCGAAACCATCATCAGCACCCCGAACTCCGATGTGATCTATGGAATGGGTTACCTTGATCTGAAAAAGGACGGTCCCACCGTCATCGAAGTGCCGCCAAAACTCCAAGGTATCCTCGATGACTTCTGGCATCGCCCGCTCACCGATGTCGGGTTTGTCGG
>JARRLH010000314.1:0-3947 GCA_037387205.1 Desulfofustis sp.
TGCACTTCACCATGGACTTCAGCCAGAACGACATCGACTGGATGGCAAGGGCTCTGGAGCAGGCGGAACTGGCCGGCGCCCAGGGTGAGGTGCAGTACAGCTGAGTTCAGCTAATGCCCCGCAGCCGGCTAATAAAGGGTCCGACGGCCGCGCTGCCCTGCTCGTCAACCAGCTTTATGGTTTGCGAGCCGACCACTCCCATATCGGCTGCGCCTATGAGTGCTTCGATGTCGCTACGGTTCTGGATGCCGAAGCCAACTGCCAGGGGCAGCGAGGTTGCCTGGCGGCAGCGGTCGAGATAATTTTTGAACTCGGTGTCAAGATCGCTGTGACTGCCGGTAACGCCTTTTCGCGCCGTACAATAGATAAATCCTGCCCCATAGCCTGACAGTTCCTGCATGCGCTCAACCGTGCTGGTGGGCGAATAGATCATTATCGGCGCAATATCCCGCTGCTTTGCGGATTTGCACAGATCAGCCCCTTCCTCGGGAGGCAGATCCGGAAGAATCAGCCCCTGGATACCGGCTTCTGCAGCCTGGTCAAGAAAACGCTCTTCACCGTATTTATAAATGATGTTGTAATAAGTCATATAGAGAAACGGGATCTCGTGGGTCGAACACATTTCGGCCCCGAAATTCAGACAATCCTTGATGGAGGTGCCGCGGGTCAGGCTGTCCTGGTTGGCTTTCAGGATCACCGGACCGTCGGCCATCGGCTCGGAGAAAGGGATCTGCATCTCGATGCAGTCCACGCCGTTGTCCACCATCTGCTTGATCACCTCCCGGTTTATCTCAAAAGACGGGTAGCCCAACACGATGTGGGTCATCAGCAGGATATCCTTGTCAGCCTTTCGTTGCCGGATAATTTTTTCCAGTTTCATGGGTACACCGTAGTAACAATCTCGAGTGGCTATTTTCTGTACTGTTCCGCGCGGTCAATGATGAACTCCTTCCAGGAAGGATCACCGTAGGCGTGGGCGATGGTGAAAATATCCTTATCGCCGCGTCCCGACATGTTGATGATGATCGCCTCATCTTTTTCCATTTCAGGTGCTTCCTTGAAGGCCTGCACGAACGCATGGGCCGATTCAAGCGCCGGAATTATGCCCTCCATTCTCATGGTCAAGTCGAGCGCCTCGATGACTTCGTCATCGGTGGCGGCCTCAAAGCGGACCGCTTTCTTCTCCCAGAGATCGGCGAGAATGGGGGAGACCCCGATATAATCGAGTCCGGCCGATACGGAATGGGTATCGAGCATCTGGCCGTCGTCGTTTTGCAGGAACATGGTTTTGTATCCCTGGGCAACCCCGGCGGAGGCGTCATTGCCGCAAAGCCGGGCGGCATGCTGGCCGCTGTCGAGGCCGTGGCCCCCAGCTTCCACGCCCACCAGTTCGGTCTGCTCTTCATCGAGAAATCTCTGAAAAATCCCCAGCGAGTTTGAGCCGCCCCCAACGCAGGCATAGATGCGTGTGGGCAATTTCCCATGCTGCCGGACGATCTGTTCGGCCGCTTCCTGTCCGATTATCGACTGCAGCCAGGAAACCATTTCGGGAAACGGTGCTGGACCGCAGGCGGTGCCGAATACGTAGTGGGTGGTATCCATATTGGTGACCCAGTCCCGAAACGCTTCGTTGATCGCATCCTTGAGCGTTTTCGAGCCATCCTTTACCGGCACCACGGTGGTGCCCATCTTCTCCATCCAGAAGACATTGGGGCGCTGCCGCAGGACATCTTCCTCGCCCATGTAGACGGTGCACTGAAAGCCGAATTTTGCCGCCATGGTAGCGGTTGCTATTCCGTGCTGACCGGCGCCGGTTTCGGCGATCACCCTGGTTTTGCCCATGCGCTTGACCAGCAGCCCCTGGCCCATGACGTTGTTGGCCTTGTGGGCGCCGGTGTGGTTGAGATCCTCGCGCTTGATGTAGATCTGGGCGCCGCCGAAGTGATTGGAAAGGTTTTCGGCGTGGGTAAGGGGAGTCGGGCGGCAGGAATAGGTCGACATCAGCGACATGTATTCTTCCCAGAAGGCGGGATCGTTTCTGATCTGCCTATAGGCGATGTCCAACTGCCTGAATGTCTCATGTAATGCTTCGGGAATAAAGCTTCCACCCCAGTGGCCGAAATACTTCTTGGTACTCATTCTAAACTCCAGATGACGGATGATATTATTGCTGACGGTAAGCTCTGCACACTACACCAAGAGGAGCTCTGTCTCAACAAGGAAAATGGGCTCTGTCCCCCCTGCCACAGGTTCAGAAGGCCTGATCGTTCAGGCTTTGGCGACAGACCGCAGCGAAATCTTCAGGGTAGTGGCCGTTGATGAAGCGCAACTGGGCCTCGCTGAAAGCGCCCATGGACTGCGGCAGTTTGGGCAGGAAGCAGTAGATCAGCGGCTGGTCGGAGAGGGGTGAAGAAAATCGTTTCGAATATTCGATGGTGGTCACCATTGCGGCCCCGCGGCCGGCCAGGGCTTTCTGGGCCTTGAGAATGCCGAGGTCAAGCGCACGTCTCATCTGCGCAGGGGCTTCTATGATATTGCCGGGAAAGCTGCCATACCGATCAGGCTTGGCAATTAGCTGCAGTTCCCACTGGGAGGTCTGAGCTTTGGGCACGAAGAGCACAACCTGGTCGTCCTCCCAGACGATCAGCTCGTTGTCGAGGTCGCTGCGCCCGTCCATGCGGGTGTTGGTGGTAAGAGCCTTGAGATAGTCGCGGAAAAAACTGCTTTGATAGGTGGTTCGGTAGGCAGCTATGACCTCCTCAACCATGTCGCCGGAAGAAAAGGGCCGGTAATCTCTGGTTCTGTCAGGAGAACTGCCTTTACATCCCTCGATCTGATCTGGGATCATGGCGTACTGCTGATGAATCTGCTGATGGGACGCATGCAGTCGATATCCCGAGGAACTGAAATCGAAACCGAAATTCCATCCCCACAAGGTCGCCGCCATATCGGTACGGGAAAAATCTCGATGGCCGATGATCTGTGTTCGGACATTCTCAAGCTCGGTCTCTGACAGGGCTTTACCCGGCAAGGCAAGGGCCAGGAAATCAGCGAGACGAACATAGCTCCTCTGATAGTAGAGATGTCTCAGGCCGGCGATGTCAGTCTCGGACAGCAGGTCTATCCCATATCTAATCGCATCGTCGGCCATGTTGGCCGCATAATGTCCGCCGCCGATGTATGAATTGGTGCGCAGATACTCGTATACATGGGTGGCTTCAGGGTGTTGATAATCACCGACGATTTGACTGCTGCCCTGGGCTCCCGGACGAATCACCATAACGATTTTATAGTCGTCGGGAAGGCAGCGATTGTTGGCGACGGCCTCGAACAGTTCAAAATCTTTGATCTCTGGCTTACCGCCTGGTCCATCAGGGTAGCGGAGGCCCTGTGGTCGACCCTGACTGTCGAATTCAAAGCGGCAGCTCTTTTGAGCCAGGCGGACCAGATCAGCCGCATCTGTCGAGGTCACAGCCAGACCAAGCAGCAGCGGCCGGGGCAGGCTGTCGATCAAGCCGGGATCGATGCCCTCTTCTTCTAGACAGCGGTGCAGTGATACTTCGGATGTTTCAGGTAAGCTGATGGAAGCATAATTGTCGGCGCTGGTGTCGGACCAGCTTTTACTGATATAAGTGGTTCCGCGAAAGGGCAGCGGATTGGCTATTTCATAGATCCAGTCCGCATGTTCGACTTCCACGTCGCCGGACGGAAAGTTTGCCTCGTTGACAACCGGCCTTCCCTGCCGATCACTGCCCAGATTCTCGAGCCTGGTTCGGCTGCGCAGATTGCGAGCACTAAAAGCGGGTTTGTGGATGCCAAATTGGAATACTCCATCGGGGGTCACACAGGTTCTCATGGGGCTCTTCACTGTTGTTTGTTCCAGATTTTCAAGGCCTGCCTGTAGATGTCTGAGCGACCGATACCCATATCGGCGGCCACTTTCCTGC
>JARRLH010000315.1:0-8678 GCA_037387205.1 Desulfofustis sp.
GTTTTGTGAAATGAGTTCCAGATCACGCTCAATGCTCTGGAACAATGATGTTAAGCTAAAATCGACGTGGGACCTCAGTTTACAAATCCGATTTGTAATCTATCAATTTATGAGAAACGTGCAGGACAGCCCGGCTGACGCCTGGGAGGAAACGAAAAAGGGGTTCGCCGAGGCCTATGACTCGCTGAGTTCCTCATGGCAAAAGGTAAAAGAGCACATGGCCCAGGAGTAGGTAACAAGACGCCTGCAGCAGGTTGTCAGCGCCTTCTGCTGCCTGCTTACCCGTAAATACATTTACCCAAGCAAGACAAGACGTTACCATGAATAGGAAAAAGCTCTCTGCTCAAGTTTCTGGACGAAGGAATCACCTGACTCAATTAAGCCCGCTTTTTGTCATCCTGCTCTTACTAGCCGTCAGCTGGCCTCGGGCAGCCGCTGCCAATGAACTGCACGATTGCCTGGTTGATGCCTTGAGCCGGGCCGAGGATGATGTGACCGTCGGCCAGCTGCGCCTCGAGTGCCAGAAACTGATCCATCAAGGTCATAGGAGCGAGATACCAGGCCAGCAGGAGATGCCGGTTGTCAGCGAGCGAGTGATGGAAGACAGGGAACATGCCCTGCAGCCTTTCACGCTGATGGCCCACAAGCCAAACTACCTGCTCGTCGCCTCCTACAATTCAGCAGGGTACAATGCAGAATCATTCAAGGAGCAGTTCGACGATCCCGATTACACGCTGGATGACGTAGAGGCCAAGTTCCAGCTCAGCATTAAATTCCCCCTGCTCGTCGATATTTTAGACACAGCCGATATCTACGCCGCCTACACCAACAGGTCGTTCTGGCAGGTGTACAACACCAAAGAGTCCTCGCCTTTCAGAGAGACCAATCATGAGCCGGAGATCTGGGTTCAATTTAATCCCGACTGGGGAATTGGGGGCTTCACCAATACCTGGAATTCCTTTGGCTTCAACCATCAATCCAACGGCCGGGACGGTACCCTGTCCCGCAGTTGGAACCGTCTGTTTGCCTGGATTACTTTCGAACGCGACAATCTCGCCTTCAGCTTTAAACCGTGGTACGCGATCGTCGATGAAGACGATGATGGTGACAACCCGGACATCACCGATTATCTGGGACATTATGAGCTGTCCGCCAGCTGCAAGCTGGAAAACAATGTGTTCAGCATCATGTCGCGCAACAACCTGGAATCGGGCTTCAAGCGCGGCGCTCTGGAGCTGAGCTGGAGTTTTCCTCTATTCAAATGGCCCTACCTCAAGAGGTACGTCCAGTATCTTACCGGGTACGGCGAGTCCCTGATCGACTACAATCAGTATGTCAACACCATCGGCCTGGGACTGTCGCTTACCGATTGGCTGTGAGCCGTGTCATATGCAGTTGAAAGACGACGTTTAGCTAGACCTAGGCAGGAAGGGTATTGTCTTAGAAGAGCCTGGAGACAGCAGCGAGTGAGATTCACAAAATCGTGAGATTGAGCCTCATACAAGCGAAAGAGAGATTAAAATGGATAGCAACTTAGTGCGTTACATCATTGTCGGATTTTTAATTTTCGCGGTCATACTAGGTCTTGGTCGCCTCAGACTGTATCAAGAGGCCTCACGATTAAAACGATCTGGAATAATTTTTGTGGCATTGTTTATTGTGTTGACCATTTTCTACATGATTTGGCCGTCTGGCGTCTAATAGTTCGTGAAGTCCTTATTAACAGAAGAAAACATTAGTATGGAAATTGCGATGAGGTCAGCGAAAAAAACAATTTTGCTGGCGGTCATGCTGGCAGTACTTTTCCAGGGTGGCGGGGGCCTGGCCAAGACCGATTTTGCAGAAGATCTGGCCGGAACATCCTGGCGTCTGGTGCAGATCATGTCGATGGACGACGCCACCTATACGCCCGATGACCGCTCGCGCTACACCCTGATGTTCAAAGCGGACGGCAGCGTACAGATACGGGCGGACTGCAACCGCGGTAAAGGCTCATGGACGTCGGCCGAGCGGAGCGCATTGACTTTCGGCCGGATCGCCGCCACCCGGGCCTTGTGTCCGCCGGATTCGCTGCACGACCGCTACTTGGCCCAGTTTCCCTGGGTACGCAGTTACGTACTGCAAGACGGCAATCTATTTCTGGCAACCATGGCCGACGGATCGATCGTCGAGTTCGAACCGGCGCCTCTGGCCGCAACAGTTTACGGTGAAGAGATCCGCACCGCCGACGCCGAAGAGATGCAGGCCGAAGTGCTGACCCGGTTAGTCGATGAGTACGCAAAACAACTCGGCGTAGTGGCCTCGGACGGTGAGATCGACGCCTTCGTCAGCACCATGCAACGGGGGAAGCGCGCCGCAGGATTTACCGCCGAAGAAAATCTGACGCCTGAGGAAACCGCTCAGGCCGCTCAGATGCAGCGTGACATGGGCCGGGCGATGATCAGGCAGTGGAAGCTCAACAAGGCGCTGTACGACCAGTACGGCGGCCGAATTATCTTTCAGCAGTTCGGCCCCGAGCCGCTCGACGCCTACCGCCGCTATCTCGAAGAGCGTAAAGCCGCCGGCGACTTCGAAATACTCGATAAGACTATGGCCGAGAAGTTCTGGCGCTATTTCACCGACGACTCTCTGCACTCGTTCTATGAGTCTGGCGGCGAGGAAGAGGCGCGGGTGTTCTCCACTGCCCCCTGGGAGTAATTGAGTGTGGTTCCACCTTCTGAGTTCAAGTTTTGAGGGCTGTGTGAAACCGACCAGCTGTCTTCTCGTCTTCACTCTGTTGTCAGGACTGCTCTTTGCATCCGCATCACTCGGATCTGAGCACGACAGCGGCTCCAGCGCAACCTCTACTCCCGCCGCCCCCGAGGACGGCGGGCCGCGCACCTGGGAAGTGACAGCCAGGCTCAACCGGCGGGAACAACCTTCCACCGCGGCATCTATCTTGACCACCTACGCACCTGGTTCAATTCTCGATAATCTGGGATGTCAGCTGGCAGGCGGCCGGGCCTGGTGCGATGTCCAGCAACTGGGCGGCGGTCCGCGCGGATATGTTTCGGCCGACTACCTTGAGCCCGCGGTATCGCCCAACGGCGCTGCCATGACCGGCCCCGACGACTCGGCTCTGCGGGCCGGCCAGGGTGAATTCGATGCCATAGGGAAAATTCTCTGTACCCAACAAAAAAAGCAGCCAGCCCAGTGGTGTGATTTCGGCGTGGCCCGGGCCGGTGGCGGGTACGCCACGGTAGTCGTCACCAGGCCGGATGGCCGTTCCCGGGCCATCTTTTTCAGTATGAGCCTGGCCATCGGTGCCGATACCAGCCAGGCAGACGGCTACCCTGAATTCAGAGCAGTCAAGGAGGCGGATACACACATTATCTCACCGTAGGCGGCTAAATTACTAATATTTGATGGTAAATCTACTGCCGGATTCTACAGTCTATGGTTCTGAAAATGGAGTTCTTGCCCATCGGAGTATCACTGTTATTAATGATTTAAAATAGCTAACGTCAATGCGACGAGCATTGCGCATAAGAGCAATCAGTTCTTCAGGGTTATCAATAATTGCAATATGTTCTGATGAAGCTGATCAGTGCTGGATTGCAACTATTGATAACCCTACTCTATCAAGTTGAATTTGCATATAATCTTAAACGGTTAACATTGCCGAAACGAATCTCTTCAATTGGATTGGAGGGCTTCTCCGTAATCAAACAGTAATATTGTGTGAGGTCGATGGAAGTACCGCTGGAACGTCTCGGCTATTTTTCGCGCCGCTGTTTCAGAAATCCGGCGATTGCGCCGCCTGCGGTCAGGCCGACGAGTATGCCAACCGGTTGCGCCGATGGTCGCCCAACCAGGTGCAAAATTACAACAGCGGCAACGCCACCGATCAATCCGTAAAGCGCGTATTTCAAGATTGCGTTCATGGTTCGCCCCTCTTTTATTTGATGATTGGATCGCCTGGATCAAAAGTAAGAAGTCCCAGGCAGGTTAAGACTAACCAATTAAATTAGGAGCTATATCCAAGACTAAAAATCCGAACTAAAAAAATATTCTTTTGAGCTTTAATCAGACCTTGCAACTGACTCTTTGTCTTTGTTGGTAACTAAAAGGTTACAGACAGATCAGGAACTCCGCGTAACATATTCTGTTTTTCCTATTATACCAATTTTACCAGTGGAATCCTCTTGTCAGGCGCATTTACCCCGATTCTCAAATTAAGGAATAATATAAGATTTTTGTTTTGGCTCTAAGATTGATCTATCAACCATTTCCGGTATTCCTCCACCCCGGATGCAAGGTCATATTCCGCTTGAAAGTTCAGTTCCTTTTGTAAACGTGAGCTATCGATACTTGGACCGCGTGGCATTATGCGTCCAGGGCCGATGGAAATATCCAACTCGACTCCGGCATATCCTGCGACCTTCTCGATCAATTCTGGTATCTGATAACATACTCCGCTTGATACATTGTACTGACGGTATGTGAGCTCTGGTGCTTCATAAAGCAGACATACTGCCCTGGCGATGTCTTTTATGTAGGTAAAATCAATTGACTGATCGGCTCCGGCTTTCATTTCAATCCTAGTTTGCCCGGTAAGACTGCCGAATACGGCCTGGTGAATGGGGGTTACCTCTGAGGGGAGTCGTCCAGGTCCATAAGCAAAATAAACTCGCAGCGACCTAAAATCCAGATCGAACTCTGACGCATACTGTATGCCGATAAATTCGGCACTGGATTTAGCAGCCCCGTAGATATCACCTGGTGTAAGAGGTTCGTCCTCCAATGGAATATTATCACGAACACCATAAACGGCCCCGGAACTAATATAAATAAAACGCCTGAGCTTGAATAACCTTGCAACCTCAAGCATATTTACTGTGCCCATGACGTTCAAGTAAATGTTCTGGCGAGGATTTTGAGCAAAAATAGGTCCTCCGATTAACCCAGCCACATGAATAACGCCATCAATGGAATCTTTATTTTCCAGGAATGTTCTATACAGACCAGCCTGGTCGAGGACATCGATTGGAATATGAGAGATTTCGCTATCTCTGTCTCGAAGGTAGCTGAGATTTCTTTTTGAGCGGTCCAGCGCTAAAACATGATGCCCTCTTTCCACTAACTGTTGACATACCCAGGAACCAATGTGGCCGTAGCCTCCCGTAACCATTACTGACATAGTATCCTCTCTTGGTGATATTTAGATTGTCGATCCCTCTTATTTCTCATCAAAGGCGATAACCCGTGCACAACAGCCTTCGGCACCGCTCATCTTGAGCGGCAAAGCGTACAGGTCGATTCGGTCAGATTCTATCTTGTCTAAATTACAAAGATATTCTATTAGCAGAATTCCTTTTCTCAGGATGAGGTCATGGGTGGGCATTTCTGTCGGAGATGGGTGACGACTGGGAATTTCCCGAATGACATAATCCTGTGGAAAATCGAAGCCAACTGCTTTTATCGGCTGCTCGGAAAGCCACAAGGCCGCATCAGCACTGATATATGGAGCCTCGTGCCAATAGGATTCCGTGGTGTAGTCTCTCATGGAGTCCCAGCATGTTTTGAGAATAACGAGATCTCCCTCTCTAATGTGTTGAGCGCGTTCCTGCAAAGATGTGCATCCTATCTCTTGATTAGCCGAGACGGGTGTGAGGTCAATGATGGCGGTTGGTCCGCACAACCTGTTAAGATCGACCGCGTCTATACTTTCACGGCCGGGCTCGATGTGCAGCGGTGTATCCACATGTGTGAATGCGTGCATACTCGTGCTCACACTGGTCACCTGATAAGGGTCTCCACGATGTATATCCTTCAACAATTTCGACTCAACCGGCCAGCGCCACATAGGTTGAATCTTCATACTCAAATCTATCGGTCTCATGATCTGAATTATTTTCGCTCTACAAATGTGATTTATCAGATAGATTTCGACACTAGACAGCTATTTTCAAACAATAATATGTTGATAAGCTTTAGCACTAACACATTGAATTATCTTAATCAATTTTAAGTTCGAAACTAAAAACTCGGTTCATTGCTCAAATTTCCACTTCACATCTATAGTATTTCTGATAATAGGGCGCGGAGTTCCTGAATCTATATCGACTCCGATGAATTGGCCGGTTGAGAGGCTGCTCTCAGCAGTATTAATTATCAGAGAATTACTCTTAAGTGCATTAATCCTAGAGCAGAATTTTATTTCTGTTTAGGCTTTACAGAAAGGTATCAATTCTTGTGGCACACATTGATGTGGCCTGGATGCAAACATATAAGATCATATGAGAGGTTATTAAATGCGTGAATACAATATTGCAGTAATTCCCGCTGATGGCATTGGCCCCGAAGTCATCGATGCTGGTCAAGCTGTCCTTGATGCAGTCGGCACACGCATGGGCGATCTGAAATTCCATTATAAATCGTTCGACTGGAGTTCAGAACGGTACAAAACGCATGGGGCATTAATGCCAGAAGATGGACTTCAGCAATTGCGAGAATTTGATGCGATTTATTTTGGTGCCGTAGGTGCACCGGATGTACCTGACCACATTACTCTCTGGGGGCTAAGGTTACCAATCTGTCAGGGCTTTGATCAGTATGCCAACATCCGACCCACAAAAATCTTTCCGGGTATTACCTCGCCTTTGCGTAGTGCCGGAATCGGCGATCTCGACTGGGTGATTGTGCGTGAGAACTCAGAAGGTGAATATTCAGGTAATGGCGGACGGGCGCATCGCGGCTTTCCTGAAGAGGTGGGAACCGAAGTTTCAATTTTCACTCGGACCGGTATCACACGTATTATGCGTTTTGCTTTCAAGTTGGCGCAATCGCGGCCTCGAAAGCTCCTGACCGTGGTGACGAAATCCAACGCGCAGCGCTTTGGGATGGTCATGTGGGATGAGATTGCAGCAGAGGTTTCTGAGGAGTTTCCTGAAGTATCCTGGAATAAGATGCTGGTCGACGCGATGACCGTGCGGATGGTGAAGGACCCTCAAAGTCTCGACACCATAGTTGCGACCAACCTGCATGGAGACATTTTGTCAGACCTGGCGGGTGCACTTGCGGGCAGCCTCGGTGTTGCGCCAACAGGCAACATAAATCCCGAGGGGCACTTTCCATCAATGTTTGAGCCAATCCATGGTTCTGCTTTTGACATTATTGGTAAAGGAATCGCAAATCCGGTTGCCACATTCTGGACCGGTGCGATGATGATCGATCACCTCGGTGAACACGACGCGGCCACAAACGAAGCGGGGATCATGACCCCAGACATTGGAGGTAAAGCCACAACACAGGAGGTTACGGACGCCGTTATCAACGACATTGACCGTTCCAGCCTCTAGATTGCGTTTATTAGGACTTACGATTCTGTTTGGATTTCTCTTGAAGAGATAGCAGGGGCCTCTGCGAAAAACGTTGTTCTCGTCCACACTATTCTGAACCACTATGCTCAGAAGGCTGTCCCCATATGATCTTTCTAAGTTTGTGCTGCGCAAAGAGACCTTTTCAAAGAAGGAGACTAAGAATATCTTCAGAAGGTTTGCAACGGTAATATCGAAAAGAAATATAGCTTAACTATTTGACATTCATGATTCTTTATCGACACCGAGAAATGCCCGACTGAGAGGTTGCTCTCAACAGTGTCAATTGTCTGAGAATTACTTCGAAAAAAGAGCATCAGGAAGAAGCCATACGGTGAACATACCTAAAAAATCTAAACATTTGGTTTAAAAGTCATCAAGACTAACTCACCCACGGTAAT
This sequence comes from Desulfofustis sp., assembly GCA_037387205.1. Classification (GTDB taxonomy): domain Bacteria; phylum Desulfobacterota; class Desulfobulbia; order Desulfobulbales; family Desulfocapsaceae; genus JABDQA01. Next base: position 7,760 of record JARRLH010000315.1, read on the forward strand.
GAAGAGATCAGACATGCCATAGGTGAGTTGACTGATGAGTGCTACTGCAATTGTGCTGGTTGCCTCAGGAACTTTTAAGCAGTTCTAGACGCTCTGCAGCAGCTTTACGTATCATAGAATCAGAATCACTCTCCGAAACTTCTTTAAGAATACGAGCATCACTTGATTTCTCGACAAATTTCATGCGGACTTTGGGGCTTGAGTGTAAGTATTTCGGCACAATCCAATCTTTAAGGCTCATTGTCTCCTCCTCAGCTACTGACATTATAAGATTACATGGGATCATCGGATTACTTTTCACCACACTATGTGATTAACCTGACAGTGACCACACCCATGACCTGCTTCTTCTCTACTGTATGATCTTTTTCTTTCCCCTGTAAAAACCTTCTGCTTATAACACTAAGCATGAAATCCATATTTAATTCTGCAACGCACAATTAAAGCTGCAGGGAAAGCTGAAAAGGTGTGGTCAGTGGAGTCTTATTCTGATTGCAGAAATCGGGCCTTAACAGGAATGATGTAAATATGTGAGGAGCACTCTCAAACCGTGGAAAACCAAAGCACACTTTTTCCTATTAGACTATTGATTGAGCTAAAATCCGGAGAAAATGCATTAAATATTAATGAGAAATCAAATATCGAGTCGTGTTTTAAACCTGTTCGTGTTTTGTGTTTTTAATGATATTTTGACATCTATTTTCTGCATCCATGGCATCCTTGGCCACAATCGCAAAGACTTCTTGAGTATCTTTTTGGATCAACGCATAATTGTTGCCGCCAATATACTCCAGGAGCCAATCTCTCCATTGATGAATAATTGTTCTCTGCATAGTGTACCTCTCCCCAGAATTCTCGGGACAGCAATGTTTTTCAAATTATCTTTGTGCACTATTTGAATATGCCGGCATTCTGTCAC
>JARRLH010000315.1:8736-10064 GCA_037387205.1 Desulfofustis sp.
AATTACCCCTAAGGGACATCTGAACGTTTCTTACCAGTAATTCTAAACGAACTAAACTGCCACCTGGTTATTAAAATTTTTATTTTGCTTTCAAACTTCCCTTAAAATTTTTCTTTTTTGTGGTATCACCAAATATGAACCATCCTTTTGTTGTATAGAGATAGCTGCCATTTATCGCATTCCCTTCAATGACACCTTTCCAGAAGATTTCTCCCTCAAGGGGGTTAACTGTCTTGGCCTCGAACCAGATGCTATTAGCCTTTGTCACTGTGGCGTACTCGCCCTTATCATAGCCCCTTTCAGCGTAGAAGTTGGATTGGAACGATCCGTTTCGGAACGTCAGTAAATCATTCTTACCATTAAGGATAGTAGCATAAACGTTGCCATCCAGCGTCCGATTTTCCGAAGTGATAAGAGGGCCTGCTGTTAAATTTATGGATATCGACACTAAAATCAAAACCAACAATATGTAAGGTAATCCTTTCATCAAATTTCCCGGGTTATTGTGTTACGAATAATTAAGTTACTTCATTCTGTGGCAAGGATATTCTGTCTTAAATATGAGCAGCCCAGACTGGGTAGGACATGGATAATAAAGCTGTTTTATTCAATATCTCAACTCGTCCTAATGAGACTCAAAACTGGATTGTAGTCCAATTATTATCTCGACACTGCTTTTGTTAGAAATCAGGATGGTGGATAACCACTCTCTCCTGTCAACATGCGATAAGAATCTTGGATACCAGTCACCTCATTCGGGTGTCTGATGAGGAAGATAGGGGTTAAAAAGTGAAACTTCTCTGCAAGAAAAGTAATAAAATTATGTTTTGATTACAAATCTCGCCTAACACATAAATGCCTAATCTCTAACTGCTGTTTAATGAGGTTGATGCTGATAGACCAGAATTTAGAAAGAGATTTCCTGGGGTAAGAGCATGCGGTTTAATATTTGCTCAGACAAAATCATAAGCACGAAATAGGGCGTTACCAGAATTAATGTGGCGACCTGAGTCAAACGGCTGGCCAATACAATTTGAAATTATTCTATTTACTTCTTGATTGTACAGAAGATTTGCGTCCTAAGGCTATGGCTGTTCCTCTTTGCTCTGAGTCCGTCAACTTTGGCTGTTTCGGTTTTTTAGATCGATAACTAAACAGAAAGACGATTCAATTACCGCCAGTATTTGATTTTAAATCCTATCAAAAAATATCCTTTGTTAGTTTGGGCCGTCCTTGATTATGAAAGTTCTGCTCTTAAGTCATTTACATCCAGCACATAGATGATTATCGCACTGAATTTCCATTTAAATTTGATATGTAGTGCCACA
>JARRLH010000316.1:0-3919 GCA_037387205.1 Desulfofustis sp.
TGACATCGATTCTTGCCCTGCTGCTGATCACCAGCAGCTCCCTCGTCTTCGGCGCCGCCCGCTCGTGGGAAGTGGACAAGGCCCATTCCGCCATCTATTTCAGCGTCGACCACATCTTCTCTAAGACACGCGGTCACTTCAACGAGTTTGATATCGAAGTGAACTTCGATCCGGCCCAGCTCGATCAGTCCAGTTTTGTGTTCACCATCGAGGTGGACTCCATCGACTCCAATATCACCAAAAGGGACAAACACCTGCTGTCCGCCGATTTTTTTGAAAGCAGCAAGTTTCCGCAGATCACCTTCGCTTCGACCAAAATCACCGACGCGGGAAACGGTATGTTCGATGTGGCAGGCACCTTGACCGTCAAAGGCAAGAAGTATGATCTCACTCTGCCGCTCAAGCTCGTGGGAGTTACTGAACATCCGGCCAAAAAGGGCACCGAGGTGGCCGGCTTCGACGGCACCATCGTAATTGATCGGCTCGCCCACGGCGTCGGCACCGGTAAATTCTATGATATGGGTGTGGTCGGTAAAGAAGTGGAAGTCTTGGTCACCCTCGAGGTTCTGAGCAACAAATAAGCTGCGGCAGGGATTTTTAAACTACCTTGCCCCGCGGAGGCGGCAGGCCGTCTCAGGTGCCTGAACCGTCTGCCTCTCCTGAACAGCTCTGTGCCCGGCTGTCCGGCGCGGTGCTCAGGTTCGGCCGACAAACCCAACGCTTCCCGAGATGAGCCGTGTGTTGCCTTAATCGGACATGCTCCTCATATTTATCTTGCGCAATCGTCAGGAAGCTGTCAGATATTGCCCTCTAACCAATCGTACCGGCGACTTCGTCGCCGCACCAGTCTCGAGCTCACTTTATGGGATATGACCTGTTACAGATAATCGGCAACGAAGCGGTCCTGCACAGCTATATGGACAAATCGAGCCTCTGGCTGCTTCTGCTGCTGGTGGTGGTGAGTATCGCGGTGCTGGCCAAAGGGGCAGATTGGCTGATCGAAGGAGCGGTCGACCTGGCTATCAGGACCGGTATGCCCAAGATCGTCATCGGCGCTACCATCATTTCTCTGGGGACCACCCTGCCGGAAGCGTTCGTCTCAGTAATGGCCGCTTTTATGGGCAATCCAGGCCTGGCTCTGGGTAACGGCGTGGGGTCGATTATTGCCGATACCGGTCTCATTTTCGGCCTTTCCTGCATACTCGCCTCGATGCCGGTCAATCGCTATATCCTTGATCGTACCGGCTGGATTCAAATTGGTGCCGCCCTGCTGCTGGTACTGATCAGTGTGGTTGCCCTGGCGACCCGCACACCAGGCTACCCTCCGATGCTCGAACGCTGGGTTGGATTTTTCTTCCTGGCACTGCTGGTTGGCTATCTCTATATCACCTATCGCTGGTCGACCCAGAAAAACAATGAAGCGGATCAGCCTGAAAACAATGGGGAAGCTGCCGTCAGAGGGGTGGGGTTGTCCTGGTTCATGCTGATCGGCGGCCTGATCCTGGTCATCTTCGGAGCCCGCCTGCTGGTGCCGGGGGCTTCCGAAATAGCTGAGCGAATCGGCGTGCCGGACGATGTCATTGCCGCCTCCATGGTCGCCTTCGGCACCTCGCTGCCCGAACTTATCACGGCCATCACGGCCATCCGCAAGGGGCACCCGGAAATCACCGTGGGGAATGTGGTCGGCGCCGATGTACTCAACTGCCTGTTTGTCATCGGTGCCGCCGCTGCGGCGGTTCCGCTGGCCATTCCGCACAATTTCTACTCCCTCCATTTCCCCGTCATGCTGCTCATTCTCCTGTCCTTCAGGGTCTTCATCTCCACCAACAAGAGCGGATATTTCAGCAGGTGGCAGGGAATCTGGCTGTTGAGCATCTATGTGGGGTACCTGGTGATACAGTACACCTAATACGGGGCGGGGGCGGCCAAGCTAAAGGTTTAGAGGGCGGAAATTTCTGCGGGTATTTGTATTTCGGATTGGATACGACCCCGGCGGAGCATCTTTACAAAAAGTTTCTCTTCCACGGGTTTACTGAAATAAAATCCCTGGTAGATAAAACATCCCTGGCGATTGAGATAGACCAGTTCCCGCTCGGTTTCTACTCCTTCGGCAATGACCTCGAGCCCGAGGTTTCTGGCCATCATGATGATGGTGTCGACCAGGATGACATCGTCCTCACCGCTGTTGATGTCGTTGACGAATGAACGGTCGATTTTAAGAGTGTGCAGGGGCAGACTTTTGAGGTAGTTGAGCGACGAATAGCCGGTGCCGAAGTCGTCCACCGAGAATTTCACCCCCAACTCCTGTACCTTCATCATTCGCCCCAAGACATCGCTGCCGAGCAAACCAGGCTGCTCTATGCCAGCGCGCTGATGCCGATTGTCGTCTCGGTGCTTGCCGCCGGCCTGCTGGTGGGCACCCTGTGGACGGAAATTGACCAGCGTATATTGCTCGGCTGGCTTGCCGCTTTGACGCTGGTCTCAGCGCTGAGATTACGGATTCTCTCACTTTACTCCCGTGCAGGGAAAGATGATCCGGCCACCCAGGAGCACTGGCACCTGCGCTTTCTGGTCGGCAACTATATCTCCGCCTCGATCTGGGGATTTTCCGCATTCACTATATTTCCCGAACACAGCCTTTCACACCAGATCGTTTATTTCATGGTCATGGTCGGTATGGCGGCTGGGGGGGTCTCCTCACTGTGCCCAAGTTTCAGGGCGGTCGCCGGCTTCCTCAGCTTCATCCTTTTTCCGGTAATTCTGAAACTGCTGCTCTACCTGACTCTGCCCTCCTTGTTGAAAGCCTTTCTGGTGCTCCTGTTCTGGTATGTGACGGTGTCGGGCTCGAAAAAGATTAATCTCAATATCCGCGAGAATATCGAGCTCAGACATGCGAGCATCAACCGCGAGAGAGTCCTCAAGATAAGCGAAGAACGCTACCGCCATATCTTCAGCAACGCACCGCTGGGCATCCTGCAGTACGACAAGGACGGGAAGATCATCGACTGCAACGAGGAGTTGCTTCGGATTCTAGGCTCCGCCAGGGAAAAGCTGATCGGCATGAATATGCTTACCACCCTTGAAAATCCTGATCTGCTCGAGGCCTTGAGAAAGTCGATCACCTCTGGAGAGGGCTATTTCGAGGGTGATTACGCCTCGGTAACCGGCAACAAGACGACGCCTGTCAGAGTCTTTTTCAAAACTATCCAGCATTCGGAAAAAGCGGTCTCGGGCGGCATCTGCATCGTCGAAGACTTTACCGAAAAAAAGAAGTCCGAACAGCTCATTAAATATCACGCCTCTTATGATACCTTGACCGGGCTGCCCAATCGCCGACTTTTTCTGGATTACCTGGGAGGAGAGATATCCCGCGCCGAGCGGCATGACTACTTCGGCGCCCTGCTCTATCTCGACATCGACAACTTCAAAACCATCAACGACTCGCTGGGGCATTCCGTGGGCGACGAGTATCTGATTATGGTGGCCACCAGATTGTCCGAATTCATTCGCAAGGAGGATGTAGCCGCCCGGATGGGAGGGGACGAGTTGACCGTGGTCTTTACAGAACTGGGGACCTCTTCAAAGATTGCCGCCAGTAAGGTTAGAAAGATTGCCGAGGAGCTTAATCTCTGTCTCTCCTCCCCTTGTAAAATAGGGGAACGAGACCTGCAGAGCACGGTTAGTATCGGCATAACGCTGTTCCCCAAAGATGAAAAAGGGGTGGATGATATTCTCAAGCAGGCGGACACCGCGATGTACCGGGCCAAGGCTGCCGGCCGCAACGAGATCTGCTTCTTCCTGCCCAGCATGCAGGAGGCTGCCGATGAAAAGCTGCACCTGTCCACCGATCTGAGGCAGGCACTAAATCAGGACGAATTATACCTCTGTTACCAGCCTCAGACCGATATTGGTGGAAACC
>JARRLH010000317.1:0-3918 GCA_037387205.1 Desulfofustis sp.
AACAGATCCAGCTGGATAGCACCGATGAAAGCCAGGATAAGGCCCACCAGAAAACAGATAAGGGTGACGATCGGCAACGCCTGAGCGCCGCATGACTCAACGAGCAGAGCCAAATCACTGCGCCGGAACTGAGCTTTGCCTCCTAGAAAGCGCAGAAAAGCAACCATTGCATCGCCGATGAAGGTCAGCAGATCCCCCGCCGAGCGTATCAGCTCGACACTCTCATCGCCAATATTAGTGAGAAATCTACTGCGTTCTTCCTTCTTTCGTGCATCCTTCTTTTCTGGGACTGCTGAGGCTAAAGCCAGCAGTTTGAGAGCTCCCTCCGGCAGGGAACTGCTGTCGAGAACAATGTTGTTGGCGGCACAGAGCTTGCGCACATGCAGCAAAAAAGTCAGTAAACCACTATCCCAATCAGTGATCTGATCGGCGTCTAGCAACACCTTTCGTAGGGAAGAGATTCTGGCCACGGCTTCTTCCACTCTGTTGACCTCAGGTAGATTTTTGCTCAGGCGCCATTCTCCTGCTAAAACTACGGTAAGAGTATCCGATGGTGTATTCTCAAAACTAAGCGATGCAATTTCCGTCATAGTCAATTACTCGGCCTGCTCTATCCAGCGGTAGTGAATCATTTATTTACGAACGGATACGAAATGAATCCATTTTTAACTATCAAAGGTTTGTATTTGTTATCAGTGCCTTAAAACCCTTTAACAGTAACTCTTAAGGAAGTGTATTAACCCTCAATAATTATTAAATCCTAATTAACTCCGTAAATATTGGGCGATCGATCTGTATGGCAAATAGTGATTCTCCACCGACCAAAATCGTGTGAGTGTAATCTCAAAACATTTGATCAGCAGGAAACATCTAGATTGTCTCAACGCCCATCTCGAGCCGAATGTCACTCTCTTCAAAGGTTGGCATCTCTACAGCAATGCCAACGGATATGAAACCGCCAGATCTTGGGGGCACAAAGATTCAATCAACGGTATAGCCTCTCCCGGATAGACATGCGCCGTAAGCCCTATCGTACAGCTGCAGCTGCGCCCTCTGCTCGGCATGAGCGTTCTCTGCGACCTGATGCTGCATCTCAATATCCCTGCGTCCTTGCATGCTTCCGCTAATTGCACCAGCTCCTGCGCCTATCTCTGCTCCTTTACCAGCATCACCGGCAATCGCGCCTACCAGTAGACCGCCAATGGCACCACGGGCTGCACCGCCCAGGGCACTATGGTGGCGCTGGTATACTTCTCCACTGCTTGTTTCAGCTGCCAGCCGAGCTGGATCGACTGCGGTTGTCTTAACCGCCCACTGGTGGCACTCACCTTCATCCTGACTTTGCTGGGCCTCGCTCTGGCCTTTGGCTGGATAGACGATCGGGGCTGAATAGACACCAACTGATGTAACAAAAATAAACCGATACGCCCCCAACGAGGGCGATTGCTAGTTTGATATTTTTCAAATTGTTCATAATTAGTTCTCCCATATTCGAGATATCTTGAGTTGATCGTTGAACTGGCATGGTCCTGCCTCAGACATACTAATTCTTATATAATAGAGAGCCGACCCCACGCTTGTCAATGGACACCATCTTTTACGAAGTTAGCGGACATCAAGTTTTACGATTTATGTCCTTTTAGTTTACGCCCGGCTGGAGGGAGCCCGTAGGGCGACCGGAGGCCGGGCGAGTTACCTAATGCTTCAAGCTCCTCTCAAGATCACGAAGTCGGTATGAGCGGCCCTTAATGTTGAACACATGGCAATGATGCAGCAGTCGGTCCAATAAGGCTGTCGTCATCACCTCATCACCGGCCATTACTTCCGCCCAGTCCTTTACCGATTTGTTGGTCGTGATCATAATGCTGCCCCGCTGGTATCGATAACTCACCAATCGGAAGAACAACGCAGATTCCTGGCGCGTAAGCGTCTGGAAACCGACCTCATCGATGATCAGTAGCGCAACTTTGAGGTATTTCTTGCTTTTTAGCCGTCGCGGTGGAACCTCCGCATCCTGCTTCAGACTGTGCAACAGGTCATCGAGTCGATAATAGGCAACCGAGAACCCGTTTTCCACCGCCTTCACCCCCAGCGCCACTGCCAGATGTGTTTTACCGATTCCCGGCGGACCCTGGAACAGCACCGTTTCATGGGCCCTGATCCACGAGCAGGTGGCAAGGGTTTCGATACGGTTCTTCTCGATCCCCGGCTGGAACGTGAAGTCAAAGTTGCCCAGCGTCATGTCCTGCGGTAAGCCCGACAAACGCAAGGAGGTTCCAATACGCCGCTCCTCCCGGCGATCATTTTCGAACTTCAGTAAACCGTCAAGAAACGCATGCGGGGCCTGGTTCTGTTTTACCGCTTGATGGAGCAGTTGTTCGAGCTGCTCGGCGCCATGGCATAAGCCAAGGGTTTCCAGGCGCGTTCTGGTGGCATCGAGATCCACTCGCGGGGTCGCTTGTTTGCTCATCGGGCCACCTCCATTAAACTCGCATAGAGATCGAGAGGGCGATGTTCCACCGGCATGGAGATGAGCTCCTGAAGCTTACTGCCCATACGCCCCAGGGGAGGAGGTGGAATAACCCGATCAGTTGACTTGCCGGCATAGCAACTCGGGTCAATCAGCACACGTTCACGGCTGTGACGCGGATAGTGGCGCTGCAGAGCCCCGTCGGCCCAGATCTGCACCGTATCAGCACAGCCTCGGACTTCCACACGCTGACCCGCATACTGAAACGGGACGCTATAGCTGCGACCTTCAAAGTTCACCATGCAGTCCTTGCCGACCGGCCGGGAAACGACCACGTCAAACGGCTGTGGGTAACGATCAACCTCCCGGAGAAAGCCACGCTCATCCTCCCAGCTGGCGACAACCGTTTCGCCGGTTGCCGGGCATACCGCCTGTTCCGACCATCTCTTGATCCGCCTATCCGTCCAGTGCTGCAATTCTTCTAATCCGTCAAAGTGGCGACGGGCTGGGTTGAGGCGCAGACGTGACAAGTGTACCTTGGCCTCAACTTTTCCCTTAGCTTGCGGAGATCTCGGCTGGCAGGCGTCGATATGAAAACCCACTGACTGGGCATAGCTCCGGTACACCTGATTGATCTCTCCCCAAGACCCGGCACCGTGGCAAATGGCCGTCTTTACGTTGTCGATGCGATTCACCGCCGCGACTCCGCCTAACCTCGAGTACGCCTCATTATGGCTTTCCAGCCAGCTCAGCTGGTCTTTGCTGCTTCGCCAGATTACTGCGATCATACGGCTATGGCTCAAGCACATGATGAAGGCACTCAGCGCCTCATAGTTGCCACCAACGGCTACACGGGGAAATTCCGCCCAGTCGGTCTGGCTCTGTGCTCCGGCAGGTGTTTCCACGCGACGATAGGTCCTCATCCGGGGACGCGGATAGTGCCGCCGTATATAGCGCAAAACCGATTTGTACGAGCCGCTATACCCGTGCTCAATTTCCAGATGCTCATGCAGTTCCTGCACATTCACCGGACGTTCATTTCCCGAGTGAGAGTCAATCCAGTGATTGATCACTCCGGCATACGCATCTGCCTTTTGTGTCTTGTTTTGCCGTCCGTCAATTGCCCTCTCTGCCTGGCGCTTCAAGTGATACCGGACGCTTCCCTCGCTTACTCCCAGGGTGGCGGCAATCTCTGTCTTTTTCATATTTTTACCGCCAAGTACACGCAGTGCCACGATTTCCTCCTTTGACAATCGACACGGCATTGAGGGCTCCCTCCTGTAAAAGTTTCACTGCTTTTACAGGTCTTTTTTACTGCCGTACGACCGTCTGGTCAAAATCGTAAAACTACGTGTCCGCTAAGATCTATTTTAGGCTGTCCCATGACAAATGTTGAGCCAACTACCGTGTTTCGGCGTGTAATGAATCTCAAGGCGTTTCGCGAGACG
>JARRLH010000318.1:0-5862 GCA_037387205.1 Desulfofustis sp.
GACAAGATAATTTTTATTCCGGCGGCCAATCCGCCGCATAAAAATGATGCGCTGGTCTGCGAAGTAGGTCATCGACTGGAGATGCTGAAACTGGCGCTTGCTTATAATCAGCGCTTCGAGCTTTCCGAGATCGAGATCTCCCGGGCCCGCATCTCCTACACCTTCGATACCATTCAGCAACTAAAAAATGACATCAGTTCAGAAGTTTGCTACCATTTTATCATCGGTTTTGATGCGCTTTCCGAAATAGAAACCTGGTACCGATGGCATGATTTACTTGGTGCGACCAATTTTATTGTTGCAGTCAGGCCCGGTTTCTCCTTAAAACAGATACATCAATTGCTCGCCCGAAACGGATTCAGCCCCGACAAAGGAAACGAGGCTCGCTGGATCGGCGATCAGTCAGGAAACGAAGTATTGTTTCTGGCCGGTGACATTGCTGATGTGTCTTCAACAGACATCAGATCCAGTATAGGCAGCCATAAGGAGTGGAGTGAGTTGGTACCTCCTGGAGTAGCAGACTACATCATTCAGAATCGTCTTTATACCTCATAAAGATGCGGATCCGCTGAACCGGATCATGATTATAAAAACGCGAGATGGAAGCGAATACCCTCAACTATTCCGTCAATAAAAGCATTCGTCTGCTGCTGGTTGACGACTCCGAACTGTTCAGGAGATTTATTCCCGAAATGCTGGCCGATACCAGTGCGCTTTCGATTATAGGGGAGGCTTCTAACGGTAGTGAAGCAATTGATATAATAGAAAAATTACACCCTGATGTCGTTCTTCTCGATATGGAAATGCCGGTGATGGACGGAATGGAAACGCTGCACAAGATCAGGGAGCAGAATTCCACGCCTGTCATCATGGTTTCGAGTCTTTCACGAGAAGGCTCGGCACGCTGTTTCGACACGCTAAAAAACGGTGCAGTTGATTTCCTGGGTAAAGATTCTCTCCACCCCAAGAAAGGGGTTGAGCGGCTCAGAAAAGAGCTGCTGTATCGAATACTCTGTGCTGCGAGAGTCCAGTCGAAAAACCCTTCCAAACCTTTTAAAACCGACACTTCTGCCCATGAAAACGGAAAGCTGCAGAAGCGTATCGTATTCTGTGAGGAGTGCGGTACCCGCAATGTCATTGAACCGCAACCGAATTCAAAGGCCGAGGAACCGCGCTGCAGCCACTGCGGGGATTTGCTGGAGGCCATTGTCATAACTAAATATCGCCGGGTCTCTTCGATCGGTGTTATCGGAGCCGGGCGCGGAGGAGCGGGCAATCTGCTCAACATCGTTCCCCGGTTGCCTGAGCACTGCACTACCACACTGATCGTGGTGATCCAGGAATCGGCTGAATTCGTCGAATCATTGACCAGGTATTTGAATGCGGTCAGCGCGGTCAAGGTCATCCGCCTCGAAGAGGGAATGAATATTGAGGGGGGGAATTGTTATATCGGGTCGAGTCAGGAGAATTTCAGCATGGTCTCGCGCAGCACCAACTATACGATTAGAAAAAGTCCCCCGGTTTCCGGCCGCGGGGCCTTGGACCTGATGTTTGAATCCATCTCCTCTATTCTGAAAAACCGCATGTTCGCCTTGGTGGTGTCCGGCCATCAGCTCGATGGCGACAAGGGTATGCAGGAAGTGAGGAGGAATCAGGGCTATGTGGCAGTTCTCAATGCAGCGAGCTGTCTCTGCAAAGAGCTGGGTGAGAATATTCTACGCAAGAGCGCCATCGATCGTATCGTCGATGAGCAGGACTGTGTAGAATTGCTGATGACCTATGCACACGGTCAGGAGGTGAAGGAGTGACAGGATGCTCATGATAGCCGGGCGGGCCGCAAGGTGAACCAATGTTATGGGAAGAAGAGGTTGAGCTGCTCAGTCGGGGGGTTCACAAGGAACTGATTATCCGGGCATATGGAGCAGAGTCCAAAGGAAGAAAGGTGTACCCGCCGAGGGAGCGGGTTTTTGCTGCCATGCGCATTACCCCGTTCACTCAGGTCAAGGTGGTTATCATCGGCCAGGACCCCTATATAAATGAGCACCCGCAACTTGGCCCGGAAGCACACGGATTGTGTTTTTCCGTGAAAGAGGGGATCCCGCCCCCGCCTTCACTCAAGAATATATTTCAGGAAATAGATAACAGCCTGCACGAGGGTATCTGGGCTCTGGAGTGTTCGTCAAATGCAACGACTATTTGAAAAAGAACTCGATGGAGCCTATCGACTGGTAAGACGAAGGAACTCTAAATTATCCCAGTGGGGCTGTTCACTGCAGTGCGAGACAAATCAGACGCCAGGCACGTTTAACCGTGGCAGCATCTCTACCGGTGGCTGGCACGTGGTCGGAACTTTCCACCAGGCAATGCGGCATGGAATTACAGGATAGTCCTGATTATATCCTTTTTGCCGACAATACCGATCATCTTTCCCGTTTCATCGAGTACCGGCAGTGTGTGTACCTGTTTTTCAGTCATCAGTGAGGCAATCTCGTCAAGGGGGGTGTCGGGATTGATGGTGAGAGGAGGGGAGGAATAGACATCGCTGACTGAAGCGGCGGCTATTTTCCGCAATTCTTTCTCCATTTTCTCCGGGGAGTCCAGAAATATGAAGGAATCGAGAATGGTCAGAACCGTGGGAACCTTGAGCCGCTTGCTGTGAAATATGAGATCGCTTTCGGTCGCAATGCCGAGAACTTTACCGTCCAGGTCCACCACTGGAACCCCGCTGATGCTGCGGGCAAGGAAAATTTGGGCCAGTTCGCGAATCGGGGTGTCGGGCTGGACGGTGATAACTTCCTGGGTCATTATGTCACGGGCGGTTTTCATCTTCTGCCATCCCTTACGTCTGCGAGTAGCGAAGACAGTTCATCGGCCAATTCCGAAGCACTGAATCCAACGCCAACCTGCTTCTGCAGCCTGTCGCCACTGCATCCGTGCAAATATACACCATAACGGGCAGCGTCGAGAGGAGACATTCCCTGACATATCAGAGAACCGATCAAACCGCTGAGCACGTCGCCCATCCCTCCGGCTGCCATGGAGGGATTGCCGGACCGGTTGAGCCAGACAATATTTCCGTCGGTGGTCAGGGTAGCGCTGCCTTTTAATACTCTAATCAATTCCGAGCCGGGTGTCTTGAACTGCTTAACACAGGTGCGCAACGCGGCCAGCCTGTCCCTTTGAACTTCAGCGGCGGTGGAATTAAGAAGACGGGCCATTTCACCGGGATGAGGGGTGAAGATTCTGGGCCCCGGAGGAACTGAGAGATATTTTTTGCGCCGCGCGATGCTATTGAGAGCGTCGGCATCGATCACCATGGGCGTGGCCAGGTGGTGATACAAGTCGAGGACGAGTTCAACGGTTTTCTTTTCCTGGCCGATACCTGGGCCGATGACCACGCAGTTTTTATCAGCCAGGTTTTCAATTATCAGATCCCGGTCGTCAATGGAAAGATAATCATCACTTTCAACGACCATGGTCATTGCTTCTGCCAGTGCCGATTCGTAAATGGTGTTGAGGCCTGACGGTGTACAGATCGTCACCAGTCCGCAGCCGCTGCGGATGGCGCCTCGGGCGGCGAGCAGCGCGGCGCCGGTCTTGCCGGCGGAGCCGCCGAGGATCGACAGGTGACCGAAGCTGCCTTTGTGGCTGTCCTGCGGCCTCTGCAGACAGCTGCGCAGTGCCGAGAGTTCATGATGATCCACCGCGGCGATATCCACCTGCACCCGTTCACGCACTTCGGGGGGGATCGCTATATCAATCACCTGGAGTTCGCCGACCAGGGACCGACTCGATGGCAGCGCCTGGCAGAGCTTCGGATAACCATAGGTGGCGGTGGTCCAGGCCCTGATGCAGCAGCCCAGTATCTCGCCGGTGTCGGAACTGAGTCCGGATGGCGTGTCGACGGCAATAACAGGAATGTTTCGGGCACTGCTCAAGTTGTTGATAAGTTCAATGGCCTGGGAAAAGTGACCATCGATGTCGCGGTCGAGTCCGGTGCCGAAAATCGAATCAACCAAGGCTGTCGGCGGACCATGCTTAATCGCCATCTGCTCGATGGTTCCCAACACTTTTGTAAGGGTCTTGGAATTCGTACAGCTCAGCGACGTAAGTCCGAGCTTTTCAACGATTGCCAGGTTGGCCGCGCTGTCTCCCTTGAGGCGTCCTGGTTCAACCAGAAACATGAGCAGTGGAACGGCCTTTCTTTGGTGGAGATGCCTGGCAATAACGAGTCCGTCTCCGCCGTTGTTGCCTGGACCGATGAAAATGGGGAACAGGAGGCCTTCCAGTGACCCGAGAAGTCGCTCCATCAGAATAACGGTACCGGCCCCCGCATTTTCCATGAGGACGATGCCGGGAATTTTGAACTCATTGATAGCGCATTGATCGATCTGTCGCATCTGTTCGGAATTTGGAAGTATTGTCATTCTACCCCACCCGTTTACTCAGATTGACGTTCTTCGGCTTGCTTGTCCACCAGGATTGTTCTGCAGAACATACAGGGGTCAAACCCAGCTTTCAGGGCAACCCCGCTGTCTTTGAATTCGACTGAACAGTCCTGACTATAGTAATAGTCACATTCTGGAAAATGAAAAATCCGAGTCCTGGCGTTTCCGCGCAGTATTTTTTTCTGCTCCGCCTGCTCCGCCCCATCCCCATGGTCACTGCCGTCGCTCCTGCGAATGAGCGCGTAGCCCTTGTGAAACAAATCCACCACCACGGCAACGAATCTTTCAAGCAGGTGCTGAACATAGGGAGATACCAGCGGTCGTTCATGGGCGACCTTGTTGATTGATACGATGGCGAAAATACAAAAGAGGGCGTTGGGCATCCACATTATCAGTGGTACAGGCAGCGCTCCCCCGGTGGCCAGGTTTCTCGACATCGTGAACATGATGTAGTAGGTGATGTAGAGCGTCAGGCCGAAGGGGATCCCTATTGCACGTCTGCCGGGTCCGGCCTGCAGACCCAGCGGCATGCCCAGCAGGGAAAGGAAAAAACAGCCGACCGGCAGGACCAGTCTTTTATGGAACTCGGTATGATATGATCTGCCTGCAGGAGTCTTAAGGCCTTTTTCCCTGGCCATGTCCATGAGTTCTGTCATGTTCATGGTCCCGCGTTTCTTGACGCTGGGAGATCGGGCGGGCAGCTTCAGAGGAATATTGATGACATAACGATCGAAGGAGACAGTCTGGGCCCTGCTTTCTTCAGGAATCTGCATGGAACCGTTTTTTAAGATGAGGGTTACCACCATTGTTTCCATGTCGGTGTTCATGGTCCCAAAACGCGCCATGGTAATGGCCGGCGTGGTCCTGTTGCGCATATCGGACACCCAGACATTGTTCCATATGCCGGTGTCCGGATCGGTGTAATCGATATGGACGACCAGGTCTCCCAGCGCCTCGGTGAAGGTTCTCTCTCTGATGCCCTTGTCTATTTTTTCCTTGGCAAGCTGATACATCATGTGCTGCATTGCCGTATCGCCGGCCGGGATAAGCCTGATGGAAAAATAACCGGTTATGAGTGAGATGATAAGCGCTATGCCAATCAGCGGCGGCAGTGTTTGATAGATGCCGATGCCGCTGGCCTTGAAAGCGAGTATTTCGCTATCGTTGGCCAGCCTGGAGAAGCCCACTGTGATGCCCAGCATGGCGGCCATGGGCACAGAATAGAGGAACATGTTGGGGAACAGGTAGGAAAAAAGCCTGATGAAGTCCCCCAAACTGATATTGAGCTCCAGTACCAGGTTCAAAAAGGGAATGAGCTTTACCAGAAAAAAGACGCCGTTCATGATCAGAAAACTGGCGAAGAATGGTGCCAGCATTTCCGTCGCCAGATAACTGTAAAAAAGCAGGGGAAGTC
>JARRLH010000319.1:0-3918 GCA_037387205.1 Desulfofustis sp.
TGCATGGGTGAAAAAGACGGATTTGTCAAGATACTCGCTCACGCTAAGACCGATCGAATTCTGGGGGTACATATCCTGGGCCCACGTGCTGCGGACATGATCGCAGAATGTGTTTTGGCGGTGGAGTTCGGCGCCAGCTCAGAAGACATTGCCCGGACTGTCCACGGGCATCCTACCTTTGCCGAGGCGCTGCAGGAGGCGGCCATGGCGGTCAGGAAATGTTCTATTTATGCCTCCTAACTGACTGGGCATGGAGCAAGGGGCATAGAGTAGATTTTAGGTTTGGAATTGCGGATTGATGCAAGGCGCAAGGCTTAAGGAAGAAAACACAGCACTTTCTATAACCATTCCTGCAGGAGCAAACTCTGCTTGCGATAAGAAAGGTGAGGGGACAAAAGCAAACTTAACCCCTTCATGACCTCTTCAGAATACCAGGCTGATTCACTCCTCTGTAAGTAAGAAAGATTTGACACCTTTTACTTGCGAATCCAAGGTGGCATCACTATATATTGAGAACTATTGTCAAGCTGTTGAAAACTGCCAGTCATAGCAATCGACTTGAATGATTAGCGGGAGAATGTGAGCAATGACCGGAAACACCGGCAAGATATTACTAACTGGAGGCACTGGTTTTATCGGCTATGAAGTTGCTAAACAATTGTCTCAGAAAGGCTATAAACCCAGGCTTATGGTGAGAAGGCCGCTCCGCGGTTTCCTGTTGAAATCCCTTGACGTTGAGTTAATGCAGGGTGATTTGGGGCAACATAAGAGTCTGGAACGTATGCTTAAATCCGTTGATATGGTGATTCATCTGGGCGCTCGGGCTACTTTCGAGCCCTACAAAGCACTGCGTCCTTCAATAGTTGAAGGATCAATTAATCTTATGCGCGCCGCAATAGAGGCGGGCGTGAAAACCTTTGTGTATGGAGGGAGCCTTTTGGTATATGGCGAGCAGGCAAAACCGATCACCCAGCAAACGGCTGCGGCGCCAAATATTGGTTACAGTAAAGCCAAGCTGGAAGCAGAAACTATCTTGTTGAGAATGGCAGCAGATGCCGGCATTCGTTTCACTTCAATGCGTTTACCCCACACGTACGGGGTGAACAGCCTCCTTTTTAACCAAATGAGGCGGGGAACCATTATATTCCCCGGAAAAGGAAATAATCTCTTTGCTCACCTCCACGTGGTCGATGCAGCTCGGGCATTAATCAAAGCCGCTGAGGGTGGTAAATCCGGTATTTCAGTAATAGCGGATAAGGCATCGTGCACCTGGAATGATTTTTTTGCCATAACCCAGCATTATTACCCTAGGCTCCGTATCATCCGGGTACCCAAATGGGCAGCACTCGCTGGCACAGGTACACTGGATGTCCTCTATCGTTTCACACCCTACTGGAACAGATTCTCTGTAGGTGCAGTCAAAAGCTGGACTTCAAATTTACCGGTGGAGCCAAATACTTTCAAGGATATAGTGGGCATCGAGCCGATGTACCCAACTATTGAACAAGGCATACCGGCGGCCCTCGATGATTGTATTTCTTACTATTGGTGTCACTCGTTGGAAGATAATCATTAAGTCAGATGGCGGAGATAGCGTCATGGTAATACAAGAAGAGATTGAGATCGCAGCACCAATGTCCATTGTTTGGGCTGTGTTTTCCGCTGTGGAAGAATGGGACGATTGGAATACCGCTTGCCAGAGCTGTCACCTAGTCGAAGGCGGGGAGATGGGGGCGGGTGCGTGCTTTTCCTTTGTGGTTCGACCATTTACTCCGCTGCCAATTAAAGTGAACTCGCAAATTACCACCTGCGAACCTGGACAGGAGGTCGTTTGGGAGGGAGAACGGTTCGGGATTCATGCTGTACACACATGGGCGTTTAGAGAGGTAGGTAGTATGGTGATTCTTCACAGCCACGAAAAGTATAGCGGCCCCCTTCTCTGGTTGGCGAGATTGATCATGGTTCCCCGACGTCTTCACGGTCTCACAAGAGATCTTCTTGTTTCCATCAAGAATGAGGCAGAGGCTCGTTACCAAGACAAAAAAGTCTCCTGAGTAAAATTCTAAGGAGACCTTTTCGAAAGCGATCTTTTGCACTGGAGTGGCTAATAAACATCCAGTATTGACGCATGTTTCAGCACTTGGTCGGTTGCGTGACTCAGATCAGACATACACATCACGTTCTTGAGGGCGATTGCGGCGTATCTTGAGAAGGAGTTAAGCAGCCTCAGATTATCCAGGGTAAACCGGTTCCCGTTTCGACTGCTTAAATTCAATACTCCAAAACAACTTCCCTGATATTTGAAAGGCACGCATAGCAGAGATCCGATTTCCAGCGAACCGATTTTGTATCGCGAGTCTAAGAGCACATCATTGACAAGCTCGGCTTTTCCGGTTCCTATGACGTCGCCTGCAACTCCTTCACCAACTGCAAGGTCCAATTTCTCCTGTGCTTGCTCACCGAAGGCAGCCGTGATCTGAAGCTGATTTTTCTGCTCTTCAAGCAGCATGATCGAACCGTTATCTGCAGCTACAATGTTTTCTCTAACTTCTTCCAGGATAAAAGTACAAGTCTCTTCGAGATCCATAGTGCCGCAAAGCATGTTCAGTTTCTTCTTCTTCAGCTCGGTAAAATCCTTACTAAGCCGTCTTATTGTGCCGCTCATGGTCTTAATTACTTTGAGAACCACCGTCGGGTCCTTACCGATTGTCGAAAAGAGTTTCTTTTTGTCAACACTCAAAATCCTCGCATCACCTTCGGCCCGGGCGGATGCCGATCGCGGCAAGCTGTCGAACAGGGCCATCTCTCCAAATATATCTCCGCTTTGCAGCGTGGCCATGGTAATGTCTCCAGAAGATGAGTTCTTCGAGATCTTTACTTTCCCGGACTGGATGACATACATCACATCGCCCTTGTCACCCTCTTCAAAAATGATCTCACCATTGGAATATACCCTGCCAAGTTCTCCTTCTTTCATTCCCCTCACCTCCTTCTTACCAGTGATCTTGCAAATGCCCTCCAGAGATGAAAGCGCATCGGCAAGGTAACAGCTGTTGCGAAAATATTTTTGAAGCGTTCGTTTCCCGTAAACATGTTCCACAGGACCGAACTTAATCTTTTGGGATCTTTCGGGTTACTCTGCTCTTCCTGAACAATTTCCAGCATCCATTTGGTAAGCAGGCCGTAATTTTTGTAAAAATCGGCAATGAAATAGAGGGAACTCCCGAACCAGTTATCCACAATGATGTTCCTGTAGACCGGATAGTAATGTTGCTGAAAGTCCTGCTTGCTCACCCCGTGAAGAACCGCCGTTTTCGCTGCAGCCTTCCCCATGATATAGGCGGCCCCAAGACCGTCTTTGAAAAGGCGCGTCGACCCGGCGTCACCACACATGACTACCCTGTCGGTAAACGGTATTTTGGGGGCCTTGATATTCATCTTAGGCAGACAGCGACAGCCGAGCTTGTAGCTCACTGATTTCGGCAGAACTTCTTTCACCACTGGGTGGTCTAGAAAGTCCTTTATGGTATTGGCATTCAAATCATGCCCCAAAATGCATAGGGTAAGATAGGTGATTTTTGGTACCATGGCAGCGAATTTCAGATTCTTTAAGGGCAGAAGAAACAGGTGGACGGAATTTCCAAAATGTTCAGTTATTATATCCTCGTCGAAGCTCATTTCAGCGATCGCGGCCTTGATAGTCAGGGGCTCTTTATAGCCGAATCCCACCTCCTGAAAGATTTCCGACTTCGCGCTGTTTACCCCCACGGCTCCAACAACGAGGTCGGCTTGTTGGATCTCCTTGCCCCGGGAAAACAAGACCGGTTTGCCACCATTGTATTCAATTCCATCAACCTTGAACGGTATGTGTACTGCCCCCTCCTCTACTGCCTGCCCCAAGAGAAAGTCATCGAAGCT
>JARRLH010000320.1:0-3907 GCA_037387205.1 Desulfofustis sp.
CCGTTTTGTGCCTCAGGTTGGGAGTGCAGCCTTCCTCCTGCCACTGTTCCCTGCCTCCCGTGATGCGGCGAAATATCTGCTGCTTCAGCTGCTCGAGTCCGGTCTGTTCCCGGGCTGAAATTTCCACGGCTTCGGCAACAATGCGAGGGTGCACCTGGCGTTTTAGACGCGCTTCGAGATCGCATTTGTTGATCACCGTGAGAAGCGGCTTGTGGTTCACGGTCTCGAACAGGGAGACATCTTCATCATCAATCGGTTTTGAGCCGTCCACCAGGAAGAGCACCAGGTCGGCGCGGTTTATCGACTCTCTGGCCCGCCTGATGCCGAGCTGCTCAACCTCCTCGACCTCCTCGCGGATACCTGCAGTATCGATAATACGGACGGGAATGCCGCAAATATCGATATACTCCTCGATGGTATCTCTCGTGGTGCCGGGAATCGAGGTTACCAGGGCCCGCTCCTCCTGCAGCAAGGTGTTGAGCAGGCTCGATTTACCGACATTGGGGCGGCCGATGATGACGATCGAGACCCCTTCCCGGACGATACGGCCGTCGTCGGCCTGAGCGATAAGTTTTTCAAGCGGCGCGAGCACCTCCTTCCTGAGCCTGGCGTACATGGCCCGGTGATCCGCTATTTCGATTTCCTCTTCCGGAAAATCGATGGCGGTTTCCAGCAGGGCGCGAATTTCGACCAGAGAAGTACGCAGTTTGTCAACTTCTTTGTAGAGAGAGCCGCTCATCTGTTCCAGGGCGAGATCGACGCCCTTTCTGGTGCGGGCCGACAGTACATCAATCACGGCCTCGGCCCGGGTCAGGTCGATACGGCCGTTAAGAAAGGCGCGCTTGGTGAATTCTCCCGGCTCAGCCAGCCGCACACCTTGGTCAAGTATCAGCTCCAGCACCGATTGAAGAACCAGAAACCCGCCGTGGCAGTGTATCTCGACGACATCCTCCCTGGTGTAGGTTTTCGGCGCCTGCATGAACACCACCAGCACTTCATCGAGAAGTTTATCCTGCTGCGGGTCGTTTATGGTGCCGTAGTAAAGGCGATGAGAGTCGAAGGAGCAGGGTGGATTGGCCGGGGTGAAGACGTGTTTGAGGATGCGCCGCGCTTCGCTGCCGCTGATCCTGATAATGCCGATGCCGCCTGCTCCAGGCGGAGTTGAAATTGCCGCTATGGTGCTGTTGTCGTGGGCCGGGGAACTCATCGATGGTTCTCCAAAAAACCACAGGCCGGACAGTGATGCCCGGTCTGCGGGCACAGATGCGTGTTTACAGCTGAAGGTCCGGGTGGTGCACGTATTCAACTCTCCTTGGAGGTACCGTTATCGCTTTTCTTTCGGGATCTGGAGCGGCCCCGTTTCCGGCTGTTGTTCTTGCGCCCCTTTCCGGGTTTGTAGATCAGCACCTTCTTGAATAACCCCTCGCCGACGCTTCTGCTCCGGATATCGGGATCGTCCTGCAGGGCAACGTGCACCACCCGGCGTTCGGACGGGTTGAGTGACGAAATCACCTGGGTCTTGCCGTTTTCCTTCACCTGCGCGGCGTATTCCACGGCACGCTCTTGAAGTTCCTGGTAGCGTTTCTCGCGGAAGTCGCCCACGTCGATGGTGAGTTGAACGCGCCCCGTTATCTTTTTCGAGACAATTTTTCTGAGCAGATACTGGAGACTGTCCAGCACCCGTCCTTCCTGCGAGGTAAGCACTTCCTGGTGTTCGTCGCTGACCTTGCAATGGGCCGTACCGTCTTCGGCTGCAACAGTTACCGTCGAGGGAAAGCCCATCAAGTCGAGTATTTTAGTCAATTCTTCCTTGACGGTTGTCAGGGTGGTCTCGGATAATTCTACCGGAACTTTAGCTGCGGCATCGTTATCTTCCGTTTCGTCTTGCTCGGCAATGGGGGCAGCGGCTGGCGGCGGTGATGGCGGTGTCGGTCTCGGCTCTTCCTGGGCCGCCGCAGCTTCTTTTTCCTCGGCAACGGGGACCGGGGCTTTTTTCTTGGCGTTCTTTGTGGCAGGCGCAGTCTTCTTTTCCGGGCCCGGCTTGACCGATTCTTCTTCACTCTCCTGGATTTTAGCCTTGATATGGGCCTTCTGGCGTATCAGGCCGAAAATTCCCTTGGATCCGGTCTCGAGTACCTCAATGGTGAGATTTTCCTGGGCAACTCCCAATTCTTCACAGGCCTTCTTTATGGCCTCGGCCACGTTCTTTCCGTAGTAGTCTTTAGTTTCCAATGACATGTGCTATTCCTGGTTGGTATTATTCCACCATGGAGTCTTCTCTGCTCGTCTGATCAGGAGGCGGCTGGGACGGGTTTATTCTTCCGGTTGATCAGATACTGTTGAAGGATGGAGAGCAGGTTGTTGACAAACCAGTAAAGAACCAGACCTGAGGCAAAATTGACAAACATAACGGTAAAAATAAGGGGCAGGAACATCATGATTTTTGCCTGGGTCGGGTCCGCTGTGGTGGGGGTCATTTTCTGCTGCAGGAACATCGAGGCACCCATCAGCAGGGTAAGTACCGGCAGGCCGCCGAGGTAAGGTAAGTCAAAGCCCAAATAGAGCCGGTCGGGAGCGGAGAGATCGTTGATCCACAGCATGAACGGTGCATGACGCAGCTCGATGGATTGCAGCAGTACCTTGTAGAGGGCAAAAAACACCGGAATCTGCAGCACCATCGGCAGACAGCCTCCCAACGGATTGACCTTGTAAGTTTTGTACAGACTCATCATCTCCTGGTTCATCCGGGTCGGGTCATCTTTGTATTTCTCTTTCAGTTTCACCACCTTGGGCTGCAATTTCTGCATATTCTTCATCGATTTCAACCCTTTCTGGGTGATCGGCCAGAAGATAGCCTTGAGGATTATGGTGACCAGGATGATGGCGACTCCGTAATTGTGAACCACCGAGTAAAACCAGTTGAGCAGGTAGAGCATCGGCTTGGCAATTATATCGAACCAGCCGAAATAGACGATCTTGCCGAGGTTGAAACCGACCTCATTGAGCATGGTGAGTTTTTTGGGCCCGTAAAACAGCTTGTAATCATAGGTGTTCGTCGCTCCAGGGGCCAGCGTTTCCAGCGCACCTTGGAGGTCGATGGTAACCAGCTCCTCGACGGCGTTCATGGTAACTGACTGGGAATTCTGGGTTGGAATGATGCCGGTCATGAAATAGGTACCTTCGTAGGCAACCCAGTCAATGGCACTCTTGACCGTCTGTGGACCGTCCTCAAACTCCTTGAGCTTGAAGCGCTGAAGTCCTGCCTCGCCAAACATGGACGGTCCCCTGAACAGCCAGTTGCTGGCCTTGGTGATCTTGCCGAAGGGCAGGTTGATCTGGTGCAGTCCTGCTGCTCCCTGGAGCACCTGGCCGCTGTTGTTGACCACCGTGACTTGGTGATCAATCAGGTAATTGGTGCGGTCGAAATGAAAGGTTCGGGTTATCTCGAGCCCGCCGGGACTCGTCCCTCGCAGAGTGAGTGTCGCTTTGTTGGTAGTGGAATCGAATTGCACTTCCGTGCTGTCAAAGGTGTAGAGGGTGTTTCTGTCGACTACCGAGCCCCATGAGAAGCTCAGGGGATAGCCTTGGGTCTGGTCGGTTTTAACCAGGTTGACGCCGGCGGCGTCTTTGTCTCTTTCCTCACGAAAATCTTTCAGCAGAAAACTGGTGATCACGCCGCCATTTTCGCGGATGGTGGCGGTGTAGAGCTCGGTGTCGATCTTGACTTCTTGGGCCGGACGCTGGACAGCCGCCGGAGCAGGCTGGGGGACAGCAGGTTGGGTCTGAACCTGGGGAGGCGGAGCGGTTATCTGGGCCTGGGGTGGTTGCTGTTCCGGCTGCGCTTGTTCGGATGTCTGCTCGGGGGCAACCTGCTCCTGGGCGGGACCAATGAAAAAATATTGATAGC
>JARRLH010000321.1:0-4751 GCA_037387205.1 Desulfofustis sp.
TAAGAAAAGGCCGCCCTCTTCCAGGTGGCCATTATTCATTCTATAAGTGGTGACTTTTAAAAAACACCCTGTTTAGCTGAGACGTCTAATTGTGAGGTAAAGGTTCCTCGTCGCGTTCTAGGGTGTGGTTAGCGATAAGTTTAAGCCTAATAACCTTCTTACCCGTTATTTCATGAACCTTTTCAAGGAATGGGACAAATCCATATTTCAGGTAAAACTGAAGGCCAAGAGAGTTGATCTCAAACACTTCAACTTCAAGATCACCATGTAATTCTCGTGCCTTGTCAACTAAGGCACGACCAGTACCTGTACCGTGAAATTCTGGTTGCACAAATAATGCAGCGACCTCATTACCAATGAGGCAGATGAAACCTATAACAACCCCATTACGATCGGAGACCCATGTGTCAGCTTTTGGCAACAAAACGATCGGAATGTTTTTTCTCGTTGTCTCAATTAAGTCATCTGTCAAAAATGGATGTGCCAACCTCGATGCATTTTCCCAAGAGGACAGCACATCTTTCTCGTCACTATTTCTATATTTTCTTATGGTTTGATACACAATTCTCTTCTGCTGTATTCTAGGAATGGATGATCTTGATTGTCATACGTGACTTATGGGCCATGTAGGATGAAATTCATTTTCCGTAATTTTCAAAGGATTCAGGAGTTCCCAGTATCGTCTTAAATTCAACATACTTTGAAACATCAAGTTCAGCATTCTCAAATTCTTCGCGTTTCTCAATTGCTTCCTTGGAAGGCCATTGCTCAACCCCTATGTAGTCCCATTCATCGTTTGACCAACTACAATTGACCATTGAAACTGCCTTCATCCCAAGTTCGTCTAAGTTCGCACGATCTTTTCTCATAAATGCAATCTTTTCTTCGTCAGGGAGTTTTCCAAATGCTTCTTTCATTTTTGGATACCAATAGCTAGGCCAATCCCGTAGAAAATATGATTAGCCAAACTCGAAAGAGTTGCTTTTAAACCATCAGGTGACAACCGACCAAAAGCACCAAATCCCATGCATGGATAAACGAAGAACCAAGAGGCTGCTGTTGTAGCAATGCCATAGACGAAAATCCATATAGGAGACAATGGTTCATCAGTAATGAGTCCCCATAAGATAACAAAAGGGACAGCAAGCCCTATACCTATGAAGTAATGAGCAACAAGTCCATAAATCTTTTCGTATGCAACTTTTTCCATCTCACTTGGATGACGATAAACAAAACGTCCTCGTCTCCAACCAACAACCATCCGCCCAATCATCTCAGGTTCAATTTTTGATAGAGCCCCGACCTTTGAAAATAAGTAATTCAAAAAGTCCATGACTATCGTACCGACGACGCCAGAAATGACTCCTGTAATGATGAGATTCAATTTAATCTTGCTTTCTCAAACGATCGATATTTTCAAGTTCAGCAATTGTGTTCACCCAAGGGAGCATACGCTCACAAAAGAAGTTAGTTGTAGGTGGCAATTGACATGGCTCATCAAGAGACCCGACAAAGACCATATTAAACCCAGGGAAGCCCTGGTGTGTATTGTAAATTGGCGTGCCGCATACTCCGCAGAAATGTTTCACAGCATTGTCACTTATTGCGAACGTCTGGATGCTTTCCGCGCCTGATTTTATTTTAAAACTCTCTTTCTGGGCTACAGTGACTGTCTGGAATGCTGCTCCTGTACTTTTCTTGCAGGTGTTGCAGTGGCAATTTGCGGTGGTGACTACATCCGATTCGATCGTGTACTGAATTGATTTGCAAAGGCATGATCCACTGTAAGATTCCATCATAAAACCTCCCCAGTTCCATATCTATTATTCATGTCATTCTTCGATAGAGATAACAGTCTTTTCTTTCTTCTTGTGATCCTCAACCTCCAGCAGAACTCCTGATGCCTCTCCGGAACTGATAAGCTCATCGATACCGTTAATGTCAATGCCCTGTTCCTCAAGTGCAGAGTATGCTTTTTGAGGAATGAGTTTTTTTGCAATCTTGAATACATGAGATGGGACAGTAACAGTTACTTCAGGGTTAGCTTCACCTACCTTGTAGGTGACAATTTTTATGCTGGGCATGAATGCTTCCTCCTATCGTTTTTATTAATATGATCGTGTCAATGTTCCATCTATAATTCACCCAAGCTATGACTTTGCATTTTTAGACCAATCTTGAATCCTGCGTACTTCACTTTCTGGAATCCCAAGAGACAACAAGAAATCATAATGTGCTTCCGGTGACCGTTTTTCAAACTCAGCGTGCCAAGCCCTCATACCTTCTTCGTCCATTCCTGCAGACTCTAACATTTCTACCCATACATTTTTATCGATTGCAGGAGTAAAGTCTTTACTTGTCATTCTTTTCAACATTTTTGTGATTAAGTGTTGCTGAGTTCTCAGTTCCAAAATCTCTTTATCAAGGTTTCGTAAACGTTCCTCTAAAATTGACACACTTGGGGTTTCCCCTCCCGAAAACATCTGTTTGATTTCAGCTAAGGTTAAACCCGCCCCGCGAAACATGCAGATACGCTCTAACTGTTTATGATCTTCCCCTGTGTATTGACGATAACCTGAAGCTGTTCTTTTGCTGGCACAAAGCACCCCGATCCGGTCGTAATAGAGTAATGTGCTTCTGGAAAGCCCAAACAAATTGGCTAGCTGTGATATGGAATATGTTTTCATGTCTCACACAAATTGAAGCCGGTGGCCACATTTGCAGCCACCGACTCTCTCAAAGTTAATTACATGTTGCGAACAGTAGCAATCTCGTCAGATGTGAGACCAAGCCAATTCAGAAAATCTGCATGGCCTATAGGATGACGTTTCTCGAACAATTGATGCCATTTCTTCATTGCTTCGTCTTCCAATCCAACTTCTCTGAACATTGCAACCCAGTCCTCTTTGTTCACATGCTTCTGCATTTCTTTCTCCTTTATCAAATGGTTTAGTCCTCTGTCACGGCCATGACAATACCCTTTGTAAAGTGTGCACCTGTAGACGGGTCAACAAAAAATCAACTAGCAACCATATGGAGTTTAATTAAATAGCTACTATGCACCAAAGTTACCAACAAACCAAAGGTGTTGACAGGAAAACTTTGTTAATCTATTGTCCACGCATGATTCAGTAAGCTCCTTCCATACGGCGACCTCAATTAATGTCGCTGCCAGTCTTAACCGATCTGCCTTGCAGTACGGCATCACACTCGTGGTGTATCCAATTCAATCGAAATGACTCAGACACTTTTTGTCTGCAGGCAGCTATGTACTTATTACGCCGGCTATGTTTCGGCATGACAAAATAGGATTTAAATATGTTTGGAGAACTTATTGATATAAACAAACGCCCAGCCTGTTTTTCTGTTTATACGGCTGAAGAACTATGGACAGATCCTTATACTGCTCAACAGATGCTTCGGTATCATCTTGATAAAGAGTTACCGATGGCATCTCGTAAGCACACATTTATCGATCAATCTGCCGCCTGGATAGCTGAACACTTCAATCTTGGCACTGGCAAAAAGGTTGCAGATTTCGGCTGTGGCCCAGGACTTTATGCTTTGCGGTTAGCACGTACAGGAGCAAAGGTCACAGGAGTTGACTTTTCAGCCAACTCTCTTGCTTATGCACGTGAGGCTGCGAACCAGGAGGGGGTTGAGATCGATTATCGATATATGAGCTATCTCAACTTCAGCAGCAACGATCGATACGATTTGATCGTGATGATCATGTGTGACTATTGTGTTTTAAGTCCGTCACAAAGAGCGTTATTGCTGAACATTTTCAAAAAGCATTTGTCCCCCCAAGGAAGAGTAATGCTCGATGTGAATACAATGAACGCCTTCAATGCCAGAGAAGAGACATCGATTTATGAAAGACGGCAACTGAACGGCTTCTGGTCACCTAACGATTACTTTGGATTTGTGAACACATTCAAGTATGACGAAGAGAAAGTTGTGCTGGATAAATACACGATCATAGAAGATCATCGCACTAGGGTGATCTACAACTGGTTCCAGCACTTTGACCCTGCTTCCTTGTCCAGCGAGGTTGAAAGCAACGGGTTTGTCATCGAAAAAACGTATGGTGATGTTGCCGGAGGGGCTTATCGTTCAGATGCAAATGAAATGGCTGTCGTGCTTCGTTTGCTGTAGTGCTGTGAGGAATATGCCCCGCCCATTTGCGGGTGGGGCTTTTTCTTATAAGTCCTGTTCCTGATTCTTTCTAACAGAACAGCGATGGCAAACAGATATTTCTATATTGCCTGCATTACAAGAAAAGGCTACCCGTTGCCAGGTGGCCATTTTCCATTCTATATGTCGTAAATTTTAGGAATAGAGGAGATGGTTGGTAATGTTCAATTAACTGTCTCCGCGACTTGCAGCAGATCCAGAGGTGGGAATAACTTCAGTTTTCTGGCCACATCCATATTGATGACGACGGCAAAGTTGGTCATCCGCAACACGGGCAGATCGCCAGGGGCAACTTTGCCGACCAGGATCTTTTCCGCCTGCTGGCCGGCGAGATGACCGACGTCGTAGTAGCGGGCAGCAACAGAGATCAGCGCCTGCGACTCGCGCACCAGGTTCTCGTACGGACTCAGGATCGGAATGCCGTTCTCGACGGCTGCACCTGTAAAAGCATCCTCGTTGTCCCGAAGGAAAGACGACGAACCAAGGTAGATAAAGTCGACGCCAGCGGCCTTCAGCTCTGCCATCTTAGCTGCGATATCATTAACCTGAGGTTT